>CAZMWZ010000089.1:8091-11525 GCA_964570045.1 uncultured Spirochaetaceae bacterium
GGCCCAGCGAGTTGTTGCGGATCGGATACCCCTTCAGGAACGGGTACTCGTTGGTCTGCAGGCCGTAGAAGAACCCGCCCCCGCCGTCGGCGAATGCCGCGGCGGCGGCGAGGACCGCGATCAGGACACAACCCAATACCGTGATGCGTTTTTTTGTCATCGTTTGATCCTCCCTGGCGATTCAATGATCCAACACCAGGGCCGGAGGCAACTGTCACCGCATCGCCTGTTTCAGGTCTTGGGCTGCTCCTCGTTCACGATGTTGACCCTGATTCCCTCCTGACGCGCGGCGCCCTCCCTGGGAGGGACCGTCACGCGCAGCAGGCCGCCACGGAAGCGCGCCTGGACCCGCGTGTGGTCGAACTTGTCGGCGGGCGCGTAGTAGCGCTGCTCCTCGACGCTTTTCAGCTTGAGTCGGCGCTTGAAGAACTGCACCCCCTCGCCGGGTTCCTCGACTTCCGGCGCGCGGGCAGAGAAGTACAGGTAGTCCCCGCGAAACTCCAGGCTGATGCCCTGCTCTTCGAACCCCGCCAGGGCGATCTCGAAGACTAGGCTTTTTTCGCGGGTCAGGTAGATGTTCGCCGGGGGATAGTCGTAGTGCGGGTAGAGGTCCTCGTAGCACTTGAAGCGGTCCTTGAGCTTTTCGCCGAGCTCCTCGGCCCCGGGGAAGCCAGCCCCGCGCATGCCGCGCTGGAAGTGCTCGCTGAAGTCCTGGGCCCACTCGAAGGCGTCGTCCATGATGCGGCCTAGATCGAACGTGAAGGACTTGTTGGACATGATACAACCCTCCTGGAAGCGGATGTTTGGCCCCCCTGAAGGAGCGGCCACGGGGCTGGGCCCGAAACCGGCGCCCTGCCCTTGTAGATACAATCTACCGCGCGGGGCTGGCGGTAGGCAAGGCCGGGGGATGGCCGTCCTAAGGCGTTGGCTTCGGTCTCCCGCCTGCGGTATATTCCACACAGCGGGGAGGGGGCATGAGGCAATACCTGGAGCTGCTGCGGGCGGTGCTGGAGCGGGGCACCGAGCGGGCTGACCGCACGGGGGTGGGCACGCGCGGCCTGTTCGGCTGGCAGATGCGCTTCGACCTGGCTGAAGGCTTTCCCCTCGTCACCACCAAGAAGCTGCATGTGCGCTCGATCCTCCACGAGCTGCTCTGGTTCCTCCGGGGGCAGACCAACGTCCGCCCCCTGCAGGAACACGGCGTGCACATCTGGGATGCCTGGGCGGACCCCGACGGGGAGCTGGGCCCGGTGTACGGCCGCCAGTGGCGGGCCTGGAGGGCGCCGGACGGGCGCAGCATCGACCAGCTCGCCCGGGTACTGGAGGAGCTGGGCCGCAACCCCCACAGCCGCCGCCTGGTGGTCAGCGCCTGGAACCCAGCCGACATACCGGACATGGCCCTGCCGCCCTGCCACTGCCTGTTCCAGTTCCACGTCGCGGCCGGCAGGCTATCCTGCCAGCTGTACCAGCGCAGCGCCGACGTGTTCCTGGGGGTACCCTTCAACATCGCCTCCTACGCTCTGCTGCTTTCGATGGTCGCCCAGGTGAGCGGGTTTGCCCCGGGGGAGCTCGTGCACACCCTGGGCGACGCCCACCTCTACCTCAACCACCTCGAGCAGGCCGCGCTGCAGCTCCAGCGCGCGCCCCGGGCCCTGCCGCGCCTGCGCCTGAACCCGGAGGTGCGCTCCCTGTTCGAGTTCCGCTACGAGGACGTGGAGTTTTGCGGGTACGACCCGCACCCGCATATCCCCGCGCCGATCGCGGTTTGATTCCGGGCTGGAAGCGAAAGCCGAAATCCTGCATAATGCGCACCAGCTATGGATGAATCCTCTTCCCCCAACACCCTCACCGAAGCGGGGGGCGGGAAGCTCAAGTCCGCCGGCCGACTGGGCCGCGCCGGCGTGCTGGTAGTGCTCTCCCGCGACCACTTCGGGGAGTCCTGCGTCCTTCCCGAATCCCCGCTGGTGGTCGGCCGGCAGGAGGACTGCGACTTCGTGATCCGCGATCCCCTGTTGAGCCGGCGGCACTTCCGGGTGGCTAGGGACGCCGACGAGGAGTTCGTTCTGGAGGACCTGGGCTCCAAGAACTCCACCTATCTGAATACCCAGGAGGTGCAGGGCCCGGTCCGGCTGCACTACGGGGACCGTATCGTGGCCGGCAACACGGTCCTGCGCTTCCTGCTGGAGGAGCAGGTCGAGCGCAAGGCCGCGGCGAAGAAGCGGGATTAGTCCCGGGAGAACAGCAGCCCGGCGCGGCGGCGGTGCCGCTCCAGGGCCAGCTCGACCAGGCGGTCCAGCAGGCGCGGGTAGGCGAGGCCCGCGGCCTCGCACATCTTCGGGTACATGCTGATGTTGGTGAAGCCCGGGAGGGTGTTGATCTCGTTGAGCCAGATCCGCCCGCCGGACTTCTCCACGAAAAAGTCCACCCTGGCCAAGCCGCTGACCTCCACGGCGCGGAAGGCGGCCATGGCCAGGCGCATCACCTCGGCGCGTGTGGCCTCCGGCAGCTCGGCGGGCAGGCGCAGCTCCGCCCCCTGGGGGTCCAGGTACTTGGCTTCGTAGGAATAGAACTCGTGCCGCGGCACCACCTCCCCCGGGGGGAAGGCTTCGGGCTCTTCGTTGCCCAGCACGGCGCACTCGATCTCCCGCGCGTCCACCGCCGGCTCCACCAGGGCCTTGGCGTCGTAGCGCAGCGCCTCGGCCAGGGCGGGGGCCAGCTCGCCGGGGGCGCTCACCTTGCTGATGCCCACCGAGGAGCCGGCGGCGGAGGGTTTGACGAACACCGGCAAGGCAAAGCGCGCCCGCACGGCCTCCACGCTGGCGGGGGAGGCGTCGCGCAGGGTCAGGGAGTCCACCACCGGCAGCCCCGCCTGCCTCCAGACCTCCTTGGTCTTATCCTTGTCCATGGCCAGGGAGCTGGACAGGACACCGGCACCCACGTAGGGCAGGCCGGCGATCTCCAACAGCCCCTGTATGGTACCGTCCTCCCCGAAAGTGCCGTGCAGCACCGGGAACACCACGTCCGCCGCGATGCGGCGGGCTCCGGCGGCCAGCCCTCGGCCAGGCACCACGCTGACGGGGCGCCGCGCGGGGAGGATCTCCAGCCGTTCGCCGTAGCTCTCCCGGCGGAAGCGGCCGCGAGCCTGCAGGTGCCAGACCCCGCCCTTGTCGATGCCGATCAGGACCTGGCGGTAGCGAGCGGGGTCCAGGTTGCGCGATACAGAGGCGGCGGAGCGCAGCGATACCTCGTGCTCCCCGGAACGCCCCCCAAACAGCAGGCAGACGTTCAGCGCTGTAGGGCTCATCGCAGGCGAGTGTAGCGGAATCAGCGTGGTTTGGCGAGGTCACGCGCCGGGTTCGCGGCGTACGCGGCCTGAAGGAAGCGCCGCTCCTCTTTGCCTTCCTGCTTCCAGGCGACCAGCACTGAGAGGCCCA
>CAZMWZ010000090.1:0-3121 GCA_964570045.1 uncultured Spirochaetaceae bacterium
GGCGCTCCAGCTCCTGCTTCAATGCCTGTCCGAACACCGCTTCCTTCCCGGCGTGATGCAGGACGTGGATGGGTACGAAGCCGCGGAAAAGATCCCTCTCCAGCGCCGACAACCCGGATGTTTTGTTATCGATATGCGATATCGGCATACGATAGTATAACTCCCGCGTGGAATTTCGGCAACCGGTTCTGGTTGGCAAAACGCTCCCGCTGTTGTTGCTTGTAATGGGCCTGGTGTTTCCCATTCTGAGTAGCGCCCAGCAGGCGAACGTGTTGACCGCCCGGAAGGCGGCAGCGCCTCCTGTCATGGACGGCAAGGCTGAGGCGGTCTGGCAGGCGCTGCCGGCGCTGAGCTCTAAGGCAGTGGGGGGACGCAATTTCCCCAAACGGCATCCGCACCGTGGAGATCGCGCGGAAGCTGGTAGCCGGCAGCGACCTCGACGTTCAGTTAAGCGACCTGAAAAAGGAGTGTTTGGGGGCGTGGCCCTCTTCGACAAAACGCAAGTGCGGCACGCCTTTTCCACGGGCGCCCTCTTCCGCTTGAGCAGGCCGCTTTCTCGAACGTAGACCGGATGGTGCCCGGTCGCTTTCCACTACTTCCTCGGAAGATCGACAAGGCCATGCTGCTGGATTTCGAAGGTGGCAATCTGTTCCGCTGGTTGCGCATCAAGCTGATCCAATAAATTATCCAGCCATTCGATCTGCGGTGCCACGATGAATGCCGGCTAGTACTTCCACATATTTTGGAGCGAAGCAGATCTCGTTGTTTATTTTATTCATATTAAACACCCCTGCGGCCACCTCTTGGCAGCGCTCAATAGACGGATGGTCTCGCGCTGTACCTTTGAGCGTTATCACCCCATTGTCCACCTCTATTTCCAAAAAGTGGATCGGCAGTTTCTGCTCGAACAGGATAGCGACGATGGCCTTTTGGGATAGATAGAGGTCTTCCAGCTTGGCTGAAGTCTCCTTTTTCCTTTCCGCTGTTTCTTTGGCAGCCAACGTCCTCATGATCAAATCGGTGGCGGTCTTCACTGAAATGAGGTGAGTATTGATGATCAGATCGTACAACTCGAGAGAATCCCAGTTGGTGTGAAACAAAAAGCGGTAGAATCCCGACCTTTCGTTGTCCGAATGCTGAACGGCCTGCCGCGCTCGGCGTTCGTCATCGCCAAACGTCTTACCTACATTCAGGACCCGATCCTGCTGGGGTGCAATCACCCGGACTCTGAGAATTCCGGGGACGTTTCCGAACAGGACCTGTCCACCCCTGCCCACGATGATACAGCTTCCCTGACGCGCGAACTCATAGCTGGCCAATTTAAGGAAATGAAGATACCTGTTTTTCTCGGTAGAGAATCGATGCCAGAGACCGGGCCTCCTCTCGGTGAAGGTTTCAACCTCCACCTGGGGAAATCCGCTCTCCATGAGAAGTCCTTCCAGCACTTCGTTGTCCAGCAACCTCCAACCCAATTCCTCCGCTAGCAGCCGAGCGATCTCGTCACCGCCTGCACCGGCCTGCCGAGATATGGTTACCATAGACAACTCACCTCCTGGTTTCATGTCCCATCCCCCGCCTGCTGTCTCTAAGTATAAAAATACGCACGGTACTGCTTTCCTCCAAGCATGGATTATCCACCATGAAACCTGTATGCGGAAATACATGCCGAGAACCGGCTTCTATTTGTAGTCGCAACGCAGGAAAGTAGCGAGATTGACTCTCTGGTTGTCGATGTGCAGCTTCTTACGGATGTTGTGCCGATGTCTCTCCACGGTTAGCAGGGAGATCTGAGTAAGTTCCGCAATCTTCTTGTTCGCTAGGCCGTTTTTGATAAGATTACAGATCTCGAACTCGCGGGGACTCAGCCTGACTCGATCTTCGATGGCTTTTCTGGAAAAGCAGGAAGTGGCATCCTCCAGGTTTCGCCGGACGACGTGCAAGTATGTCTTCCAGGCTTCAGCGGGGAGATCCGAATTCTCCAGCTTACTGAGAAGCGGAAATACCGTGAGTTCGATATTCATCCGCAGCTGATCCTGAAGAGCCTTCCTTTCCAGCTCGATTTGAGAGATGATTTCCTTCAGGGCGATATTCTTGTTCTCCAGCTCCGCCGTTTGCTGGCGAAGCTCGTAGGTCGTTTGTTTCAACGACATCTCCGCTTCTTTTTTCTCGACAATGTTGCCCAACCACTCGGCGATCGCCTTCAGGAGCTTCTTCTCGTCTTCGAGAAATATTGTTCTGGAAGGGTCGGAACCCTTTTGAAGGTAGGCCACCTCCACAAAACCGCATTGTCGCTTTTTCAACTCGATCGTCTCGGTAAGAGATATGCTCTTCGACGAATAATTCTTCGAGCGGTATTCCCGCCCATCGTGAGAAATACGGACACAGGTCTTTTCGGGGTACTGCCACGCCTTGGGGATCACCCTGGCGATCTCCCTCAACAACCTTTCGAGGCTAAGGGAACTCTGGCTGAACAGGCTCGAAATGTCATATAGACAGTTGAGCTCCTTCATTCTCTCGAGCAGGGCTCTTTTTTCGTCGGGAACCTTTTTCATGTCGAAGGGCATTGGCCTCGATTACCTCGCCCCGATGATCTCCCGCAAAGAGCCGTAGACCCGTCTGTCCCCTGGAAGCCGAATGTTCCAGTTGGCGGTATTGGAGGCCTGATGAACCAGGCGAGTGATGGCCGGGATCTTGCCGGCGATGGACTGGTACCGCCGGTCCTCCTCCCTGTAGGCGATGAAGACGAAAACCCTTTTCAGGTCCGGGGAACCCAGCACCGTTGCCAGGCGCACGCGCTTGTGCTCTCGCTGGACGGGACGGAAATTTTTGTTGATCAAGGAAATCAGAATGAACGCCTTGAGCTGTTCCTGCCGGCACAGAAGTTCCAGCAGGTCCGCGGGCGGCTCCACGCTGACATAGATCCACGCGTTCTCCTGTGGATAGACGACGGCGAAGTCGAAAGCCACTCGCTGGTAAATATCTTTCACGATCGCAGGAACCGGCTCCCGATTCTTGGAGTACCACCACCAGGGAACGACGGGCCGGCTCGCTGTGGCTTCCGCGATCTTGCAGAAGCCGTTATCCGGGTGTATGCCGCGCGTGGGGAGTTTCCCGTCCCAGA
>CAZMWZ010000090.1:3221-11442 GCA_964570045.1 uncultured Spirochaetaceae bacterium
GGGGCTTGGCAATATTTATTATATTTATTATAATTATAATATGGCGGCCATCCTCGTGAAGGATATTCCCGACGAGTTGAGAAATCTCTTCAAGGCGCTCTGCGCCGAGCAGGGCAAGCCCATGCGGGAAGGGATCATCGAATTGATGCGCGAGGCCGTTGATAGCAAGCGGAAGCCCAGGAGGTGAAAGGGTGAGCAAGGCGGACGGAGGAAAACCATGAGATTCTTCGACGATGAGAATCTCAAGGATCTTTCGGCAGAGGACATGGACCTGCTGAGAAAGGAGATCAAGGCCCTGGAGCGCCGAGTGCGCGCCGAGCTGGACAGCAGGCACAGAAGCTGCTCGTACTGCGGCCAGCGAGTCGGCGCCTCTCTTCAGGGTTCCAAATACTGCTCCGCCTGGCACAGGTACCTGGGCGGGCACCAGAGCCCCGCCCTGCTGTCCCGAGTCGAGTTCGAGCGGAAACGCGCCCTACAGCGGATCATGATCCTGCGGAAAGAAACGGCGGAAAACCCCGCGAACGCCGGCTCGGGCCCCGAAGGAGTCGCCGAACTGCGGGTTTCGCTCAAGAATCTCAGGATCCGGCAAATCCTGAACGAATACCGGACGATCACCGGCGAAGGCCTCAAGCAGTCGTTGCGTGACCTTCGGGCAACCGGGTCTTCCGGGGCTTGAAAGCACCGATCATTGCGGTTTTGCACATTATCCCGGAAGGACCAACCGACCAGAACATGTTCTGCACCTTTGGGCGGTATGTAGCAAGAACGATGATGGAAGATAGAACACAGATGCAATGCAGGAGGAAAACATGAACAAGAAACTCTATGTCGGCGGCCTGTCCTATTCGGTCACCGATAGCCAGTTGCGCGACCTGTTCGCTGTGCACGGTACCGTGGAATCCGCCAGCGTGGTCAGGGACAAAGGCTCCGACAGCTCCCGCGGGTTCGGCTTCGTGGAGATGAGCACTCAGGCGGAAGCCGAGAAAGCCATCGCCGCCTTGAACGCGACCGAGTTCCAGGGGCGCAGCCTGAACGTCAACCTCGCCAAGCCGCGGGAAGATCGGCCCCGGGGCGACCGGGGCGGGTCGCCGAATCGCTGGTAGGCGGTTTCCGGTCGGATTTTAATCCCGGGAGTGGAGTCGGCCCACTCCCGGTTTCTCCTTAACTTGATACGCTTTCCGGTTTCCTTAACGCCGCGAACGGATCAGCGCAGCTGGCGGTGTGGGTTGCCTGCGCCCCGGGCGTCCGCCGGGTGACCGGCAGCGCGGGCGGACCGGCCTAGCCGAGCTCCGCTTCCAGTCGGCGCAGCTCCGCGTTCATCCCCGCGAGCAACCCGGTCAGCGGCGCGAAATCACCGGCGCTGACCCGCAGCTCCAGGGCTTCGGCCCGACTGCGGATAGCCTCGATTTCCAGATTCGCGGCCGCCCCCTTGACGTGATGGGCCAGCGAGGCAATCGCCCCCGCATCCCCCGCCCGTACGGCGGCCTGCAGCCGCTCTACGTCCTCCCGGGTGGCACGGACGAAGCTCGCCGCCAGTGCCGCCGCCGACCCGGGGTCCAGCAGCAGGTCCCTGGCCAGCCGTTCCGCGAGGGTAGCCATGCTACCGGGAGGAGGCGCCGAGCAGCCGCGCCAGCGTCTCGGACAGCTGCTGCAGGGTGAAGGGCTTCTGGAGGAAGGCCGCCGCGCCCTGCTCCAGGAGGCGGTCCGCCTCACCCTCGCTGCTGTACCCGCTGGCCAGGAGCACCTTCACTTCCGGGTTCAGCCGTCGCAGCCGGGCGAAGAGCTCGACGCCGCTCATGCCCGGCATGACCAGGTCCAACACTACGGCCCTGATCCTGTCCCGGTGCTCCTGGTACACCTTTAGAGCCTGCTCCCCGCTCACCGCCCGCAGCACCGTGTAACCCAGCCGGGACAGCATGTCCCCGGCGACCGTGAGCACGGGCTGCTCGTCGTCGACCAGCAGCAGGCATTGCGCGCTTTCCAGCACCGTCGGCAGCGGCGCCGCCCGGGGCGCCGGCGCGGAAGAAGACGGCAGGAAGATGCGGAAGGTTGAACCCTGCCCCGGGGAGGAGTCGACCTCTATATAGCCGCCGTGCCCCTTCACGATCCCGTACACGGAGGCCAATCCCAGGCCGGTACCCCGCCCCATCTCCTTGGTGGTGAAGAACGGCTCGAAGATCCGCTCGCGCGTGCGGGCATCCATGCCTACCCCCGTATCACGGACGGACAACAGCACGTAGCGCCCTTCCCGGGGAGTGAACAGGTTGGCAGAGATCGCTTCATGACCGCAGTTGCGCGAGCTCAAGGCGAGCTCCCCCCCAGAGGGCATGGCGTCGCCCGCGTTGACCATCAGGTTGAGCAGCAGCTGCTCCAGCTGGCCCAGGTCACCCTCCACCGCGTGCAGGTCGGCGGCCAGCTCCAGGCGGATGACGATTTCCTTGCGCGTCCTGCCGAACGCCTCGGCGGTTTCCCGGATCAGGGTGTTCAGCTCCAGGACCCGCACCTCGTAGCGCCCCCGGCGCGAGAAACCCAGAAGCTGCGCCGTCAGACGCTTGGCGCTCTGCACTTGGCGCGCGATCTCCTGCAGAAGCCCGTAATGGGGGTGGCTGGCGGCCAGGTCGGCTATCATCAGCTCGGTGTTCCCCAGGATGGTAGTGAGCAGGTTGTTGAAATCGTGCGCCACCCCGGCCGCCAGGGTGCCGATGGATTCCATGCGCTGGGCCTGGACCAGGCGGGTCTCCATGCGCCGCCGCTCGGACACGTCGGCCAGCAGCAGCACGCCGCCGCTGCCGGTCTCCCGGAATGGGTAGTAGCGGAGGGCGAGCCGGCGTTCGCCGAGCGACACCTCGAGCTGCGGGCCGGTGTTTCCGCCCGCTGCCAGCAGGCCGCGCACGGCTTCCCGCTGGCCTTCGGGGAACAGGAGCGGGAGCTCGGCGGCCAGGATCCGCTCTTCGCTCAGGCCCAGGATCCCGGAGGCCGCCGAGTTGGCATACACGACCCGCGCCGCGGCGGTAAGCTCCAGGATGCCCTCCTGCAGGCTCTCGATGACCGTCTCGAGGTGCTGCTTGCGCAGCAGCAGCTCGCGGGTGATCTGGCGGGCGTGGACCTCCTCCAGCCCGGCGATCCCTTCCCGCACGCCGACGAAGCCCCGCGCGCTGGCCTCGTTCACCAGCTGCAGTGCCGCCGGGCCCAGCACGCGGAACGGCCCCTTGGCCAGCGCCGCGTTGGCCCCGCACTGGCCCACGAGCTCAGGCGCCTCCGCGGCCACCGCCGAGAGCACCACCAGGTAGGCCCCGCTGTGCTCGGGGCTGCGGCGCAGGATGCGGCAGAGGGCGGCGCCGTCGATGTTGGGCATGACCAGGTCGACGAAGATGACCTGCGGCCGGATCCCAGCGAGCAGGTCCAGGGCGGCCAGGCCGTCCTCGGCGACGTGCACGGCGTGCCCTTCCCTCTCCAGCAGCTCGCGGAGGTACTGCCGGACCACGGGGTGGTTGTCGACGATCAGTATCTCCGCCATAAGGGTCCGCCGCGGTTAGCGCAGGGCCCGGGCCAGCAGGTGGTACATTTCGCCCCAGGCGAGCTCCTTCTCGAACTGCCTCAGAGTCGTCGCGCCGTCGATCAGGGCGAGCTCCATCCCGGCCAGGCGGGCGAAGTCCTCCAGGTGTTCCGTGCCCACCGCCTGGCTGAAGGCCGTGTGGTGGGCCCCCCCGGCCAGAATCCAGGCGGCGGCGGCCACCTTTAAGTTGGGCTTCGGAACCCAGACCGCCCGCGCCACCGGCAGCCGCGGCAGCGCCTCCTTCACGTCCTCGGCCTCCACCTCGTTCACCACTAGGCGGAAGCGGTTGCCCAGGTCGATGAGCGACGCGTTGACCGCCGGCCCCGGGCCCACGTTGAACACCAGGCGCGCGGGGTCGCTTTTACCGCCGATGGAAAGGGGGTGGATCTCCAGGGTCGGCCGGGTCCCGGCGATGGACTCGCACAGCTCCAGCATGTGCGCCCCGAGCACCTTCATACCGCGCGGGTCCAGGTGGTAGGTGTAGTCCTCCATGAAAGAGGTTCCGCCCCGCAGGCCTGTGGCCATGACCTTCATGGCCCGGACCAGGGCGGCGGTCTTCCAGTCCCCTTCGGCGCCGAAGCCGTACCCGGCGGCCATCAGGCGCTGCACGGCCAGGCCGGGGAGCTGGGGCAGGCCGTGCAGGGTCTCGAAGTTGGTGGTGAAGGCCTTGAATCCCCCCTCCTCCAGGAAGCCGCGCATCCCGGCCTCCAGCCGGGCGGCCAGCTCCAGCTCGCCGCGGCGCGCACCGCCCTTCCGCAGGGCCTCGGCCATCTGGTAGCGGCCGTCGTATTCGGCCAGCAGCTTTTCCACCTCGGCCTTGCCTACCCGCTCCACGCGCGCCGCCAGGTCGCCGACCCCGTACCCGTACACGTCGTAGCCCAGGCGGATCTGGGCCTCGACCTTGTCCCCTTCGGTCACCGCCACCTCGCGCATGTTGTCGCCGAAGCGGACCACCCGCGCGCCCTGGGCGTCGTGCCAGGCGCAGGCGGCGCGTGCCCAGACGGCCAGCCGGGCGAGGACTTCCTCGTCCTGCCAGTGGCCGACCACGACCTTGCGCTGCCGCCGCAGGCGCGTGCCGATGAAGCCGAACTCCCGGTCGCCGTGCGCGGACTGGTTGAGGTTCATGAAGTCCATGTCGATGGTGTCCCAGGGAATGTCCCGGTTGAACTGGGTGTGCAGGTGCACGAAGGGCTTCTGCAGCGCGGACAGCCCGGCGATCCACATCTTGGCAGGCGAGAAGGTGTGCATCCAGGCCGCGAGGCCGACGCAGGCGGCCGAAAGATTGGCCTCCAGGCACAGGGTGCGGATGGCCTCCGGGGTAGTGAGCACCGGCTTGAACACGACCTTGAGCGGCATCACCGGGGAGCCGTCGAAAGCCGCCGCGATGGTCCGGGCGTTTTCCGCCACCTGCCGCAGGGTCTGCTCCCCGTACAGCTGCTGGCTGCCGGTGACGAACCACATCTCCAGAACACCGAAGCTCTTCATCGTTTTCCTCCTGGCACACCCTACGTTCGATCCGGGTGGTTGTCAACTTGGCACACCCCCCGCCGACCGGACCGGCATAGATTACTAATTTGCCAAGGTATGCTGTAAATTACTACATTGACTGGATACAGGCCGGTGGTCCTGATACAGGCCCGGCCGGAAGGAAGGAGCTCTTACATGAAAATCGCAGTATTAGGCACTGGCGCCGTGGGGCGCACCCTTGCCTCCCGCCTGGCGGAGCTGGGGAATGAGGTGATGATCGGGACCCGCGACCCTGCCAAGACCCAAGCGAAGACCGCGCCCGACACGTCCGGCAACCCGCCCTTCAGCGCCTGGCTCGCCGGCAACCCCCGCGTGAAGCTTGGCACCTTCGCCGAAGCGGCCACCCACGGCGAGCTCTTGGTCAACGCCACTCAGGGCAGCGCTTCCCTGGAGGCGCTGGAAAAGGCCGGTGAAGCACGACTAAGCGGGAAGGTCCTGGTCGACATTTCCAACCCCCTGGACTTCTCCAAGGGCATGCCGCCCACCCTGTTCGTCAAGGACAGCGACTCGCTGGCCGAGCAGATCCAGCGGGCCTTTCCCAAGGTGAAAGTGGTCAAGACCCTCAACACCCTGAACGCCCGGCTCATGGTCAACCCCGGGCAGCTCGCCGGCGGAGACCACTCCGTGTTCCTGAGCGGCAACGACGCCCAGGCCAAGAAGACGGTGAGCGAACTGCTGCGGAGCTTCGGGTGGAAGGACATCATCGACCTGGGGGACATCAGCACGGCGCGCGGCCCGGAGATGCTGCTCGCCGCCTGGCTGCGCCTTTACGGGGCGCTTGCCACCCCCATGTTCAACTTCAAGGTGGTGCGCTGAGGCGAAACGCGCGCTTGCTTCCCGGAAAGCGAAGTGATTATCCTATCATCATGATAAAGGTCAAGACCTTTACGTCGGAGCTCAAGCCCTTCTACGCCATGCGTGAGCTGGAGAGCCTGGACGAGCAGGTGAACTCCTTCCTGCACGCCGGCCACATCACTGGGGTGGTCTCGGTGAGCGACGCCTGTACCACCACGGAAAACGGGGCGACCATCGGAATCATCCGCGTGGTGGCCTACGAATCCCCCTGAAGCCGCGCCCATGAAACAACCTGGCATCAAAGTTTACGGCTACCGTTGGGCCGTGCTGGCGGCCTTCATGCTCATCATCGCCGTCAACCAGGCCTGCTGGATCACCTTCGCCCCCATCACCGGGGAGGCGGCCCGGTACTACGGCACTTCGGACCTGGTGATCGGGCTGCTCTCGCTGGTTTTCATGGTCCTGTACGTGCTCACCGCGCTCCCGGCGGCCTGGATGATCGACACCTGGGGGTTCCGCCGGGCGGTAGGCGCCGGCGCGCTGCTGACCGCGGCGGGCGCCCTGGGCCGCGGTTTCCTGTCCACCCGCCTGGAGCTGGTGTTCGCGGCCCAGATCGCGATCGCCCTGGGCCAGCCTCTGGTGCTGGGCGCCATCACCAAGCTGGCCGCCCGTTGGTTCCCCCCGCAGGAGCGCGCCACCGCCGCCGGCCTGGGTACCCTGGGCATCTACCTCGGGATCCTGGCGGCCATGCTCGTCACCCCGACGCTGACCCTCCACCTGCGGATCGGCGGCATGCTGCGGGTCTACGGGTTCGCAGCCGTGGCCGCTGCGGCCCTGTTCCTGGCCCTGGCCCGGGAACGCCCGCGCACGCCGCCCGCCGCGGCGGAGCAGGACGCCCGCTCCCTGGTCTTCGTGGGTTTGCGCAGCATGCTCCGCAACCGGGACTTCCTCCTGCTGCTGGCCATCTTCTTCATCGGCCTGGGGATGTTCAACGGCGTGACCACCTGGATCGAGACCATCGTGCGGGCGCGCGGCTTCTCCAGCGCCCAGGCGGGACTGCTCGGCGGGCTCATGCTGGCGGGGGGGATACTCGGTGCGGTGGCCGTGCCGCTGGCCTCCGACGCCCTGCGCAGGCGCAAGCCCTTCATCCTCCTGGCCCTGATCGGCCTCCTGCCGGGACTGGCAGGGGTGACCTTCGCCACGCGCCCCTGGCTGCTTCTGGCCTCCGGCTTCCTGTTCGGCTTCTTCCTGCTCAGCGCCGGCCCGATCGGGTTCCAGTACGGGGCGGAGATCACCCTCCCCGCCCCGGAGGGCACCTCCAACAGCCTGCTGCTGGTGATGGGGCAGGTTTCGGGCATCCTGTTCATCTTCGGGATGGAGGCCTTCATGGCGCCCTCCGGCTCCATGACCCGCTCCCTGATCGCGCTGCTCCTCCTGACCGTAGTGGCCGTGTTGCTGGCCGTGCTGCTGCGCGAGTCGCCGATCCGCGGCTCGACCCCCGAGGGCTAAACCCGCCGCCGGCCCCCGCTCCTAGCGCAGCAGCTGCGGGTACTCCCTCTCCAAATGGGCGAGCTTGGGAAGGTCCCACATCACGATGTAGGGCTGGGTGGGGTTCCCCTTCAAGTAATCCTGGTGGTACTCCTCCGCCGGGTAGAAGGCCTCCAGCGGGGCGAGCTGCGTCACGATCTTCCTGGGGAATACCCTGGCCTTGTCCAACGCGCGGATGTACTCCTCGGCGACGCGCCGCTGGCCCTCGTCGGCATAAAAGATCGCCGAGCGGTACTGGGTGCCGTGGTCCGGCCCCTGGTAGTTGAGCTGCGTGGGATCGTGGGCCACGGAGAAGAACACCTTCAGGAGCGTGCCGTAGCTCATCCGGGCCGGGTCGTAGGTGATCCGCACGGACTCCGCGTGGCCGGTCCTGCCCGTGCCCACCAGCTCGTAATGAGCGGTCTTCAGCTCGCCGCCGGAGTAGCCGGATACGACCTCCTGCACACCCTGCAGCCGCTCGAACACGGCCTCCACCCCCCAGAAACAGCCCCCGGCGAACACCGCGGTGCGGGGCTCCCCTTTCACCGCCGGATCCACCGGCGGGTCAGGGAAGTCCGCGCGCGCGAGGGCGGGACCCAGCAGGAACAATGCAGCCGCGAGCCACGCCGCGGGCTTGATACCGGTAACCATCTTCATATCGCCTCCAGGTCACTCTGTCATTTCGCGAACAGGCTCAGGTACTGGCCGTAGCCTTCGCGTTTCAGGTCCTCGACCGGGATGAAGCGCAGCGCCGCGGAGTTGATGCAGTACCTCAAGCCCGTCGGCGCCGGGCCGTCCGGAAAGACGTGGCCCAGG
>CAZMWZ010000091.1:0-11344 GCA_964570045.1 uncultured Spirochaetaceae bacterium
CTTGCCGCAGCCCGATGGGCCGATCAGGGCGGTGATTTTCTTCTCCGCAATTTCGATGTAGACACCGCGCAGCGCCAGGCGCTCCCGGTAGTACACGCTTAAGTCCCGGACCGCGAACTTCACCGCCGCCCGCTCTTCCATGCCTCAGCCGAACCTTCCGGTGATGTAATCCTCCGTGCGCTTCTCGCGCGGGGCGGTGAACACCTGCTGTCCTTCGCCGAACTCGATGAGCTCCCCGCCCAGAAAGAAAGCCGCCCGGTCGGCGATGCGGGCCGCCTGCTGCACGCTGTGCGGCACCAGCACGATGGTGTAGGACTCCTTCAGGGCGAACAGGGACCCCTCGACCTTGGCCGTGGAAATCGGGTCGAGGCCTGAGGTCGGCTCGTCCAGGAGCAGCACCTCCGGTTCCAGGGACAGGCTGCGGGCGATGCACAGGCGCTGCTGCTGCCCGCCGGACAGGCTGAAGGCCGAGGCGTCCAGCCGGTCCTTGACCTCCTCCCACAATGCGGCCTGGCGCAGGCTGCGCTCGGCAATCTCCACCAGGCGGCCTCGGTCCCGCACCCCGGCCAGGCGCGGGCCGTAGACCACGTTGTCCCGGATGGTCCCCGGCAGGGGCAGGGGCAGCGCGAAGACCATGCCCACCCGGCGGCGCAGCGCGGTCACGTCCACCCCCGGGGCGTAGAGGTCCTCGCCGTCCAGCAGGACCCGCCCGCGCCGGGAGGTGCCTTCCACCAGGTCGTTGAGCCGGTTGATCAGGCGCAGCAGAGTGGTCTTGCCGCCGCCGGCCGGGCCGAACAGCACCGTGATGGCATTTACTGGCAGGTCCAGGCTCACGCCGGAAAGCGAAGGGCCCGACGCCCCGGCATAGGAGTAGGTCAGGTCCCGGATGCTGACCTTGCTCACCACGGCCTCCGGCGGCGGAAATGGCGGCGGATCCAGGCGGCCGCGAAGTTGAGGAGCAGCACCAGGGCGAGCAGCACGAAGGCAGTGCCGTTTTGTACACCGGGTGGCATGCCGGGTACCTGGGTGCTGATCACATACAGGTGGTAGGGCAGCGCCATGGTCTGGTCCAGGGGCGAGTGCGGCAGCTGCGGCAGGTAGAAGGCGGCCACGGTGAACAGGATCGGGGCTGTTTCCCCGGCGGCGCGCAGCAGGCCGAGGAGCACGCCGGTGATGATGCCCGGCAGGGCCTGCGGCAGCACGACCGTACGGATCCCCTGCCAGCGGGTCCCGCCCAGGCTGGCAGCCACGGTGCGGAACTCCGTCGGCACCGCGCGCAGGGCCTCTTCGGAGGTGGAGATCACCACCGGCAGGGTCATGATCGCCAGGGTCAGGGAGCCGGCCAGGATCGAGGTGCCGAAGCGCAGGAACAGCACGAACATCCCCAGGCCGAACAGGCCATAGACGATCGAGGGGATGCCCGCCAGGTTGACGATGGCCAGGCGGATGGCGCGGGTGAAGACGGTGTCGCGCGCGTACTCCGAAAGGTAAACAGCCCCGCCGACCCCGACCGGCACGGCCATCACGGCCGTGCCCAGGGTGAGCAGCAGCGTGCCCACGATCGCCGGCAGGATCCCGCCCTCTTTCATTCCTGCGCGCGGCATGGCGGAAAGGAACTCCCAACTGATAGCCCCGATGCCGCGCACCACGATTCCCGCCACCACGACCAGGATCGGCGCGATCACGATCAGGGCCGCGAAGCCGAGCAACAGGAAGCCCAGACGCTGCACGAGCAGGCGGCCTGTCACCGCAGGCCCCCCTTGCGCCGGCGGCGGAAGATCACCCGGGCCGCGGCCAGGTTGATCAGGAAGGTGAGCACGAACAGCACGATGCCGATCCCGAAAAGGGCGTGGTAGTGGACGCTGCCCCGGGCCACCTCGCCCATCTCGGCGGCGATCGTGGCGGTCATGGTGCGCACCGGCTTGAACAGGGCCGCCGCTTCGAGGGGCAGGCGGGCGGCGTTGCCGGTCACCATCATCACGGCCATGGTCTCGCCGATGGCCCGCCCCATGCCCAGCATGCCGGCGATGATCACCCCGGCGCGGCCGGCCGGCACCACTACCCGCCAGGTGGTCTGCCAGCGGGTGGCGCCCATGGCCAGACCCGCGTCGCGGTAGCTGCGGGGCACTGCGTCCAGCGCGTCCTCGGCCACGCTGATGATCGTGGGCAGGCTCATGTAGGCCAGCACCAGGGCGCCGGTGAAGGCGGTGAGGCCGGTGGGCGCGCCCAGCCACTGCCGCACCAGCGGGGCCACCATGGTCATGCCGAAGAAGCCCAGGACCACCGAGGGGATGCCGGCCAGCACCTCGATCAAAGGCTTCAGGAACTCGCGCGCCCAGCGGGGAGCCACCTCCCGCACGAACACGGCGGTGGCCACCCCCAGGGGCAGAGCGATCAGCACGGCCAGGAGGGTGACCAGTACCGAGCCCAGGATGAGCGGCAGGCCGCCGAAGCTTCCGAAAGTGGGGTACCACAGCTTGCCCAGCAGGGCGGCGGCCGGCAACTTGAAGAACACCGGCAGGCCCTCGCGCAGCAGGAAGGCGAAGATCAGCAGCACGAAGCCCACGGTGGAGAAACCCAGCACACGGATCAGCGCCTCGACCGCGAAATCCGACCACCGCGGCCTGCTCCTCTTCACCTGGCCCCCCTGCCTTCGGCGCCGCCGGGAAGCGGCACGAACCCGATCTCCTGAACCCGCCCCTGGCCCTCCCCCAGGATCCAGGACAGGTAGGCCGCGATCGCCCCGCCAGGCCTGCCCGCGGTGTACATGAACAGCGGCCGGGCGATCGGGTAGGAACCGTCCAGCACGGTGGCGGCGTCGGGACGGACGTACGGCTCGCCTTGTGCGGCGGCCACGGCCAGAACCTTCTGGTCCATGGTCACGTAGCCCAGCCCGTCGTAGCCGATGGCGTTGGGGTTCTGCCGGACCTCGGCGCTGATGCCCTCGGAGGAGGGCATCAGCAGGGTCTCCGGCGAGGGCAGGTCGTAGTTGTCCTTGCGCCCCAGGCGGATCACCCGCTCGATGAAGTACACGTAGGTGCCGGAGTTGGACTCCCGGGACAGGAGCACGATCGGCCGGTCCTCACCTCCCACCTCGTTCCAGCGGCGGATGCGGCCCGTGTAGATGTCCGCGATCTGCCGGAGCGTCAGGCCGTCGACGGGGTTGGCCGGGTTGACCACCACGGCAATAGCGTCCAGTGCCACCGCATGCTGCACGGGCTGGAAGCCGTTGCGGCGCGCCGATTCGACCTCTTCGGCGGACATGGCCCGCGAGGCATTGGCCAGCTGGATCGTCCCGTTGATCAGGGCGGCGATGCCCGTGCCCGACCCGCCGCCGGTCACGGAAATGTGCACCTCGGGATGCCCGGCCATGTAGGCCTCGGCCCAGGCCAGCGCCAGGTTCACCAGGGTGTCGGAACCGATGTTTTTTATGGATGAGACCTGTCCGGTGACGGCGGCCTGTCCGGCTGCGCTGCCCGCCGCGCCCTCCTCCCGACCACCCGCGGCCGCGCAGCCGGACAGGCCGAGCGCTGCCATCGAGAGCGCGGCCAGGGCCGAACGGCGGACGCTGCGTAGAAGGCGGACGATTCCCATGGACGGTCGGCAGCAGTGTCCGCGAAAAACCGGGCACCTGTCAAGGAATCGTCAGAAAAGCTTCAGAAACTGTACTCCACCCCCGCGTTGATCGAGGCGTTCCAGCGTGCCTCCGCCGGGTCGTTGGCGAAGCGGCTACCCAGGGAACCCTCCAACACCAGGAACAGGCGATCGTTCGGGGTCCAGTCCCCCCTGGCCGTCAGGCCCAGGGAAAGCACGCTCAGCGGCTCCCCGGAGTCAAGCTCTCCCGCCGTGAGGGCGGCCCTGGCCAGGTACCATTCCTGGCGCAGGAAACCTTCGAGCTGCAGGCCTACGGCCCGGTGCGGGCTCCAGTCCATCGCGGCTTCCAGGCCCGCGAAAAGGTTGTTCTCGCTTCCCTCCTCCAGGCCGAGGGCGGCCGTGTAACGGTTGGCCGTGGACCAGCGCAGGCCGGCGGAGGCCCCCAGGCTCCAGTCCAGGAAAAACCCGGCCAGCCCATCCAGCCCGACTTCCAGTCCTCCCACTACGTCCTGCCGGGGAACCCCGGTGGAGGCACCCGAGCCGTCAAGCAGCCAGTGCTCGGGCCAATATTCCCAGCCGCACTCCACGCCGGCCCGCAGCCCGAGTCGGATGGAACGCTCCAGCTCCGCGTCCAGGCTTAAGCCCTGATACAGGAAGTCCTCGACGTCGTCCGGCGAATAAAGATAAGACCCCCGGTACGAGAGGATCCCCTGAGCCGCTTCGCCGCCCAGCCGCAGGCCGGCCTGCCAGCGCGGCCGGAGGTGGGCCGGCTCCTCGCCGTCGCCCATGACCGAAGCGTCCAGACTGCCCTCCAATTCCACGAAGCCGTGCTTCAGCGGCAGGCCAGCCTCCAGGTCCAGGGTCTCGGCGTCGGTAAAGACGACAGGGGAGGCGAGGTACGAGGCGAGGCGAGCCGAGGCGGCCAGCCCCAGGTATCCCCCGGCGGGGGTGGGGCTGCGCCAGCCGCCCAGCAGATTCACGGCGGCCAACGGCAGGGCTCCCTGGCCGTCTTCCGGCGACTCGAACAGGGTGCCTCCGCCCTGCAGGCCCAGTACCAGGGTCGGCGAGTACCCGTACAGGGCGGGACCAAGAAATCCGAGCAAGGAAAGCGCGACGAAAATCAGCCGGTTTTTCTGCATTTTGGGCTCCACACGAGAAATGTTTCAGCGCAGGGTCCTGCGCTTGAGCTCTTCCATGGTTGCCGTGTCCGACAGGTGCAAGAGCAGGCGGCGGACGAGCTCCTCAGGCGCCAGGCGCTGCCGACGCCCCTCCACCAGGATCTCCATCACCCCGGGGAAGCTCTCCCCCGGCTGTCTGGAATCCAGCAGGGCCCCCAGCAGCTCCTGGGCTTTCCCGCGGTCCAGCCCCCACTCGACCAAGGAGAGGTACAGGGACGTGGCCTGGCGGTAATCCGCGGGGCGCTTGGCGCAGAAGCCCGCCAGCCGCCGGACCTCCGCCGCCGGGAGCGCTCCGGCCAGGAGGTTGGCCGTCCGCGCCCAGGATGCAGGATCGGCCAGCAGCGCTTCGCCGCCGGGGGTCCCGACCAGCAGGGCACGGGCCTCCAGAAGCAGGCCCGCCTGGCCGCGCAGCGCCTCCTGCAGTCGGGCGGCGGGCACCTTCTTGGCGATCCCTTCCTCCAGTCGAGGCAGAAGCAGCGAAACCGGGATGCCCTGCAATGCGGCCTCCCGGAACTGCTCCTCGATCGCCCTCTGCTGCTCGAGCGGGAAACGGCTCCTGGCCAGCGCGGCCTCCAGGCTCTGGGCCGGAAGCATCGCGGCGGCCAGCAACCCCGCCAGCATTACCAGCAAACGTAGCGGCGAGGTTCTGCACCCCGCCGCTACGGACTTTCCTCCGCGCATGCGCTTTGCGGGCTTAGAGCCTGCCTCCCGGCCCGCCCCACTGCTGACCGCTAGACGGTCCGCCCGGCACCAGGTCCTCCGGGCGGTCTCGCAGCCGGTCCCTGTCCTGCTCCTGCAGGCGCGTGCGGGTCTGGTCGTGCGTGGCCAGCCGCAGCTGATCCCGCAGCCGCAGCCGCAGCAGGTCGCCGGCCTCCCCCGCGCTGCCGGTTTGCGACATGACCTGGCGCATGGCCTGCAGCAGATTGCGCGCCGCCAGCCGTTCCCGGATACCCAGGGAGTTCATTTCCTTCAGAGCCACCGCCGCCTGCACGGCCAGCCGGGCCTGCTCCTGCGGCCCGATGTCCGCCTGCCTCGACGCGTATGCCAGGGCCAGGGCCACGCCCTCGGGGTCGGCCCCCTCGGCCAGCCGCCACTGGGCTTCCTGCCGCACCATGTTCTGCGCGGCCTCCTCCGTCCAGCCCAACTGCTCGAGTGCCGTAGCCAGGCGCAACGTGAAGCCTTCCTGGGCCCACAGGGCGCCGGCCAGCAAGATCAACCCCAACGCGATCACAATCCCTTTCTTCATTTTCTACCTCCTGTCAGATCTGCAGGACCGAGCTGGTCCCGCCAAAACCGTCATCGACTTGCAGCGGCGCCCGCGGATCGGCCAGCCACCGCTCGCCGTCTATCAGGAACTGGTACCTGGCCTCCAGTCCCCGCTGGAGGCGCAGCCGGATCTCCCACACCCCATCGCCGTCCGGGTCCCGCAGGCGGTCCCTGTCCGGGTCCCAGCCGTTCCAGTCCCCGACCACCGAAACGCTTCCCGCCTCGGGCGCGGCGAGCACCAGGCGCACCGTCACGACCTGGCCCGCGGCCGGCCGCAGGAAATGCATCGTGAGCCCGAAGGTCAGCGCAGCGGCCAGCACGGCGGCCAACGGCACGGCGACCCAGCGCAGGCGCGCCGCGGGCGCGCGGGGTAGACGGCGATCCTCGCGGCCCGGCCCGCCCAACCCGCTCAGCCGGTCCAGCACCCGCGAAGCCAGCTCCGGGGGCGGCTCCCGGCGCAGCCCGCTGCCGGCGGCCAGCGCCCGGGCGGCCGCCAAGCGGGCGGCGCAGGCACGGCAGGTGGCGGTGTGCTCCCGGAGCTCCGGGGACGGTTCGCCCACCTCCCCCGCCCACCGCGCTTCCAGCCAGCGCCCGATGCTTTCGGCATGCTTGCTGCAGTTCATTCTCTCGCTCCACCCTGCATATACGCCGCCTTCCGGTTTCGGTTTCATGGCCAGTGCGGCAGCAGCCGCGCTGAGGCCGGCAATAGCCGACAGGTCAGTCCAGCTCCGCCAGGCGCCGCGCCAGCTCCTGCCGGGCACGATGCAGGCGGACCTTCACCGTGCCTTCCGGAACCCCGAGGGCCTCGGCAGCGTCCCGCACGCTCAGTCCCTCGACCTCGCGCAGCAGGAACACCTCGCGGTACAGCGGCGCCAGTTCAGCGAGCGCCCGCCGGGCCAGGCGCTCCCCATCCTCCCGCTCCAGGGCCGTCCCCGGGTGCTCGCCGCGGTCCGTCACCGCGTCGGTCTCTTCGCCCAGGGGAACGAGGCGCAGCCCCCGGCGCCGGTGCCGGTGGCGGGCGACCGTCCGCAGGTAGTTCAGGGCGATGGTGTACAGCCAGGGATGAAAGCGACTTCCCAGCCGGAAACGCTCCAGCCCGCGAAAAGCGCGGAAGAGGATCTCCTGCACCGCCTCCTCCGCCTCCTCGCCGTGTCCCAGCATCCGGAAGGCCAGGGAGTACAGCAGGGGGGTGTAGCGTTGGACGATCGCAGCAAAGGCGTTGCGGTTTCCCCGCAGGGTCTCCTGGACCGCCAGCAGGTCGCCGGCCTCCTCGAATTCCCGATCCGCTGAGGCTCTTTTTTCTGTTTCCATGTGCAGCTAACCCATATACGCGTCCGGAGGCACAGGGTTTCAGGCCAGGAGGCGTACGCGGGTGAACAGGTAGGCCAGCGATTCCTGCTCCAGCACCTCCCGGTGGTAGGGGGTGCCTTCCAGGGCCTCGCCCTCGCGCTGGCTGCGGCTGTGGTCAAACCAGTGCACGAGGGCGATGCGGCCGTCGGCGATCTCCAGCCCGGTCAAGCCGCGCCGCCCGATGCAGCATCCGGAGTTGAACAGACAGGGCACCAGCAGCGGCGAGTTGTAGAGGGTCCCCCCCTCGGTCCGGCCCCGCTTGGCCAATAGCTGCTCCAGCTCGACCTTGCGGGCGGCCAACTCCCGCTCCAGAACGGACCTGCGCTTCCCCCTCGAGGAGGGAATCTGCCGGCAGAGAGCCTCGATGCGGAAACGCAGAGCGTCCAGCTTGGACAGGGACTCGAACAGGGGGCGATGGGTGTGCCCGATCAGGACCAGCTGCCGGCGGCGGCGGGCGAAGGCGTACACCCGCCGCTCCACTCGGAAGCGGCGCAGGTTGGAGCGCGACACCGACCAGTTGCGGATGCCCAGAGGATTGGCCACGTAGCGCAGCACGGCCGCGGCCAGGCCGAGGAGGTAGGTCTGCAGGTAGGAGGCTTGGTGCCCGTGGAACAGCAGGAGGCTTTCCTTTCCCAGCTCCAGGCGCAGCGCCTCCAGCAGGCGCGGCGCGGGGTAGGGGTCGCGCAGGACAGCGAGCTCCGCATCGTGGTTGCCGACCAGGCGCTCCAGGCGCCCCTGCCGGGCGAAGTCCTCCAGCAGCGCGTAGAACCCGGACCAGCGCCGCCGGATGTCCGCGAGATTGAAGCGCTGCAGCTCCTCGACGTCCCCGTTGAGCACGAGGATGAAGCGGCGCGGCAGGTAGTAGCGCCGGAGGGCCGCGGCGAGCAGCTCGGCGTCGGGCAGGAAGTCGTCCCGGCGGCCCCCATTGCCCAGGTGCAGGTCGCTGAACACCACGACCCGCTCGTTCTTGCGCAGCCGGCGCACCGGGGCCTTCTCCGCCAGGGAGGCCAGGGCGCCCGGCAGCCGTTGCCCCCTCATTCGCGGGCCTCCTCGCCCAGCAGCCGCAGCGCCGCCAGCGCCAGCACCGCGGTGGCCTGCTTGAGGTCGGCGACGGGGATGTGGAGGTCCAGCTCGGGGTCCTCGCGGCGCATCCGGTCACGCAGCCCCTCCAGCGCCCCCCGGGCCCAGGCCAGCCGCTGTTCGGGGATCAAGCGCCAGTCCAGGGTCGCAGTGCAGCGGGCGGGCACCGTGTTCACCTTGCTGCCCGCGCGGATCATGGTCACCGTCAGGGTCGAACGGCGGCAGGCCTCCGGCTTGATCGGGTGGGAGGATTCCAGGCGCAAGCCGGGGCGGACTTCGGTCTCGATGCGGCCCAGAACCGCGAGCATCTTCTCGATGGCGTTCACGCCCAGCGCGGGCATGGAACCGTGGCTCTGCCGCCCGCGGGTCTCCAGCTCCAGCCAGAGGGTGCCCCGGTGGCCCAGGCAGATGCAGTCCACGTCCAGGCACTCGGTGATGACCACAAAGTCAGTGTTATCGCGGGCGATCAGGCCCTGCTGGACCAGGTAGCCGAGCCCCGCGAACCCTCCGGTTTCCTCGTCGGGGGTGGCGCTCAGGACCAGGCTGCCGGCAAGCCGGCAGCCGCTCGCCTGCAGAGCCTTCAAGGCGAAGAGCTGGGCCGCGATGCCGGACTTCTGGTCCGCCGCCCCGCGACCGTAGACCCGCCCGCCACGCAGCTCGGCCGCATAGGGATCCACGCTCCAACCGTCGCCGGCGGGCACCACGTCGTAGTGGCCGGTCAGGTGCAGGCAGGGGCGCTCCCAGCGGCCCGGGAATCGTCCCAGCACACTCGTGCGGGGAAGGCCTTCCCCCTGGGGGGCCAGCTCCCGGAGGAATTCCACCAACTCCTCTTCCAGCTCCTCGACCGCCTGTAGCACCCGGGCAGTCAGCTCCGCCGCGGACATGCGGGGAGTATAGCGGAAAACGCCGCCCGCCGGGAGGGCTGGAGCGCAAGGGCCCCTTCTCCGATAATATAGGTCTAGCGGATAGAAGGCGGCATGGAACCAATCGCGGATTTCTCCTGGATGAAAGACCTCCTCAACGGCCAGGTGGTCGAGCGCTTCCCCCTGGAGGGCTACCGCGCGGTGGCGGTAGAGATCCAGAGCTCCGACAAGCGGCAACACAGCCAGTATCACTACCGACTGCTGGTCTTTCCCCAGAAGGAGAACAAGCCGGTGCTGGCGCTGAACCTCGAGACCTCGCTGCTGGGCACCTCCTGCCTGACCGAGCAGTCCGGGAGTGAGCACCAGGTCCTGGGCGACGCCGAGGAGGAGATGGCCTATGAGGACTTCCGGCGCTGGGCGCTGGAACGGGCGCGGGCGGAGCTGCACCTTGCCTGAGCGATCATGAACCTGGCCGAGTACCTAAGCCCCCAGCGGATCGTGTTCCTGCGCAACCGCTCCAAGGCGGGGGCCCTGCGGGAGCTGGTCGACGCGCTGTGCCGCTCGGCGCCCGAGCTCAAGCGGGACAGGATCCTCGAGGCGGTGCTGGAGCGCGAACGGACGGTCAGCTCCTGGATCGGCCCCGGGATCGCCCTGCCGCACGCCCGTCTTCCGGGCCTGGGCACCTTCCTGGTGGCCCTGGGGCGCAGCCGCGCGGGCATCCGCTTCGACTCCGGCGACGGCCAGCCCGTGCACCTGCTGGTCCTGATCCTGGGCAACGCCCAGGACGTGGACGGGCACATCATGCTCCTGGCGGACGTGGCCCGCACGGTGCGGGCTTCCGCCCTGGTCGAGCGGGTGCTGGCGGCCCGCTCCGCCGCCGAGATCTACAGGCTGGTGTTGAGCGGCGGGGAGATCGAGCGGGAGCGCGTCACCCCGGCCGTCTTCGCCCAGTCGCGCCTGGTCTGCGAGCACGCCGTGGCCCTGGCCCAGGAGGTGCGGGCCAAGGCCATCATGCTGCACGTGGACGCCATGGGCCCCCTGGACTTCCTTCCGTATATTCCCGATACCATCCAGACGATCCTGGTCACCCGGGACCGCGCCGCCATCAGCGGCAAGCTGGCCTCCCTGGGGGCCGTGGTCCAGGTGCCCTTCCCCGGCCTGAACCGCACCACCCAGGTGGCCCTCTCCCTCCTGTTCGGGCTTTCCCAGGGGCTGTTCGGCAAGAAGGACCGGGTGGTCGGGATCTTCGGGGTGCCGGAAAGCGGGATCCTCGACACCCTGATGGTGATCGATGTGGACCGGGAGGTGCCCACCTTCCTGCCCACGCAGAACGACACCCCGCTGGGGGACGTGGAGCCCCAGGTGCTGGAGCGGGTGCTGCAGATCGCCACGGACCTGGCCCGCGAAGGGCGGGAGGGGCGGCCGGTGGGCGCGACCTTCGTGCTCGGTGACAGCGAGCGGGTGCTGGCCCTGGCCCAGCAGCTGGTCATCAACCCCTTCCGAGGCTACCGGGACGAGGAGCGCTCGATCCTGGACCCCAGCCTGGAGGAGACGATCAAGGAGTTCTCGACCATCGACGGGGCGTTCATCGTGCGGGGCGACGGGGTGGTGCTCTCCGCCGGAGCCTACCTGCGCGCGGAAAAAGCCGTGGACGGCCTACCCTCTGGCCTGGGGGCCCGGCACACGGCCGCCGGGGCGGTCACGGCCCAGACCGACGCGCTGGCGGTCGTGCTCTCCCAGTCCACCGGCCGGGTGAGCATGTTCAAGGGCGGCCGGATGATCTTGTCGCTGGAGCCGCCGAAGCAGTAGCTTCGCTACTGCCGGCCTAGCGCGGCCGTCGGCGCTTTCCCGTAGACCTCGCGCCGGGCTCCTCGAGGCCGCTGGCTTGCCCGGCATCGTTCGCGGCGCTCAAGTCCTCCGCCAGCGTCTCCAGGCGCTTCTCCTGGTCCTGGACCACCTTCTCGCGGCTGCGGACCTCCCGATCCCTGTCCTTCAGGGAAGCGCGGCGGCGCC
>CAZMWZ010000092.1:0-2727 GCA_964570045.1 uncultured Spirochaetaceae bacterium
GGGAAGGTGACCCGCATCGCCCAAAGCCCGGATACGGACGGCCTCAACGGGGAGCTGGACCAGCCGGGGGAACCGATCATCTGGAAAGGCAGGCTGATCCTTTCCTGCTTCGACCTGGTGACTGGGCCCCATAAAGTGAATACGAAGCACGAGATGCCGGCGACCATGTCAGAGCTCGAGCCGCGGTGATCCGGATGAGGAACTCACCGAGGGAACGGAATCAGCAAGTACCGCAGCTGCGGACAAGCTGAGTATCAGGGAATCCTTGCTACAGGACCTGGTCGGGTAGGCGGGAGGGGCTGGCGGTCAGGAGAGCTCTTCGGGTTCTTCCAGCCAGGGCTCCGCTTCCAGCTGCCCCCGGCGGGCTCGCAGCAGCGCCGGGCTCCAGGCGAAGCCCAGGACCAGCAGGCCCACGGCCGCCAGGCCGATGAGGCTCAGCTCGTTCCAGATCGAGCGCGCCACGGCCGCCGCCCCGATGCTGCCGATCGCCAGCAGCGTTCCCACTTTGAGCACGCGCTGACGCAGGCGCACGACCAGCGCGGAAACTACGGCCAGCACCAGGAAGACCGCGGCCATGGCGAAATCCCACCGCTGGGGATCCGGGCCGACCACCGGCAGGAGCGGGGACAGGCGCTCCACGTGGAACACCCAGATGCCCGTGCTGGGCAGGGGCAGCAGCATCAGCGAGGCCAGCACCCAGTCCTTGCTCAAGGCCCGGGTCGTGGTCGCCACCAGCAGCCAGAAGCTCAAGGCGTACAATCCGCCCAGCGGCAGGAGCGCCCACAGGGAGGAAGGCTCACCGTGACCCTGCAGGAGGTAGAGCAGCGCCTGGCCCGCGAGGCGCCGGGAAACGTAGGCCGCCGCCAGCAGCGGGATCAGCACGTAGCTGGCCCAGGAGAACAGCCAGTTGGGCTTGCCGCGCAGCCAGGCTAGGCAAGTGGTGGCCGCCAGCAGCGCCAGGCTGCCGGCCAGGAAGGCCGGGCGGCGCCAGAAGTGGGTGAGGAACAGCGCGGTGGCGATCAGGTGCGGCTGGGCGCTGATCAGGGCTTCCAGCCAGCTGCCCCGGCTGAAGGCCTCATAGGTGAGGCGGCCCACCAGGCGGGCGCTGCCGAAGGAGCTGAGCGCCTCGCGGACCGAGTCCTGCTCGGGGCGGCCGGTGAGCTCCAGCTCGTCGACCTTCTCGCGCAGATGACTGTACAGCTCGGCCAGGACCCGCCGCTCGGTCTGCGGCTCGAGGTTCAGGTGGCTGCGGACCTCGCTCAGGTAGGCCCTGATCTCCGGGATCATCTCACCGGCCCCCGAACTAGCCTCCGGAGGGGCTGAAGATCAGCCCCATGGCCGCATTGAAGTTCTGCCACATGGCCAGCTTCTTTCGTAAGAACTCCCGGCCCCTGGCCGTGATGCGGTAGTAGCGGCGCTCCTGCCCGCTGTCCAGCCGCTTCCAGGCTCCCTGGACGAGGCCTTCGTTCTCCAGCTTGCGCAGGGCTGGGTACACGGTCCCTTCCTTGAACCGGAAGAAACCCTGGCTGCGGTCCTCGATCTCCCGGATCAGGCGGTAGCCGTAGCTCTCGCCGTGCTCCTGGATGAGGAACAGCAGCATGGAGTCCGTGTTGCCCCGCAGCAGGTCGGAATCATATCCCAACAGGTTGCCTTGCATACCCGCACTGTAGGCCCGCGCCCGAGCCGCTGTCAAGGACAGCCGCTGCGAACTGTGCTATAGTTTCACTCGAAGGAGACTGACGATGAACAACCGAGGGATTCTCCTTACTGCATTGCTCACTTTTGGGGTGCTGGCGCTGCTGGGCGGGTGCACGAGCGGCCCGGCGGCCAAAGAGTGCACGGAGCCCGGGCAGGTGCTCTGGGAAGAGGGCAGCTCCCCGGTCCGGGACGCCCCCAAGTGGATCAAGGGCGGAGCACCGGCGTACAAGGAAGCCGGGGTCAAGAAGAGGGAGATACCCGACAAGTATCTGGTGTACGTGGGCGTTTCCGAGGACAAGAACAACGACCGCGGGGCCCAGTTCAGCGGCGTGGAGGATATGCTGAAGCGCTACGCGTACTGGCTCGAGGAGGAGCTGGACGAGCTGCTGCCCCAGGCGGCCCGGGAGGCCAAGGCCACCCTGCCGACCATCGACACGGCGGTGGGCGCCTACAACGCCGTAATCTACCTGCCGCGCGAGAACGCCGGCTATATCCGCGCCCTGTGGCAGGCCAGGGGCAAGAGCTGCGACACGGGCGAAGCGGTGTTCCGGGTCTATGCCTTGGGCCTATTCGACCGCGAGACGCGGCGAGCCCACCTGCTGGAGGCGGCCAAGGAGACTTTCAAGCGCGCCATCATCAAGGCGGAGGTCAAGGACAGCATCCTCGAGGAGTTCGAGAAGCTGGCCCGCAGGCTGTAGAGCCCGCGCGGACCGCCGGCCTCCCTGCCGGGTTTCACCCCGCATGAAGCGCCTCCTGCTCCCGGCCCTGTTTCTGGCCGTCTCGGTCTGCGCCCCGCGGGCGGCGCTGGCCGGGGAGCCGGTGCCGAAGAGCTACGGCGGGCGCCAGGTGTACTGGCGCTGGTCCACGGAGCACACGGAGGACTGGTACGCCATCCCGTACGCCCAGCGCTGGATGGTGCCGGAGGCGGTGGTGCGGCAAGTGGTTTTTCTTCGACACCATCCACTTCGAGTACCGGCCGGAAATCCTGCTGTTCAGCGCGCAGGATTGCTGAAGGAGCGCCTCCCGAGT
>CAZMWZ010000092.1:2827-9366 GCA_964570045.1 uncultured Spirochaetaceae bacterium
GGCCGGAAATCCTGCTGTTCAGCGCGCAGGATTGCTGAAGGAGCGCCTCCCGAGTCGACCGTGGCCGGCCACGGCTTCTTTGGCGCTTCCAGATGGGTAATAATCTTACTATTATAATAATATATTGACAACTGCGGTCATAGCTGGTAGACTTCGCCGCATACTGCCCATCAAAAAGCAAGGAGTTTCGTGGCTATGACTGCCAACGCGGAGGTCGCTGCGGATCTGGGGCCGGCGGAAAACATCCTGGCCAAGAGGGATAAATTCACTGCGGATGACCTGATCCCGATTCTCCAGGAAATTCAGGAAGCCTACGGCTACCTTCCCGCCGCGGTGCTGCGTTGGGTCAGCGAGCGCTCCGGAATACCCGCCAGCCGCATGTACGGGGTCATCACCTTCTATGCCCAGTTCTACCTCCAGCCGCACGGCAAACATACGGTTCGCTGCTGCCGCGGCACGGCCTGCCATGTGCGCGGCGGGAAAAAGATCATCAATGCGGTGAAGGGCCAGCTCGGCATCGAGGACGGCGCGACCACCGACGACATGCTCTTCTCGCTGGAGACGGTGGCCTGCCTGGGCGCCTGCGCGCTCTCGCCGGTCATGGTGGTCGACAACGTCTACCATGGAAAAATGACGCCGAGGCTCGCCGAGCAGATCCTGCAGCAGCTCGGCCAGGGGGCTAAGCGATGACGCGTTTCGGCAGCGTGCAGGATTTCCTCAAGCGCCACGAGGAGCTCAAATCCCGGATCGACCCGAACCGGAAGATGATCACGATCTGCGGCGGCACCGGGTGCACGGCCTTCGGCTCCCCCGTCGTCCGGGAGGCTTTCGAGCAGGAACTGGACAGGCGGCATCTGGGCAAAAAGATAACCGTGAAGGTGACCGGCTGCCACGGATTCTGCGAGAAGGGTCCGGTGGTCGTCATCCTGCCCAGCAAAGTGTTCTATCCCAGCGTGCGGGTGGAGGACGTGCCCAGGATCGTGGAGAAGACCGTGCTGGGCGGCGAAGTCATCGAGGAGCTGCTGTACGAGGACCCGGCCACCGGCCAGCGGGTCGTCTTCGACCATGAGGTCCCTTTCTACGCCAGGCAGAAACGGCTGGTGTTCCACCTCAACGGCATCCTGGATCCGACCGATCTGGAGGACTACATCGCCCACGACGGCTATAGGGCCATGCTGAAGGCGCTCTGCGAAATGACCCCAGAGGAGGTCATCGACGAGGTGCGCGAGGCGGGCCTGAGGGGTCGCGGGGGGGCGGGCTTCCCCACCGGGGTGAAGTGGGGTTTCTGCCGAAAAGCCCCCGGCGATGAGAAGTACCTGATTTGCAACGCCGACGAGGGGGATCCCGGAGCCTTCATGGATCGCAGCGTCCTGGAAGGCACGCCCCATGCGGTCATCGAAGGCCTGATCATCGCCGCCTACGCCATCGGCGCCACCAGAGCGATCATCTATGTGCGCGCCGAGTATCCGCTGGCCGTGCGCAACAGCAGGATCGCCATCCAGCAGGCCCTGGAGGCGGGACTGCTGGGGGAGAACATCCTGGGCTCGGGGTTCGATCTGGAGATCAGCGTCCGGGAGGGGGCGGGCGCGTTCGTCTGCGGGGAGGAGACGGCGCTGATCGCCTCCCTGGAGGGACAGCGGGGCATGCCTCGTCCCAGACCGCCTTTTCCCGCGCAGAAGGGCTACCGGGGCAAGCCCACCACGATCAACAACGTGGAGACCCTGGCCAACGTGCCTCTGATCCTGCTGCAGGGCCGGCAGTGGTACCAGGCCATCGGCACGGAGAAGAGCAAGGGAACCAAGATTTTCGCCCTGGCCGGCAAAGTGAACAACACCGGCCTGGTGGAAGTGCCGATGGGGACCACCCTGCGGCAGATCGTGTTTGAAATCGGCGGCGGCATACCCAAGAACCGGGCCTTCAAGGCGGCGCAGATGGGCGGGCCTTCCGGGGGCTGCGTGCCCGCGAAATACCTGGACCTGCCGATCGACTACGAGTCGGTGAAGCAGGTCGGGGCGATCATGGGTTCCGGCGGCCTGATCATCATGGACGAGAACACCTGCGTGGTGGATATCGCCCGCTTCTTCCTGGAGTTCGTTCAGAAGGAATCCTGCGGGAAATGCGTGCCCTGCCGCGTCGGCACGCGCCACATGTTTGACATCCTCACCCGCATCTGCGCGGGGGAGGGGCGCGAAGGGGATATCGAGCGGCTGGAAGAGATCGCCCTGGGGGTAAAGGCCGCCTCGCTGTGCGGGCTCGGGCAGACCGCGCCCAATCCCGTGCTGTCGACCATCCGGCACTTCCGCGAGGAGTACGAGGAACATATCCGGCAAAAACACTGCCGCGCTTCGGTCTGCGAGGCCCTGGTGGAGTCTCCCTGCTCGCACGCCTGCCCTGCCGGCGTCAACGTGCCCCAGTACCTGGCCCTGATCGCCGAAAACCGGCTGGACGACGCCGTGAACCTCATCCACCGCCGCAACCCCTTCGTCTCGGTGTGCGGCAGGGTCTGCGATGCGCCCTGCGAGCGGCGCTGCCGGCGCTCCGACGTGGACGAGCCGCTGGCCATCCGGGCCCTGAAGCGCTACGCCGCCGACAATGCCAGCACTATAATCAAGCCCCTTTCCTCTCCCGTGCGCGGGGACGCTCAAGTCGCCGTCGTCGGCAGCGGCCCGGCCGGTCTTGCTTGCGCCTATTTCCTCGCCCTGCTGGGCCGGCGCTCGGTCGTTTTCGAGGCCCTGCCGATTCCCGGAGGCATGCTTTCGGTGGGCATCCCCGAGTACCGGCTGCCCAAGGCCAATCTCCAGGCCGACATCGAGTTCATCCTTTCCCATGGCGTCGAGCTGCGCACCTCCAGCCCCGTCGACGACGTCGCCTCCCTCTCCGCCGCCGGCTTCAAGGCGGTTTTCGTGGCCACCGGCGCCCACAGCGGCCGGCCGCTGGGCGTGGAGGGCGAAGCCCTGGAGGGCGTGGTCGATTCCCTGGTGTTTCTGCGCGGGCGGGCGCTGGGCGAGAGGGTGCCCTGCGGGAAAAAGGTCGCGGTCATCGGCGGGGGCAACGCGGCGATCGACGCCGCCCGCTCCGCCCTGCGCCTGGGCGCCCCCAGCGTACTCATCCTGTATCGCCGCACCCGGGAGGAGATGCCCGCCTACGAGGAGGAGATCCAGGCCGCGCTCGAGGAGGGGGCGGAGCTCCAGCAACTGGTGGCCCCGGTGCGCATAACCGGCCGCGGCGGCAAGGTGGCCGGAATTCGGATGATCCGCATGCGCCTCGGGGATGCGGACGAATCGGGGCGGCGGCGCCCGGTGGCCGTCGCCGGCAGCGAGTTTGACATCGAATGCGACACGGTCGTCCCTGCCATCGGGCAGCGTCCTTCCGCGGCCGCCATCCAAAGTCTGGCCAAGCTCAACCGCCTGGAAGGCGTCGAGGCGGACCCGGTCACGGGGGCCACCTCCGCCGCCGGGGTGTTCGCCGGGGGCGACTGCGTCACCGGCGGCGCCACGGTCATCGAGGCGATCCAGGCGGGCCAGCGCGCCGCCGTGGCCATCGACCGGCAGCTGGGCGGCAGCGGGGTCCTCCCGGCGAACGTGGGCATGAGCCTGCGCCGCCCTTCGGAGGAGGATCTGGAAAAGCTCCTGCCGCGGACCGGCGAGGCCTGGCTGTCGCTGGACGAGCGGAAGAACAATTTCGTGGAAGTCGTCTGCGGCCTGAAGCCGGAAGCGGCCTGCTACGAGGCGGGGCGGTGCCTGCGCTGCGACCTGGAACGGGCCGAAAGCCTCCAGGCGCGTAGAGGAGCCTGAGCATGGAAGAGTTCAAACTGACCATCGACGGGCGGGAGCTGAGCGCCCGGCCCGGCCAGACCGTTCTACAAGTGGCTCTGGCCGGCGGCATCCGCATCCCCCACCTCTGCTACGACTCGCGGCTTTCCCCCACGGGAGCCTGCCGGCTTTGCCTGGTGGAGGTCGGCGGCAAAGAGGCGCTGGACACCGCCTGCACCCTGGCCGCCGCGCCGGGCTTGACCGTGCGCACCGACACCCCGGCGGTGCGGGCGCTGCGCAAGATGACCCTGGAGTTCCTGGTGAGCGAGCACAACCTGACCTGCACCACCTGCGACCGGGACGGGGACTGCCTTCTACAAGATTACGCCTACGAGTTCGGGATCCAGGAGAACCGCTTTCCCTCGGTCGTGATGCCGGCCGTCAAAAGAAACTACGCCAGCGGCAGCAAGGCGCTGCTCTACAATCCCTCCAAGTGCATCCGCTGCCAGCGCTGCGTCAAGATCTGCGCGGAAGTGCAGATGGCCGAGGCTCTCACCCTCAAGGGGCGCTCCGGCGAGGTGCAGGTGACGACCGGGTTCGAGGTGGCGCTCAACGAGTCCACCTGCGAGACTTGCGGCCAGTGCGTGAGCACCTGCCCGGTGGGGGCGATCTACGAGCGGCCGGCCGTGGGCAAGGGCAAGGCCAAGGACCTGCGCCAGGTGCGCACCACCTGCCCCTACTGCGGGGTGGGCTGCCAGATCGAGCTGAACGTGCACAAGACAACCGGCCAGTTGGTCCGGGTGACGAGCGAGGTGGGCTGCATTCCCAACGACGGGAACACCTGCGTGAAGGGCCGCTTCGGCATGGACTTCCTGAGCAAAACCGAGCGGCTGGCCAAACCGCTCATCAAGGAGAATGGCTCTTTCCGGGAGGCCTCCTGGGAGGAAGCGCTGGCCCTGGTGGCTGCGCGGTTTGCCGAGCTCAAGGAAAAGCACGGCCCGGACTCGCTGGCGGGCTTGAGCTCGGCCAAGACCACGAACGAAGACAACTACGTCATGCAGAAGCTGGTGCGGGCCGCCTTCGGCACGAACAACGTGGATCACTGCGCACGCCTCTGCCACGCTTCAACCGTGGCCGGCCTGGCCCGGGCCTTCGGCAGCGGGGCCATGACCAACAGCATCGAAGAGCTGCGCAGCACGCCGGTCATCTTCGTCATCGGCTCCAACACCACGGAGTGTCATCCCGTGATCGGCATCATGATCCGCCAGGCCGTGGCCTCCGGCAGGAGCAGGCTGATCGTGGCCGACCCGCGGCGAATCTCGCTTGCCGGCATCGCCGAAGTGCATCTGCAGCATCGGCCGGGCACGGACGTGGCCCTGGTCAACGGCCTGATGAGCGTGATCCTGGAGGAGGGGCTGGCGGACACCGAGTTCATCGAAAAGCACACGGAGGATTTCGCCTCCTTCCGGGAAGCCCTTGCGGGCTGGACCGCCGAGCTGGCGGCAAAGGTGAGCGGCGTGGCCGCGGAGGACATCCGCCGTGCGGCCAGGCTGTATGCCGGGGCCGCGAGCGCCGCTATCGTCTACTCCATGGGCATCACCCAGCACACCACGGGCACCGACAACGTGCTCTGCCTGGCCAACCTGGCCATGCTCACCGGAAACGTCGGCAAGCAGTACGCGGGGGTCAATCCCCTGCGCGGCCAGAACAACGTCCAGGGGGCCTGCGACGTGGGCGCCCTGCCGAACGTTTTCAGCGGCTACCAGCGGGTCGACGATCCGCCCACGCGCGCGAAGTTCGAGAAGGCCTGGGGCGTGGCCCTGCCCGACAAACCGGGACTCACCCTGGTGGAGATCCTGAACGCCGCCGTCGAGAAGCGGATCCGTGGGCTCTACGTCATGGGCGAGAACCTCATGCTGAGCGACCCGGACATCAATCACGTCCGCCAGGAGCTCGAGGCGCTGGATTTCCTGGTGGTGCAGGATATCTTCCTCAGCGAGACCGCGGAGCTGGCCGACGTGGTGCTGCCCGCCTGCTCCTTCGCGGAAAAGGACGGGACCTTCACCAACACCGAACGCCGGGTGTTGAGGGTGCGCAAAGCGCTGGCGGCTCCGGGGGAGGCGCGGGAGGACTGGCGGATTCTCTGTGAAGTGGCCTCGCGCCTGGGGTATCCCATGGGCTACGCCGACGCCGAGGCCGTTCTGCGGGAGATCGCCTCTTTGACTCCGATCTACGCGGGCATCACCTACGAACGCCTGGAGGAAGGAGGCCTGCAATGGCCCTGCCCCACCCAGGATCACCCGGGCACGAAGTTCCTGCACGAGCGGGGTTTCGCCCGCGGTAAAGGCAAATTTCATCCGGTCCGCTTCCTGCCGCCGCAGGAGCTGCCTGACCGCGAGTATCCTTTCGTTTTGACCACGGGCCGGGTCCTGCAGCACTGGCACACGGGGACCATGACCAGGCGCTGCGAGGTTCTCGACGACCTGGTTCCTACCGGCAGGCTGGAAATCAGTCCGCGGGACGCGGGCCGGCTGGGCGTCGCCTCAGGGCAGAAGGTGGCCGTGCATTCCCGGCGCGGGCGGATCGAAGTCCCCGTCGGCTTGACGGATCGCATAGCCGATGGGGTCGTGTTCTTGAGCTTTCACTTCAAGGAGCACCCGGCCAACGCGCTCACCATCGCGGCGCTGGACCCGGTGGCCAAGATACCGGAGTTCAAGGTCTGCGCGGTGCGGGTGGAAAGGCTCCCGTAAGCTCCTAGGGCTTCGTGGGGGCCGTAGGCCGTAGGTA
>CAZMWZ010000092.1:9466-11261 GCA_964570045.1 uncultured Spirochaetaceae bacterium
GGGAAGAAGATGGCGAAGATCTTGCCGATGATCTGGCGCGAGGCCAGGGCCATCCACACCGCCAGGCAGACCAGCCAGTTGCAGAGGATGCCGCGGGTCAGCGCCTCCAGGAAGCTCAAGTTGACCTTGGCGTACGCGGTGCGCACGATCGCCGCGGCCAGGCCGCCGTCGGCCAGCTTCCACAGGCCGGTAAAGTAGTACAGGAAGGCGATCAGGATAGATCCGGCGAAGTTGGCCGCATATACCAGGGTCCAGCGCAGGGCCATCGTGCCGAAACCGATTTGGCCGGCCAGGGCGCTGGAGATCATCAGGTTGTTGCCGGTGAACAGCTCCGCCCCGGCGATCACCACCAGCATCAGTCCCAGGCTGAAGGCCACCCCGGCCATGAACCGGGAGAAGCTCAAGCCCAACACGCCCGGTTCGAAGCTCAGGGTGGCGGCCAGCATGCCGCCGAAGCCGATGTACGCGCCGGCCAGCACGCCCAGAACCAACACCGACAGCCAGGGGGAGGTGACCTTGCCCACGCCCACCTTCTGAGCCACCGTCTCGGCGATGGTCTTGGGCGCCTGGTCCTCCATGCTGGGCATGGGGAAGGATTGGGCGCTGCGCTTGCTCTTCTCCGCCTCCTTGCGCTTCAAGGCCCTCTCGACGGTGGCCGAGATCTCCTCCGGGGTGAAGGGCTTGCCGATGTAGTCCATGGCCCCGCGCTTCATTACCTCGGTGGCCCGGTCCACGGAGGGGAAGCCGGTGATCATCACCACCGCGGAATCCGGGGAGCGCTTGTCCAGCATTTCCACCACGTCCATGCCGTCCAGCTCCGGCATGCGCCAGTCACAGAGGATGACGTCGAACCTGGAGTCGGAGGCCAGCTCCAGCCCCTGGCGCGGGCTGTCGGTGGTCACCACCTCGAAGCCCACCGCCGTGAAGATGCGGCGGCAGGAGGAGAGGACCACGGACTCGTCGTCGATGACCAGCATTCGCTTCTCGGGCATATTCTTCCTCCTTACCAGATTTCCGCGCCCAATCGGCTCTCCAGCCAGCGCTTCTGCACGGCGGACAGCGGACCGACCTGGCTCTCGAGCCATTGAATGTCCCCGGTCAGGATGGCCAGTTTCTCGGGACCGGTCAGCTCGTAGTCCTGCAGGGCGTCCGCCCCGTAGTAGAACAGGCTGGAGACGAACTCGCTGTCCACCGCGGCCCGCTCCAGCACCCGGATCACCTCCTCCTTGTGTACCACCTCCTGGGCTTCAGGGGCCTCGGTCCTGGCCTTTTCCAGGGCCTTGTGCACGGTGGTGAGCAGCATGTCGGGGGTGAAGGGCTTCTCGATGTAATCCGCCGCGCCCAGCTTCATGGCCTGCACGGCGGATTGCACGGTGGCGTAGCCGGTGAAGATCACCACCGGCACGGCCGGCTTCACGCGCTTGATGTCGCGCAGAATGCGCATGCCGCCGATTTCGGGCATGCGGATGTCGGTCAGCACTAGGTCGTAATCTCGGCTGATGCCCCAGTCCAGGCCCTGCCGGCTGGACTGGGCCAGGTCCACCTCGAAATCGGCCAGGACCTTGCGCACGCTCTCCAGCACGATCGCCTCGTCGTCGATGGCCAACACTCTGAGTCTTTTCATTCTTTCTCCCTTCCGGCCAGCGCCCTGGCGACCGCCGTGGCGAGCTCCTCCGGGGTGAAGGGCTTGGCGATGAAGTGCGTGGCGCCCATCCGCTGGCCGCTGGCGATGGTCTCGGGGGTGGGGTAGCCGCTCATGACCAGGATCGGCAGGTCGGGGGAGTCCCGGCGCACG
>CAZMWZ010000093.1:0-11120 GCA_964570045.1 uncultured Spirochaetaceae bacterium
TTGACCGTGGCCGTGGCCGTCGCGGCCGTGGGGAGGGCGGAGTCCTGCACCTGAATCGTATCCGTCCCGGTGGAGGCGCCCGCCACGTACGCGCCGGAGATTCCCCCGTCGTTGATTAATGGCGAACCGGAGCCCGAGGCAGTCAGACTGAACGTATACGGGGCCGTCCCGCCTGTGGCGATGAAGGACAGGCTCCCACCCGGTCCCATGCTGACAGCGTCGGGGCTGATAGCCAGCATCCCGCCGGAGGTGGTCACGGTGATTGCCGCGTCGCTGCGGCGGCCCTTGGAGTCCGTGACGCGGACGGTTTCCGAACCGGCGGTGGGCGGGGCCGTGTATAGGCCGGTACCGGCGTCGATGGAACCGGTGCCCGACACCCTGGCGAAGCTGTACGGCGGCTTCCCGCCGGTGGCGGTGAAGGTGAGCGCGCCGCTCATGGGCACGGTAACCGTCGCCGGGGAGATGGTCAGAGGCGTGTCGTCGATGCGGTCCCCGAGCACGCCGTAAAAGGAAAAGTCCTTGCAGCCGGCCAGGGCGAGGGACAGCAGGACCAGGAGTGCCGGCAGGAGCAGCAGCGCGCGGTTTTTTCTCATACCCTTCTACCCTCTACATTCTCCAGCTAAAGCACAGGCCCGGGGCGAAACCCATGATCAGGTACGGGGTCTCGAAGTACACCTCGTAGGCCGCCTCCAGCCCGAGGCTCACGCGCCGGCCCAGGGCGAGCTCGGCGCCGACTCCGCTGCGGACGAAGGGCAGCACCTTGGCCAGGGCGCCCTGCGACTCGGTGCCCATGGCCAGCAGGGCCGGCCCGGCCCCTAGGTGGAAGAGCAGGCCCCAGCGCTCGCCCAGCTCCAGGCTGTAGCGCAGCGAAACTCCCAGGGGGACCAGGAAACCCAGGCTCTCCTCGGTGACGCCCTGGGCCTGGAACACCGTGACCCCGGCGAGGCCCCCCAGGCCCAGCCTTCCCCGCGCCCCCCGGGGCAGGAAATCGGCCTGCAGGGTCGACTGGAAACCCACCGGGAAGTAATAGCTGGCCGCCCCGACAGCGACGAAAGGCGCCAGGGTCGGGGTCAGCAACAGGCGTGCCCCTTCGTAGCGCCCGGCGGCCGGGGGCACGACCTCGCCGGGTAAGGTCCCGGTCTGCGGAAGGGGACCGGCGGCAGGCAGGCCGGAAGCGGGACCCTCGGCCGGGGAGCCCGAATCGGGGCGCGTCTGCGCCGGACCAGCGGTGCCCGGGACGCCCGCGGGCGCGGCCCGTCCCGGCGAAGCGGGCCTGAAACCGGAGGCGGCAATGCGCTCGTCAATCCGCTCCCGCACCCGGGCCAGCAGCTCGTCCAGGGCATCCAGGATGATCGAGTCCAGCTCCAGATCCACCCGGCCCTTGCGGTCCACGGCGGCCAGCAGCAGGCCCGGAGGCACGTCGTACCAGTCCAGGGAGATGGCCAAACGGGAGCCGGAGCCGGAATACCTGCACTCCAGGGCGAAATCCGCGCCCGCCCGGCTGGCCCCTTCCAGCAGGGAAGTAGCGGAGGCGGGGGAAAGTCCCGCCGGAGAGACCCCCGCCGGGGAGCCGCGCAGGCGCACGGCCAACCCCTGCCTCTCCAGGCGGTAGCGCAATGCCTCTTCCACCACCGGACGGAAGGCCTCGCCCTCCCGGTCGGCGGCCAGCACCTGCACCCAGGCCGCTGGCGCGGAAGGCGCAGAGGCCTCGGCCGGAAGCAAACCGCAGGCCGCCAGGAGAAACCCGGCGGCCGCCCAGAAACCCAATGAGCGCAGCATACCTCTTCTATTTTCGAGCGCCGTACTCTTAATATGTATCACGCGGAAGCAACATTTTCCGGACCGCGGCCGCGGGGTCTTGCGCAGAGTGGCTCGATTGCCCATTGTATGTGTATATTTCCGGCAGGAGGGACTATGAAGCTAAATATCACGCATCAGGAAAAGTACTCGCGGGGCCAGCTGATCCTCAGGCTTTTCTTCGGCTGGCTGTACATCGGAATCCCGCATTGCTTCCTCTTGTTCTTCGTGGGGATCTGGTCGGCGATCCTCGCCTTCGCCACCTTCTGGGTGGTGCTGTTCACCCAAAAATTCCCGAAGGGCATCTTCGACTGGCAGATGAAGTACATGAACTGGGGCCTGCGGGTCAGCGCGGTGCTCACCAACCTGGTCGACGGCTACCCGGAGTTCTTCCCCGGCGGGCAGAGCGAGACGGTTAAGCTGGCGGTGGAGCACCCGCAGAAGGTGCGCTGGGGGCTGGTGCTGCTGCGCGTGCTGTTTGGGTTCATCTACGTGGGCATCCCGCACGGCATCTGCCTGTTCGCGAGGCTCATCGCCACGGAGGTGCTGATGTTCATCGCCTGGTGGGCGGTGCTGTTCACCGGCAAGTACCCGGCGCGCATGCACGCCTTCAACGTGGGCACCTACCGCTGGATGTATCGGATCAACCTGTACCTGGGCTACTTCACCGACGAGTACCCGCGCTTCTCCGGCAAGGAGTAAGCGGCCTGTCGAGCCCCTCCGCGAGGAGGGGCTCGCCTTTTTCATTTCACATCGATGCTCAGAATGTAGTCGTCCAGCGCCTTGCGCTGGTCCATCTCCTTTTTAGCCAGGCGGTCGATCTCGGTCAGGAACCCCGCCAGCTCCGTCTCCTGCGCGTCCAGCTGGGACACGTAGCGCTTGTACAGCGCCGAATCCCGACTCAGGGAATCCATGTTCTGGCGGATCCGGCTCTGCTCGGTTCGTATGGACTGGGCTTTGCGCTCCTGCTCCTGGCGCTGGCGCAGGCTGTCCGCCAGCTCCGCCTTGCGCCGGGCCACCCCGCTCAAGGCCTCCTTCACCTTCTGGCTCACGACCGGGTTTTTTAGATACACGGCGATCAGCTCGTCGCTCACGTTGGTGACCGCCACCGTCTGCTCCGCCTGGCGCTCCTCGGCGACCTGCAGCTCCTGGGAGCCGCCGACGGGGAGCCTGACCAGGAAGCGGTACAGCTCGCGCGTGCGCTCCTGGGGCTCCTTGGGCTCCACGAGCGTCCAGTCCGGGCTGGCCGGGTGCTCGATGAGCAGCTCCCGGCCGCGGGCGCCGCGCACCTGGGCAGTGTAAGTTTTTTCGCGGCGGTAGGTGACCGTGCTGGTCAGGGCGCCGCGGGCGATGCGCACCGCCACCAGCCGGTCGGGCACGGCGCGTGCAGCGGGGGCGATTTCGGTTTCCAGGTCCAGGGCGAAGCTGAGCAGGCGCTCGGCGCCGGCCGGCAGGCTGTCGATCTGGGCATCCCCCGCGTAGCTGCCCGCCTCGAACAGGGTGATCGGCCCGCCCATCAGGGTCAGGCCCGTGGTGTTCTTGAGCTTCAAGCCGTGCATGGGGTGCTTGGCCTGGGTGCGCTCGTTGTAGATCGAGACCCTGCGCCCCTCGATGTCCTGGCCGACGATGGGCAGCATGGCCGACTCCTGGCGCGTCAGGCTGACGGGTAAGGAGAGGGAGTATTGGAAAAAGGAGCCCGCCTCCCCCGCACGGGCGGCCGCGGCCACCCCCTGGCGCAGGTCCATGGGTTCGGCGGCTGGAGCCGCCTCCAACTCCTCGTAGGCCGCCTCCGCCTTGGCCATGGGGGCCGCGGCGCCCGCGGCCGAACGGCTGGGCGAGGCCGGGACCGCCTGCCTCTTCTCCCGCACCACCGGGGCGGCCAGGTCCTCGTCGTAGAGTTGGGGGCGCAGCCCCGCATACAGCTCCGGCACCACCACGGGGCGGGTCAGGTACAGCGGCTGGTACAGGTCCATGGCGAAGGAGACCGGGCGCCCGGAGACCAGGGCGAGCTTCACCCCCCGCCAGTCCTGATCGGTGGTGTTCTCCACGATGGCCCAGCCCTGCAGGTAATGGGCTGACTCGGAACCGAGCACCAGCCGGTAGCTGGTCTTCCAGACCGGGGTCTCCAGCAGGTAGCCTACCTGCACGCGCCGCTTGCCCTTGCCGGTGAAGCCGAGCACTACCCGCTTGCGGTCCTGGCTGTGGCTCTGGGCCAGCAGGCCCAGGGCGGCGCGCAGCTCCCGGTCCAGCTCCTGGTTGAGAAAGCGCACCTCGCGCACCTGGGACAGGGCGACGCTGCGCAGCCCGCGCTCGGCCACCAGGTTCAGCCAGGTCTCCTCGCGCCCCTCGGCGGTCGGCCGGCTCTCCACTCCGAGCAGGGTGCCGCGCACGGTTTCCGAGGCGATCACCTCCAGCATCTCTCCGCGCGCCTGGGCCAGCACCCCGGCCAGGCCGGGGTTCCCCGTCAGGTCGATGGCGAAGCTGCGCAGGGTGCGTGCCACGGGGTCGCGGGAGGCGTAGTTCACCCCCGTGACCTGCCCGCCGTCCAGGTCTCGTAGTACGAGGCTCTTCAATAGATCGTTGATCTCGGCCGTGCGGAAGGACAGCTCCAGGGAGGCATTGCCCTCCACCTGGCCCTCCCGCTGGAAGTAGCCCACCCCGCTGGAGAACAGCACCACCCGGCTCAAGGGCAGGGCGGCCTCACCGGACTGCGCGCCGCCGGGCTGGGAGCCGGCGGGCTGCGCGCCCACGGGTTGTACGCCGGCGGCGGCGCCCGCCAGGACCAGAAGCAGGATCAACGCGATGCTCGTTTTCATGACTCAGCCTACCTCCGATGCAACTTCAGATTCAATCCGGGCTGCCCGGGTCACGGCGGCAGCCCCGCCAGCAGACCGGCGATGGCGGCATAGAACTCCGGCAGGCTCGCATACCCCGGGGGCCGGGCGCGGGCGGAGGGAAGGCCGATCAGGTCCAGGTGGTCGAAGGAGTGAAGCACGCCCATGAAGTTCCAGACCCCTGCGCGGGGCACGCCGTCGTACTCCCGGATGCCGTCCGCCGAACCCACTGACGGGCCGTCCATGGAGCAGGTGCTCACGATCCCGTCGTTCGGCCACCACTCGGGATCACTCCCCCGGCCGCCGATGAAGGCGGCCAGGGAGTACAGCAGGAAGCTCATCCCCGGCTCCGGGACCTGGCGGCCGGACAGGGGGTCGCGGGTGGTCTGCTCCGCGGCCCAGGAGAAGTAGTAGACGTCGGGCTGGGCCGCGACCCGCAGGTTCAGCTCCCTCGCCCCCTCCGGGGAGCCGTCCCAAAAAGCGGTGTCGCGGCTGCGCCACCACCGCTCCGCTTCGGCGAAGCGCCGGCGGAACCGGGTCAGCGACTCGCCCGGCTGCGGCGCGAGCCCCCAGGCCTCCAGGCGCAGGTCCAGGCCCAGGGTCCGCGCGGCGGCGCCGGTCCGGGAAGGGCCCGCCCGCGCGTCGCCTCCCGCCTGCCGCGCGTACCGGCCCCCGCCAAAGGCGGCTCGGAAGGCCCGGTAGTAAGCCAGGGCGGCCAGGCGGCGCAGCGCGGGGTTGGCCGTTTCGAAGCGGTAGGCCGCGGGCGTGCCGTCGTGGGGGGTGGCTAGGGTGGTCACGCTGCGCACCCAGGCCCGCTCCCCGCGGTGCCCCCCGGCGAACAGCGGACTCAACTCGCCGGAGGGCGTGGCCGCCGCTTCCGCCGCGTCGCCCTCCTCCAGCAGCTGCACCAGGAGCCGAGCCGTCTGCCCGCCCATGCTGTGCCCCAGCAGGTGCACCCGCCGGGCTTCCCCCCAGTCCGGGAGCACTCCGGGGTAGGAGCGCCCGTAGCGCTCGTGGCCGGAGGTCCGGGCGTGGGCCAGGCCATAGTCCACGCGGCCGCCGCGGATGGCGGCGTACAGCTCGCAGGCCCGGTCCCAGTTGCTCGAGGCCGGCCCGACGGCCACGGCCCAGGCCTCGTAGCCGCGGGCGCGCAGCGCCGCGGGGAGGTCGAGGCGCCCGCCCCAGTAGTTCAGCCCGGCCGGCCCCCCCTCGGCAAAGCCCAGGAAACCGTGCACCAGCACGATGGGGTGGTGATTGGCGCGCGGGGAGGGCTGTGGAACAGCCGCCGGGGCCGTGGCAGCCGCCGGGGTAGACCCCGGCAACCCCCGCGCGGTACCCGGGTTGTCGCTGAAAAGCCTCGCCGGCGACAGCAGCGTCAGGGCCGGCGCGAAGGCCAGGACGGCCAGGGTTCTGCGCATACCGCTGTCAAGTATAGCACGCCCTTGAATCCGGCCGCAGGGAAGAATTATGTTCAAATACAGAGGCAAAGGAGAAAGGCTCGGGTGATGGCTCCTCAGGATATGGTGAAGATTTCCGACACGCTCTGGGAGCTGCCGGCTTCCTTCAAGCCGGGCATGCGGGTTCCCGCGCGCTTCTACGCCACCGAGGGCCTGCTCGCGGCTATGGACCCGGCGGTGTTCGAGCAGGCCGCCAACGTGGCCACCCTCCCCGGGATCGTGGGCTACTCCTTCTGCATGCCTGACGGGCACAGCGGCTACGGCTTCCCCATCGGCGGGGTGGCGGCCTTCGACCCGGATAAGGGGGTGATCTCTCCCGGGGGCATCGGCTTCGACATCAACTGCGGAATGCGCCTGGTAGCCACCTCCCTCACCTGGCCGGAGCTCGAGCCGCGCCTCCGCGAGCTGGTGGACCGCCTGTTCGCCGCCATCCCCGCCGGGGTGGGCGGCAGGGGCTTCGTGAAGATCTCCCGGGACGAGTTCCGCGAAATGTCCGAGCAGGGCCAACGCTGGTGCCTGAAGAAGGGCTATGCCCTGAAAGAGGACCTGGAGCGCACCGAGGATGGCGGCGTGGCGGCCGGGGCCGACGCGGCGGCGGTGAGCGAGAAGGCGGTGGAGCGCGGCTACCAGCAGATCGGCACCCTAGGCTCGGGCAACCACTACCTGGAAATCCAGGTCGCCCGCAGGGAGAACGTGTTCGACCGCAAGCTGGCCGAGGCCCTGGGCATCCGGGCCCCCGATCAGGTGCTAGTGATGTTCCACTGCGGCAGCCGCGGCTTCGGCCACCAGGTGGCCACCGACTACTTGCAGAAGTTTCTGGGGGTGATGCAGCCCAAGTACCACATCCCCTGCCCGGACCGCGAGCTGGCCAGCGCCCCCTTCAGCTCGGAGGAAGGGCAGGCCTACTTCCGGGCCATGAAGTGCGCGGTGAACATGTCCTTCGTGAACCGCCAGGTGATCCTGCACCGCGTGCGGGAGGTGTTCGGCGAGGTGTTCGGCCGCGACCCGCTGGAGCTGGGCATGCACCAGGTCTACGACGTCACCCACAACACGGCACGGTTGGAGAGGCACACGCCCCCGGGGGAGCGCCGGCCGCGGGACCTGCTGGTGCACCGCAAGGGGGCCACGCGAGCCTTCGCCCCCGGCATGGAAGGCCTGCCTCGAGCCTACGCGCGCATCGGGCAGCCGGTGATCATCGGCGGCTCCATGGAGACTGGTTCGTACCTGCTGGTGGGCGCGGAGGGCGGGGCCCCGACCTTCTTCACCACCGCTCACGGCTCCGGGCGCGCCATGGGGCGACACGAGGCCAAGCGGCGCTTCCAGGGCCGGGACCTCGTGAAGAGCATGCACGAGCGCGGGATCTACGTGCGCGCGGCGTCGCTCTCCGGCCTGGCCGAGGAGGCCGGCTTGGCGTACAAGGACATTGACGAGGTGGCGGAGGCCACGGAGCTGGCGGGCCTGAGCCGCCGCGTGGCCAAGCTGGTCCCCGTGGGCAACATCAAGGGGTAGCGTGGGGTACCGCATGCTGGAGGGGCTTACCCGGGCGGACGCGGCCTTCCGCGCGGAGGAGGCGGACCTGGCGGGGCTGTTCCGCACGGCCTGGCAGGCCACGCTGGAGCTGATGCTGCCCGACCCCGCCTCGCTCCAGGCGCGCGAGCGGCGGCGCATCGCGCTGACCAATCCCGCCGTGGACCTTCTGCTGTTCGACTTCCTGTCCGAGTTGGTCTATTATAAGGACGCCGAGGGGCTGCTGCTCGACCTCGCGAGCCTGGACGTGGAGAGCTCGTCGGCCGGGTATCGCCTGGAGGCGGAGGCGGCTGGCGAGGCCGCGGACCCGGCACGACACGAGCTGGGGGTGGACGTCAAGGCCGTGACGCTGCACCGCTTCGCGGTGGAGCGCACCCCGGAGGGCTGGCAGGCCACCGTGGTCCTGGACGTGTAAGGAGGGTGCGATGAAATACCGCGATCTGGGGCGCACGGGATTGGTCGTCTCGGAGATTGGCTTCGGGGGCTGGGCTATCGGCGGCTCCTGGGGCCCGCAGTCCGAGGAGGACTCGCTCAAGGCGCTGCACCGCGCGCTGGACCTGGGGGTGACCCTGATCGACACGGCCGCCGGCTACGGCAACGGTCAAAGCGAGCGGGTCATCGGCAAGGTCATGAAGGAGCGCGGGGCCTGGGGCAAGGTGGCGGTGGCCACCAAGATCCCGCCCTCCCCGGGGCTCTGGCCCCCCTCGCCCTACGACCGCGCCGAGGAGCGCTACGGCGAGCAGTATCTGCGCGAAAGCCTGGAGGAGCGCCTGGCCAACCTGGGCACCGACTGCGTGGACATCCTGCAGCTGCACACCTGGAGCAGAGCCTGGAACCGCGACCCCCATCCCCTGGAGGTGCTGCGGGATCTGCGCGACGAGGGCAAGCTGCGCTTCATCGGCATCTCCACCCCGGAGCACGACCAGAACTCCTTCGTTCAGCTCTTCCGCGAAGGCCTGCTGGACGTGGTGCAGGTCATCTACAACATCTTCGAGCAGGAGCCGGCCGCCGAGCTGCTGCCCGCGGCCGCCGAGGCGGGCGTGGGGGTGATCGCCCGCATGCCCTTCGACGAGGGGGCCCTGACCGGGAAATACACGGAAGAGACCCGCTTCGCGGAGTCCGACTTCCGCAGCCGCTACTTCATGGGCGACCGCCTGAAACGGGTCGTGCGCGAGGTGGGCAAGGTGCGCGAGGACCTGGAGGGCACAGGCCTCGGCTTGCCGGAGGCGGCCCTCAAGTTCGTGCTGGCCCACCCGGCCGTGAGCGCCACCATCCCGGGCATGCGCAACCCGGCCCAGGCCCAGGCCAACTGCTCCGTGTCCGACCGCCCCGACCTGCCCGAGGGGCTCCTCGCCAAGCTGCGGCGGCACAACTGGCGGCGGGCCTTCTGGTACGAGGGGAGGTAGCGCCATCGAGGCCGCGCTCCAGGCCTGGGGCCTGGAGCTGATCCGCGAGGTCCAGGGCCTGCGCAGCCCCGCTCTGGACCTGCTCATGAAGGGCTTCACCTTCCTGGGCGACGAGGAGTTCTTCCTGCTGCTTTTCCCCTTCCTGTACTGGTGCCTGGATTCCAGGCTGGGCCTGCGGCTGGCCGTGCTGTTCTTCCTTTCCGGCTACCTGAACTACATCCTCAAGCAGGCCTTGGCCCGGCCCCGTCCCTTCGAGCTGGCCCCAGGCATCAACCTGATCGAGGAGCCCGGCTACGGCCTGCCCAGCGGGCACGCCCAGGGGGCCGTGGTGCTGTGGGGACTGCTGGCGCTGCACGGGCGGAGGCGCTGGCTGTGGGCCCCCGCGATCGCGCTGATGCTGGCCGTCGGCTTGTCGCGCGTCTACCTGGGCGTGCACTTCCCCACCGACGTGCTGGGCGGCTGGCTCGTGGGCGCCTCGGTGCTGGCGGCATCGGCGTGGGTCCTGCGCTGTCTGGCGAACCGCCGCCAGGCGGCCTTTTACCTCCCCGCCCGCCCCTCACGGCTGCCCTGGTGGGCGTGGATCCTCGTGGCCAGCCTATCGGCCGGCGCCGCGCTGGCGGCCCTGCCGGACAAAGACACGGTGGCGATGATCGCCGCCCTCTGGGGCTTCGGGATCGGGTACATCCTGCTGCGGAGGTTCTTCCCGGGCGGTGAAGGAGGCACTCTGATCCAAAGGTTGCTGCGCCTGCCGTTGGGCCTGGCCGTGCTGCTGGGGCTGTACCTGGGCTTGAAGCCGCTCTTCCCCGCCGAAGGCCAGGCGCTGTACCTGCCCCTGCGCTTCGTGCGCTACGCGCTGGTCGGCGCCTGGGGGGCTCTGGGCGCCCCGCTGCTGTTCCGCCGGATCGGGCTCACTGCCCGGGCACCGGAATAGTCCCGGGTCCCTCCCGGGGCGAAGCCCGGCTATTGCCGGGGCCCCCGCATTTGACAAGCCGCGCCCTAGGACTTATAACAGTAGAACCACGGAGGCGCGCACGCAGTATGGCATTACAAACCGAGATCCGGCCGGTGACCACCGCGAAGGATTTGAAAACCTTCATCATGCTGCCCTGGAAGCTGTACCGCGGCAACCCCTGCTGGGTGGCCCCCCTGGTGAGCGACCAGAAGCTGCTGCTGGACCCTCGTAAAAACCCGTTCTTCGAGCACAGCGAGCTGCAGCACTTTCTGGCCGTCCGCGGCCGGGAGGCCGTCGGCAGGATCTCCGCCATCGTGGACCGCAACTACATCGAGTTCCAGCAGGAGAAGACCGGCCTGTTCGGCTTCTTCGAGTGCATCGACGACACACCGACCGCGCAGGCGCTGTTCACGGCGGCGGAGGGCTGGCTGCGGGAGCGGGGCATGGAGCGGATGCTCGGCCCCACCAACCCCTCGACCAACGACACCGTGGGCCTGTCGGCCGACGCCTTCGACCAGCCCCCGGTGCTGCACATGCCCTACACCCTGCCCTATTACCTGCGCCTGTGCGAGGCATCGGGGCTCACCAAGGCTCGGGACCTGTACGCCTATTACATGGAGACCAAGACCCCGATCTCGGACAAGATCCGGCGGGTGGCCGAGCTGGTGCGCAAGCGGCGCAACGTGACCATCCGGCCCATCAACATGAAGAAGCTGTTCACCGAGGAGATCGAGCTCATCAAGGCGGTATACAACGACGCTTGGACCCGCAACTGGGGATTCGTGCCCTGGACCGAGGCGGAGCTGGAGCACACGGCCAAGGACCTGAAAAAGGCGGTGGTGCCGGACATCGTGCTGTTGGCCTTCGTGGACGGGGAGATCGCCGGCTTCTCCCTGTCCCTGCCGGACCTGAACATCGCCCTGCGCCACATTCGCGGGCGCCTCCTGCCCTTCGGCCTGTTCAAGGTGTTGTGGTACGCGCGCAAGATCGACATGCTGCGCGTGCTGGCCCTCGGCGTGCGGAAAAAGTTCCAGGGCCTGGGGCTGGACGCCCTGTTCTACTATGAGACCTACACCCGGGGCATGAAGGCCGGCTTCCAGCGCGGGGAGTTCTCCTGGGTGCTGGAGGACAACTTCCCGATGCGCAA
>CAZMWZ010000094.1:0-2346 GCA_964570045.1 uncultured Spirochaetaceae bacterium
TCCGCCTCCGGCAACCGAAGCTGCCCTTCGGCCAGGTCGGCAAGCTCCACCAGGGCGCGGAGCAGCCGGACCCTGGCCAGGCGGGTCAGGCGCCCCACCATGGCCGCGCCTGTCTCGGGCATGGAAGCCTGCAGGAAAGTCTGAGCGAGCAGGGGCAGGCCGCGGTCCAGGGCATACTGCACCAGCTCGCCGCCGGTGGCGCCGCCGGCTTCCAGGCGGCCCAGAAGGGCGGCCAGCTCTGAGGCGGTCTGCGCGGCCGCCGGCTGAGCGTCGTCGAAACGGAACAGTCGCCGCCCCAGCGGGTCCAGCAGGTACAGCGCCAGGCCCGCCGTTTCGGCTGCCCCCTCGCGGAGCGGCGCGTGCGCCACCCGAAAGAACGCAGGCAGCCCCTCGCGCACGCCCGTGAACACCCGCTCCAGCCGCCAAACCGGCGCGCCGCGCCGGTCGAAGCGCCACAGCTCGCCGGCTCCGCCGAGGAGCAGCCCGCCGTCCGGAAGCGGCAGGAAGACCTGGGGAAACGGCAGGCGGGAGGGATCCAGCACCGGCTTGAGCGAGCGCACTTCCTCCCCCCGGAGGTTCAGAATGCGCACCCTGCGCTCCACCAGGTCCAGGACCCACAGGTTCCCGTCTTCGTCGCCCTCCACGGCGGCGTAAAACCCCCCGGGCAGAGGCAGCGGCTCGCGGGTGACGCCGCCGCCGCGACGGAGAACCCGAGTGACCCTGCCGGAGGCCAGCACGGCCAGGCCCCCTTTGGGCAGGGCGGCCGCGTGCACCGGCTGGCGCATGCCGGTCTCGCGGCGCTCGGGCGGGAGCCCCGGCACGTAGGTCAGAGTCTCGCCGCTGGCGGCGCTGAACAGCAGGGGCTGGCCCAGTGGGTCCAGCCAGAGGCGGTCCGGGCGGAAGCCCGCGGGGAAGGCAGGGCGCAGGAGCAGGTCGCCCACTGTGGCCGGCGCGATGTCCAGGTCCCGGTCCAGCGCCAGGAGGCGGTCGGAAAAGAGGAGGACCGGCCCCTGCGCGGCAGCCGCGCAGTCCAGCGGTTCGCTCGCTTCCGGCCGCCACCCCGGCAGGAGCCGCAGGCTGTCCAGGGCCAGCAGGGCCGCCAGCGGCGGGGCTTCCCGGGCGGGCTGGAGGGCGAAGGCGCCGGCCTGGGCCCAGAGGAAGAACAGGTCGCCGGCCAGCGCGGGGAGCAGCGCCGAGGCGAGGTGGCCGTGGATCGAGGCGCGCGCCTCCAGCCGCCGGCCGGAGGGCGGCGCCAGGGCGACCCGCGTCCGGAACCCGTCGGCGGTGATGGCCACCTCCAGCTCCGCCGCGGCCGCCGCACCCGGGCCCGCGGGACGGGCGTCGGTCAGCTCGGCCCAGGCCCCGTAATCCCCGCGCCAGCCCTCCATGAAGCGGCGGACCCACGCTCCGGTATCGGCGGCCGTAGCCGGGAGGTTCTCCCAGCCGGTGACCTTGACCGAGGTGATGGCGATGCGCTCGCTCTGCGCAGGGGTCGGCGGCACCGCCGCCAGCAGCAGGCACCACAGGGCAGGCGCCAGGCGCGGTCTCACCCGCCGTACCCCAGGGCCCGCAGCGCCTCCAGCGCCGCCTCCGCCTCGTTCCAGGGCAGCGGCGCGTCGGGGTAAATGATGCTCGCCTCGTGCCCTTTGCCCAGCAGGAGCACCGTGTCGCCCGGCTGAGCCCGCCGGAGGGCCTCGTGGATCGCTTTGCGCCGGTCCGGTTCCAGGACGAGCTCCTGGCCGGTACCTAGCCGGCAGCCGGCGGCGATGTCCCGCAGGATCTCCCGGGGGTCCTCCCCGCGCGGGTCCTCGTCGGCCAGGACGAGCAGGTCGCAGTGGCGGGAGGCCACCTCCCCTTGCAAGGGACGCTTGGCCGTATCCCGCTCCCCGGCGGAACCGAATACGGCGATGAGCCGGCCCGGAGTCAGGGCGCGGGCGAAGGGCAGCACCCGGGCGAAGGCCTCGGGGGTGTGGGCGTAGTCCACGATCACCCGGAAAGGCTGGCCGGCGCGCACGGGCTGGAGGCGTCCGGGCACGCCCTGCAGGCCGGGCAGCAGGGGCAGGAGCTCGGCGTAGGGGACGCCGAGGAGGCGGTGGACCGCGAGGCAGGCGGCGAGCAGGTTCTCCACGTTGTGCTGCCCCGGCAGCGGCAGGCTCACCGAGGCCTCCCCGCCGGGCCAGCGCAGGGTGAACGAGCTTCCCTCCAGGTCCCCCCGGAAGCCGCGGGCGGCGAGCTCGGCCGCGGGGGAGCGGGTCCCGAAGAGGTGCACCGGGTGGCGGGTCTGGGAAGCGAGATAGGCGTGGCTGGGGTCTTGCGCGTTCGCCACGCCGAAGCGGCGGTCCTGCG
>CAZMWZ010000094.1:2446-11104 GCA_964570045.1 uncultured Spirochaetaceae bacterium
GGCTGGGGTCTTGCGCGTTCGCCACGCCGAAGCGGCGGTCCTGCGCGGCGCCGAGTGCCTCTTCCACGCCGCAAATAGCGGCTTCCACGCCGCAAATAGCGGGTTCCACCCGGTCCAGAGCGCGGAACAGGTTGGCTTTGTCCGAGCGGTACTGCTCGAAGGTGCCGTGGAACTCCAGGTGCTCGTGGGTGATGTTCGTGCAGACGGCGGCCTGAAAGCGCACGTCCCCCAGCCGGCCGGTGCGCGCGGAAAGCCCGTGCGAGGTCGCCTCCAGCACGGCGTAGCGTTTGCCCGCTCGCACCATTTCGGCCAGCAGGGCGTGCACCTCCGGCGCCTCGGGCGTGGACTGCCGCAGCGGGTTGCTGCGCAGCTCCCCGCCGGCCTGAAAGCTCACGGTGGACAGGAAGCCGCTCGGTTCACCCAGGGCCGCCAGCAGCTGGTGGAGGAGGTAGACGGTGGTGCTCTTGCCGTCCGTGCCGGTCACCCCGACTACGGCGAGAGACTGGGAGGGTCGCCTGTGGAAGACGTCGGCCAGCGTGCTCAGGCCGCGGCGGGGATCCGCCACCCGCACGTAAGCGACCCCTTCCCGGGCCTCGGCCAGGGGGCGGCCGTGCAGCACGGCGGCGGCCCCCCGCTGGAGGGCCTGGCCGATGTAGCGGTGCCCGTCCGTGTGCAGCCCTTCCAGGGCCGCGAACAGCCAGCCGGGCTGAACCTCCCGGGAATCGTAGGCCAGGCCGAGGATGGGCGGGTCGCAGGAGGCGTGGAGCTCCAGGACGTCCAGGTCGCGGATCAGCTCGCGCAGTCGCATGCCGCAGGGTTCCTGCGCAGATGGTAGCGCCGGCTCCCCGCTTGTGCAAGATAGGGGGCCGCGGTGTTATGATGCAGGAGTATGGAAGGGTTCCTGGTGCACGCCTGGCCCCGAACGCGCGGGGGGCGCACGGTGCTCTACCTGGTGGGCCGCCTCAGCGACGGGCGCACCTTCGCGGCGATGGAGGGGCGGTACAGTCCCTGGTTCTGCGTGCGCCGCTCGGAGGCCGAGGCGGCGCGACGGCTGGCGGATGCGGCGGCATGGCGAGACACGAAGCTGTGCACCATGGACGGAGAGCCGTGCCTGCAGGTGCTGTTCGCCACTGCGGAGCTGCGGCAGAAGGCCCGCGAGGCGCTGGCCGCCGCGGGCCTGCGCACTTACGAGGCAGATCTACGGATAGCCGACCAGTTCCGCATCGAGCGGCGCATCCACGCCTGCCTGCGGCTGCGGGGCCCGTATCGCCCGGGCCGTCACGTGGACCTGGTGTTCCTCGACCCCGAGCTGGAGCCCTCGGAGTGGCGGCCGCTCCTCTCGGTGCTGTCCCTGGACATCGAGACCGACGTGAGCGACGGCGCCGTGCTGGCCGTGGGCCTGGCCCACCGGGACCCTTTTCGCGAGGACCGCGAGGAGGTGCTGTACGCCGGGGGGCGCCTGCGGCCGGGGGAAGTGAGCGACCCCGCGATCCGGGTTTTCGCCTCCGAGGCGGAGCTGCTGGCGGCCTTCGCCCGCCGTCTGCGCGAACTGGACCCCGACGTGCTCACCGGCTGGAACGTGGTGGACTTCGACCTGCGCGCCCTGGCGGAGCGCTTTCGCGCCCACGGCCTGCCGTTCCGCCTGGGGCGCTGCGACGAGGAGGCCGTATACCTGGCGGCCTCCGGCGGCCGGGCCAGCAGAGCAGTGGTGCCGGGGCGCCAGGTGTGGGACGCCGTGCGCATCGTGCGCGCGGCGCCGGAGCGCTACGAGGACTACACCCTGGAGACCGTGGCCGAGACCGTGCTGGGCTACGGCAAGCGGATCACCATAAGCGAGGGGGAGGGGCGCATCGAGGCCATCAGCCGCCTGGCCCGGGAGGACCCCGAGGAGTTTTGCCGGTACTGCCTGCAGGACGCGCGCCTGGTGCAGGAGATCTTCGACAAGACCGGGCTGGTGGACCTGACCCTGAGCAGATGTCAGCTGCTCGGGGTGGCGCCGGACCTGGCCTGGACCAGCATCCCCGCCTTCGAGCACCTGTACATCGAGGCCATGCACGAGCGGGGCGTGGCCGCGCCCACCGCGGGGGTGGACCTCCTGCCGCTGGCGGGGGCTCCCGGCGGCGGCATCCTCACCCCGCGACCCGGGGTCTACGACCGCGTCCTGCTGTTCGACTTCCAGAGCCTGTACCCCTCGATCATCCGCAGCTTCAACATCGACCCCTTGAGCCACCTGCGCCCGGTGTCGGCGGCTGGGGAGCTCGCGGGGGGCCGCGAGCCGGAGGACTTGATTGAGGCGCCCAACGGCGCCCGCTTCCGCCGCGAGCCGGCGATCCTGCCGCAGCTGCTGGACCGTTTCTTCGAAAGCCGCCGGCAGGCCCGGGAGCGCGGCGATGAGGTGGCCTCCTTCGTATACAAGATCATCATGAACTCCTTCTACGGCGTTCTCGGGGCCTCCGGCTGCCGCTTCGCCGGCTCCGAGCTGGCCGGCGCGATCACCAGCTTCGGCCAGCACATCCTCACCTGGTGCCGGGACTACCTGGAGGGCCGGGGTCACCACGTGATCTACGGGGACACCGACTCGCTGTTCGTGCTGGCGCCGCAGAGCGCAGCGGGTTCCGACACGCTGCGCAGCGGCGAGGAACTGGCCGCCGAGGTGAACGCGGAGCTCGGCCGTTACGTGCGCGAGCGCTGGCACCTGGAGCCGCGCCTCCTGCTGGAGTTCGAGAAGGTATACGAGCGCTTCTTCCTGCCGCCCATGCGCGGCGAGGAGCCGGGGGCGCGGGGGCGGGCCAAGAGCTACGCGGGGCTGGTGTCCCTGCCCGCGGACGTGGAGGCGGCCGGGGGGGCGGCCGGGGCGGGTGAGCCGGAGTCCTACCGGGCCCGCATCGAGGTCAAGGGCTTGGAGGCGGTGCGGCGGGACTGGACCGACCTGGCGCACGAGTTCCAGCTGCGCCTGCTGGAGCTGCTGTTCCGCCGCGAGCCGCTCGCCGCCTTCCGGGAGTACGTCGCGGCGGTGGTGCGCGACCTGGGCACCGGAAAGCTGGACGCCCAGCTGGTGTACCGCAAGGCGCTGCGCAAGAGCGTGGCGGACTACACGCGCAACACCCCGCCGCACGTGAAGGCCGCCGAACTGCTTTCACCCAGCGAGCGGCGCGGACTGATCCGCTACCTGATCACGGCCGCGGGCCCGCAGCCCGCCGGGAAGCTGTCCGCCCCGATCGACTACGCGCACTACGTGGAGAAGCAGCTCAAGCCCATCGCCTCCGCCTTCAGCGAGGTGCTCGGCACGGAGCTGGAAACCCTGTTCGGCGGCGAGCGCCAGCTCAGCCTCTTCTAGCCGCAGTGCCGCCGGCGGACCCGCCCGGCCGCCCTCGTCTTGACCGGCGCCCGCGGCGGTGGTAGCCTCGTGCAGGTTCTTATCGGAAGGAGCGGCAATGGCTAACAAGAAAGCAGCCTTCGACGCGGACGCCACCCTGCTCGTGCTGCAGATCGTGGTGGCGGCCTACCTGATCACCCTCGGGCTGGTCGGGCTCATCCAGTGGGACTCAGGAGCGGCCCAGCTCGGGCGCGGCCTGAATCGGGTTTTCGGCGGGAGCAACAACCCCGTCAGCCTGATCGTGCCTATCGTGGAGCTGGCTGCCGGGGTGATCGTGCTGGCCGGGGTGTTCGTGCAGGTGCGCGGCCGGCTGCTGTTCGCGGCCACGCTGGTGATCGCCATCCTCTGGCTGTTCCAGATCATCGTGAGCTTCTTCGCTCGGGACATTTTCGAGCCGAATTTCTGGGTGTGGCTCAACGGCCTGGCCGCCGACCTGATCGTCCTGCTGGCCCTCTGGCTCGTCAACCGTAAGTACGCCTGACTCGAAAGGAGGCTCAAGTATGCCGCAACGCGTTCTTTCGATGCCTTTCTGGTGCGTGGAGAACCCGGTGGGGGACCCCTTTGGGCGCTCCATCCTGGACCGCCTGAGCTGCCTGGAAGTCTGCGACCTGCTGTGCGCGGCCAAGAAGGAAGGGCTGATCGAGCTCACCGCCAGCCACGACGACAACCTGGTGGCCTGGGACCCGGCCAACCCGCAGGACGACCAGGACCCGGCCAGCGAGACCTCCCGCACCCTGCGGGAGCTCAAGAAGCGCCTGGAGGCGGCGGGCCTGCGCCTGGCCATGATCACCTGCGACCTGCATAGCAACCCCGTGTTCCGCGGCGGCGGGCTGGCCAACCCCAACCCGGGCATCCGCCTGCTGGCGGCGCAGAAGGTGCTGCGGGCCATCCGCATCGGACACTTCTTCGGCGCCGAGTACCTGACCTACTGGGTGGCGCGCGACGGCTTCGAGACCCAGTTCGCCCTCCCGTGGGAGCGCACCTACCGCTACCTGATCGAGGGCCTCAACCTGGCGCGGCGCTACATCCGGGACAACAAGCTCTCCATCCGCAAGGGCTCCATCGAGAGCAAGCCCAACGAGCCGCGCGGAGAGATGCTCCTGCCCACTACCGGCCACGCCCTGGCGCTCACCGACGCCCTGGAGGAGCCGGACTTCTGGGGGGTAAACCCGGAGATCCTGCAGCACGAGGCCATGACCAACCTGTCCCCCTTCGTGGCCCTGGCCCTGGCGGTGGCCCGGGGCAAGCTCAACTTCGTGCACCTCGGCAACCAGAAGCCCGGCCAGTTCGACAACGACAACCCGACCATGATCGGCATGAGCGGGGTCAAGGAGCTGGTGGGGGTGTTGTGGATGCTGGACCGCCTGGGGTGGAAGGGGCATTTCGAGTTCGACAACCACGTGCTGCGCACCGACACCGCCCCCGGGCGCGAGAATGCACGCGAGATCCGCATGGACTTCGTCCGGCTCAACGTGGAGAACTTCCGCCTGGCGGAGCGCAAGGCCGTGGAGCTCGCCGCCGACCGGGAGCTCACGGGGCTGCAGAAGGCCGTCTGGGAGGAGCTGCCCGCCGTCGCCGACCTGCTGGCCCGGGGGGATTGGCGGAAGATCCTCGACGAGCGACCCGATTACCAGCGCCTGAACGGCCAGGCGGTGCGCATCGCCCGGCTGGACACGCGGGTCAACCGCCTGCTGCTGGGCCTGTGAGCCGGTGATCCGCTACGCCGGCACGAGCCTGAGTTTCCCGCTGAAACCGGCCTCCGCATGATCCTCCGCCAGCTCCGCTTCACCCTCAAGCCCCGGCCGCGCGGCTTCCACCTGGTGACCCGCGAGGTGGCCGAAAAGCTCGGCGACCTCGGGGGCATCGGCACCGGGCTCTGCCATCTTTTCCTGCAGCACACCAGCGCTTCCCTCACGCTCAATGAGAACGCGGACCCCACGGTGCGCGAGGATTTCGAGGCCCACTCCCGGCGGTTGGCTCCCGACGGGGCCCCGTACTACCGCCACACTCTGGAAGGGCCTGACGACATGTCCGCGCACCTCAAGGCCAGCCTGTTCGGTTCCGGGCTCCTCCTTCCCATCGGCGACGGGCGCCTCGAGCTGGGCACCTGGCAGGGCATCTACCTGTGCGAGCACCGGGAGCACGGCGGCCCGCGCGCGGTGGTGGCGACTCTGCTCGGGGAGCAAAAGGGATAGGCGTGGCGCCGGCCGCCCCGGATGCCCTATAATGACCTGGTCATGACCAACCAGGAGATCGCCGCCGTCCTCTCCCGCTTCGGAGTGTACCTACAGCTCAAGGGGGAGAACCCCTTCAAGGCCTTGGCCTTCGACCGCGCGGCGCGCATCGTGGAGCGCCACCCCGAGAGCCTGGAGACCCTGGTGGCCGAGGAGCGCCTGACGGGTATCAAGGGCATCGGGGCCGGCATCGCCGAAGTGATCCGGGAGCTGACGCGTACTGGCAGGTCCACGGGCCTGGAGGAGCTCAAATCCGGCTTTCCCCCGGGGCTGGAGGAGGTCCTGGAGCTGCCCGGGCTGGGGCCCAAGCGGGTGCGCCAGCTCTGGCAGAAACTGGGCATCGCCGGCGTGGGCGAGCTGGAGTATGCCTGCCGGGAGAACCGCCTGCTCGCCCTGGAGGGCTTCGGGGTCAAGCTGCAGGAGAAGATCCTCAAGGCCATCGAGTTCCGCAAGCGTTTCCGGGGCATGTTCCTGTACTCCGAGGCGGAGGCGATCGCCGAGGAGGTGCTCGCCGAGCTGGAGGGCACCGGCCTGTTCCGGGCCGCGCACAAGGCAGGCAGCCTGCGGCGGGGCAAGCGCATCCTCAAAGACATCGACATCCTGGCCATCCCCAAGGCGCGGGCGGCAGCGGCCAGGGTGAAGGCGGCGCTGGTGGCCCTGGCGGAATCCTCTCCCGAGGACCCGGGGGTGAGCGCCGAGGGGGACACCAAGGTTTCCATCCGGCGCAAGGGCCTGGCCATCGACTTCCGCCTGGTGGCCCCGGAGTCGGAGGCCCCGGCGCTGCAGCACTTCACCGGCTCCAAGGAGCACAACACCCTGCTCCGCGGCCGGGCCAAGGGATTGGGCCTCAAGATGAACGAGTACGGGGTGTACCGGGGCGAGAAGGCCCTGCCGCTGGCGGACGAAGAGGCGGTGTACCGGGCCGTGGGGCTGCCGTGGGTCCCGCCGGAGCTGCGGGAAGGGGAGGAGGAGTTGGAGGCTGCGGAGGCCAGCCGCCTGCCCCGGCTGGTGGAGCGCTCGGACCTGCGCGGGGTGATCCACGCGCACTCGCGCTGGTCTGACGGCCTGGCTTCTATCGAGGAGATGGCGCTGGAGTGCCGGCGCCTGGGCTACGACTGGCTGGCCCTGAGCGACCACTCCCGCTCGGCCGCTTACGCCGGCGGGCTGTCCGCGGAGCGCCTCGGCGAGCAGCGCGCGGAGATCGAGGAGTTGAACGGCAGGCTCGCGCCTTTCCGCGTGTTCTGCGGGGTGGAGTCGGACATCCTGGGCAACGGGGCGCTGGACTACCCGGAAAAGGTGTTGGGAGCCCTGGACCTCGTGATCGGCTCGGTGCACTCCAACCTGACCATGAGCCGGGAGCAGGCCACCGGACGCCTGCTGGCCGCGATTGCCAATCCCGCCTTGAGCATCCTGGGGCACGTGAGCGGGGCGCTTCTGCTGTCCCGCGAGGGCTATGCCTACGACGAGGAAAAGCTGCTGGCCGCCCTGGCGGCGAACGGGGCGGCGCTGGAGCACAACTGCAACCCCTGGCGCCTGGACCCGGATTGGCCCGTGCTGAAGAGGGCCGCCCGGCGGGGCATCCGCATCGCCCTTTGTCCCGACGCCCACTGCCTTCAGGACCTGGACTACATGCGCTACGGACTGCTCTTTGCCCGCAAGGCTTGGCTCGAACCGGGCCAGGTGCTGAACACTTTGAGCACGGAGGAAGCCGATGCCTGGTTTACCGGCCGAAGAAAAAAAGCGCGCCGCTGAGATTCTCGCGGCGCTGTCGCGCGCCTACCCGCAGGCCGGCGTGCATCTGGCCTTCCGCAACGCCTTCCAGCTGCTGGCGGCCACTATCCTGTCGGCCCAGTGCACGGACGAACGGGTGAACCAGGTCACCCCGGCGCTGTTTGCCCGCTTCCCCGACGCCGCGCGCCTGGCGGAAGCCGGACAGGAGGAACTGGAGGAGTTGGTTCGCTCCACGGGCTTCTACCGCAATAAGGCCAGGAGCCTGCTGGGCATGGCACGGGCCCTGGTCGAGCGTTTCGGTGCGCGGGTGCCCGAGACCCTCGAAGAGCTGCTCACCATCCCCGGGGTCGGGCGCAAGACGGCCAATGTGCTCCTGGGCGCCTGCTTCGGGCAGCCGGCGATCGTCGTGGACACCCACCTCAAGCGGGTGACCGCGCGCCTGGGCCTGGCCTTTGAGCAGGACCCCGACCGGATCGAAGCGGAGCTGCGGGCCCTCGTGCCGGAGGCGGTGCAGACCCGCTTTTCCTGGGTAGCAGGGGAGCACGGACGGCGGGTGTGCGCCGCGCGCAAGCCCCGCTGTCCCGAGTGCCCCGTGCGGACCCTGTGCCCCTTCCCGGGCAAGACATCCGGGTAGGGGCCCGGCACCCGGGATGCGCGACAAAATGAATTTCTGCCGCAAGTTGACATTTTTTACTTATAAAGTAAATATTGTCATATGACATTCCCAAGGTCGGTCTCGGGACGGCTGATCGAGCTGGCACGCTTCTTTCCTGCCGTCGTGGTCTCGGGGGCCCGGCAGGCAGGAAAAACCTTTCTGGTCCGGTAGACTTTCAACCACTACAACTACATTTCCCTCGACCTGCCGAGCATCGCCGAGCAGGCCGAACGCAATGCGGCGGAAATCCTGCGCGAGCATCCCGCCCCGCTGGTAGTGGATGAAGTGCAATACGCACCCGGGCTGTTTCGCCATCTCAAAGCGGACATCGACCTCGATCGACACGGCATGGGCCGCTACATACTCACGGGCAGCCAGCAATTCGTGCTGATGAAAGGGGTTTCGGACAGCCTGGCGGGCCGCTGCGCATTGGTGGAGCTGGAAAACCTGTCCTGGGACGAGATCAACGCCGTCAGCGCTTTCCCGCCCGGCAGGGCGGCTCTCATCGCGCTGATGGTCCGCGGCCAGTTTCCCGAGCTTTGGCGAGTAGCGGACCTGCCGGGTAAGGAATTCTACGCCGCCTACCTCGCCACCTACCTCGAGCGCGATGTAAGGCAGATTCTCAATGTCGCCAGCCTGCGCGACTTCGAGCGCTTCATTCG
>CAZMWZ010000095.1:0-7383 GCA_964570045.1 uncultured Spirochaetaceae bacterium
GGCCCGCGGCAGCTTCCGGCGGGCGGGGAGGGCAGGCGGGGCGTCCTTGCCATTCGCCCGGCTTTCTGGTAGAAGGAACCGGAGGCTTTAACGATGGGAAAAGGAGACAGAAGAACCCGGCGGGGCAAGCTCTTCCGCGGCACGCACGGGAAGCGGCGTTTGCAGCATGTCGAGAAAACCGGCACCAAAGCCGCAGCCGAAGCCAAACCCGCTGCCAAGGTCAAGGCGCCCGCCTCCTGACGGCGCTCCGGCTACCCCGGTCCGCGGCATGACGAGCGGGGAGCGAGCTTTCCAGCCGGTCTTCTGGGAAAGGCTCTGGCGGGAAGCCTTGGTGAGCTCGCCGGTCGCCCGCAGGGACCGTTTTGGCCCGGCGGAGAAGCTGGCGCATTGGGACCGGCGGGCGGAGGGCTATGCCCGGCAGAGCGAGAGCGCCGAGAGCCGGGCCTGGCGGGCCGAGTTGCTGCGCTGGCTTGCCTCGCGGGGCGCCCTCCAGGCTCGTTTCCGCGTCCTGGACATCGGCGCCGGGCCGGGCAACTTCGCGCTGCCGCTAGCCGTCCGCGTGCGGCAGGTCACGGCGCTGGAGCCCGCCCCCGGCATGGCCGCGATCCTGCGCCGCCGGCAGGCCGCGCGCGGTCTGCGCAACATCCGCGTGGTGGAACGTGGCTGGGGCGAGGTGGAGCTGGAGCGCGAGGCCTGGGCCGGCGGCTTCGATCTGGTCTTTGCCTCCATGTCTCCCGGCGTGAACGGGCCGCAGGCCCTGGAGCGCATGAACCGGGCTTCGCGCCGCTTCTGCTACCTGAGCGGCTGGTCCGGTGCGCAGTGGGGGCCGTGGGGCCTGGCCCGCCGCGAGCTGTGGCCCATCCTTTTCCGCGAAGAGGCGGGCAACTATCCCAACGACGTGCTGTACGCCTTCGGCCTGCTCTACGCCCGGGGTTACCGCCCGGAGCTGCGCTTCCGCTGGCAGGAGACCCGCCAGGAGCTGAAGCGGGAGGAGGCGGAGGAGGAGCTGGGGCGTGTTTTCGAACGCTACACGCCGCTCACGCCCGCGGTGCGCCGGCGGATCGGCGACTACGTGCGGGAGCGAACCCGCGGCGGCCGCTTCCGACAGGTAGGCCGCCAGTGCCAAGGCTTCCTGCTGTGGGAGGCGGGTCCCGGCCTCACTGCCCCAGATGTTCGCGCACGAACTCGCGCAGCTCTTCCACCTCGAAGCCGCCGGACTCTCGGTGGGCGACATCCCGGATCGGCTTCGCGAACTCCTCCTCGGTGATGTTGAAACGCTGAAGGAACTCGGCGGCGGGGATGCCGGTCACTTCCGACACTTCCCGGAAAGTGTTGGAGCCCTTGATCTCGGCCGGGTCGAAGGCCTGGTCGAGGTCCGCGGTCTTGGCCAGCGGCTGGAGCGTCCACTGGAAGCTGCCCGTGATGCTGGTGATGCCGATGACCACGGCGAAGATGGCGACGGTGATCCACATCGCCCCGGCGGCGGAGGCCTTGGTCCGGCCGCGCGGGCCGGTCAGGGTCAGGGTGTTCGGCACCGGACAGGCGTTCACGCACAGGTTGCAGTCGATGCATTCCAGGGAATGCACCTCGCTCACCGCCTCCACCTTGATGTTCACCGGGCAGGCCTTGTCGCAGGCGTAGCAGTGCGTGCACGTCGTATCGTTGCGCCGCACGCGGAACCAGCCGATGCGCCGGATCACGGCCAGGAAGGCGCCCATCGGGCAGAGGTATTTGCAGAAGAAGCGGTCGAACAGGAGCGACCCGATCAGACTGGCGACCAGCACGATGAAGCCCACCAGGAACTCGGTGAACAGGTCCGGTCCGATCAGGTGGTTCCAGGCGGCCCACGGATCGTACGGGCGGATGGCGAGCTGCCCCAGGATCACGGACAGGGCCACGAACACCACCAGGACCGCGTACTTGAGGAAGCGCAGCGGGCGGTCGACGGCGGCCGGCACTGTGAGGCGCTTGCCAAAGATCACCCTTCCCAGCCGCGCGGCCAGCTCCTGCAGCGCGCCCAGGGGGCAGATGTGGCCGCAGAAGGAGCGGCGGAACACCAAAGCGATGATCAGGGTAGCCAGCAGCAGGATGAAGCTGGACCAGGCAACCCGCTCCAGCATGGCGCCAGTGGCGATGAGGGTGATAGCCGACTCGATGCCGCCGAAGGGGCAGAGGGCGTCGACCCCGACCGGACGCACCGCGAGCTTCAACTGATGCAGGCAGCCCAGGGTCGTGGCCGCGGCCAGCAGCACGACCAGCACGGCCAGCCGCCAGCCCTTGATGCGCTTCTGACGCTTTCGGTACATCTTCAGCTCCGACATGTTGTTACTCCTTGCCTTTGGTTTCGTAGGTGACCTGACGGGCCTTTTCCTGCAGGTTGGTCTCCTCAGGGGTTTCCGCTGTGATGGTGATCCCGTGGGCGAGCGGTCGGCCTTCGCGGTCTACGTGCACGAAGGTGACGAAACCGCGCACGATGGTCTCCTCGTTGCTTTTCATTTCGATTAAGGCCACCAGGCGGCTGCGGCCGGTAAGCGCGATGCGGCTCTCGAAGCCGATCACCTCCCCAAGCCGGACGGGGCGCTTGAACACCATGCCGTGGATCATGGCGCAGACGATGTTCTCCGGACGCGTCAGGCTGGCGGCGGCGATGAACCCGGACTCTACGAACCACTCGGCGTTGCGACCCGCGTACAGCGTGCCGTGGTGGTTCAGGTCCTCGCCCTTCACCAGGTGGTAGGTCTTGTAGACGGGCATCCCCATGACCCAGCACTGTAGTGCGGGTTCACGTTGAGGTCAAGACGTGCGCGGGTGAGGATTGTGATTGTGCCATACTTCGAGTAAGAATGGTGCGTTACCAGGAGGCAAACCAATGCGCGCTCTGATCTTGTACCGAAGCTATCACGGCAACACCCGGCAGGTGGCCGAGGCGATCGAGCAGCGGCTGAAGGCACTGGGGCACGGCACGATCCTTCAGGACCTGCGTGCCAGGCTCCCGGACCTCACCGAGGTCGATGGCGTGCTCCTCGGCGCCCCGACCCGGATGGCCGGAGTGACCGGCAGGGCCAAGGCCGCGCTCCGGAAACTGCAGGCCAAAGGGTTGGGCCGGAAGCCGCTCGCCGTTTTCGATACCTTCGGCCCCAGGCCCAAAACCCCGGAGGAGGCGGCCAAGGCGGAACGCTGGATCAACCCCGGCGCCGCGGGGATTCTCCGGAAGAAGGCCGAGCAGCTCGGGCTCAACGTGCACGCGGAGGTGCTGCGCTGCGCCGTGCGGGAGCTGAACGGGCCGCTGGCTGACGGGGAGCTCGACAAGGTGGCCCCGTTCGTGGAGGGTTTCGTCGCGGGGGCCCCGAAGGCGTAGCTCGGCGTTGGATGCAGGACTTCAACTGCCGGCGGCGGGAAGCGCCGCGTCTCGCGCGAGCAGCTTCTCGAACGCGGAAGCCGGCAGCGGGCGGCTGAAGTAGTAGCCCTGCATCAGGTCGCAGCGCATGTCTTTCAGCAGGGCATACTGTTGCGCCGTGCTGACCCCTTCCACGAGCACCCGTTTCCTGCGGCTCTTGATCGTGTCGATGATCCGGCTCAGGTAGTCCCTTTCATCACAGCTCTCGGCCAGGGCCTCGACGAACACGCGGTCGATCTTGAAGGTATCGGCCGGCAGCCGCTTCAGGTAGCCCAGGGACGAATACCCGCTGCCGAAATCGTCGACCAGGGTGTCGATGCCTTTTGCCTTGAGCTCGGCAATCCTGCGGATCGTCCGTTCCGGGTCCTCCATGCAGCGGGTCTCGGTAATTTCCAGCTTGAGCCTGCGGGGATCCTTGATGCCGGCCTTGCTCATGGCGGTTTCCAGCAGTTCCAGCAGCTGGGGATCGGCGAAGTCTCTGGCCGACAGGTTCACCGAGAGGGATAAATCTATTTTGCTGCTCCAGCGCGCAAGGTGCTGGCAGGCGGTGAACAGGGTCCAGCGGCCGATGGCCTGGATCATCCCGGTCTCTTCTGCCAGGGGGATGAAGTCCAGCGGCGGCACGGTCCCCCGTTGCGGGTGCTGCCAGCGGATCAACGCCTCGGCGCCCTTTAGGCTCCCAGCCATGTCCACCACCGGCTGGAAGTGCAGCTCGAACTGCTGCTCGTCGAAGGCTTTGGCGAGGTCGCTTTCCAGCCGCAGCCGCTCCTGAGCCTCCCGGTGGAGGGCAGCGTTGAACAGCAAAAAGGTGTTGCCCCGTTTTTTAGCTTCCTGCAGCGCCGAGGCCGCCCGTTGGATCAGGATGTTCCGCTCCTCCCCGTCTTCCGGGTAGACCGCGATCCCGATCGAGCAGGTGATCAGGATCTCGGTCCCCTTGTAGTCGTAGGGCAGCGCCACGGCGTTGTGGATCTTTTGGGCCACCTTGCCGGCGTCGGTGTTGCGGCTGACGTTGGTGAGCAGCGCCGTGAGCTCATTGCCTTCGAAGCGGAAAACGAAATCGCTGCCGCGCAGCACCTTTCTGATCCGCAGGCCCGTGTTCTCCAGCAGCAGGTCGCCGATCTCATGCCCATGGGCCTGGTTAACCTTGGACATGTTCTCCAGGGCGATGAACAGCAGCGCCCGCAGCTTCTCCGAGCGGGAGCGCTTGGCCTTCTCGATTTCTTTTTCGAGAATGATGTTGAGCGAGCGGCGGTTGAACAGCCCGGTCACCGGGTCGCGGTACTCGTAGTTGCTCAGGCGGGATTCGATTTCTCCCAGCTGGGTGATGTCGTGGGAGAACACCAGGCAGTGGGTGATCTCCCCGCCCTCTCTGTAGGGGTAGTAGGAGACGTGCATGTATTTTACAAAGGGGCCGAACTTGAACTGGTCGATGTAGTGGATTTCCTTGCCCGCGAAACAATCGTCCAGGTGCTTGCGAATCGTGGCCTCGAACTTCTCCTCGCCCCAGACGGCAGCGACTTTCCGCTTGAGGACATTTTCCCTGGCGAGCCCCATCTCCCGGCAGTAGGAATCGTTCACGATCTCGTAGACGTAGTCCCGGTTGATCAGGGTGATGAAGTCCTTGGAGAGGTTGACGATGTACTCGTAGGGATTCACGGCGCCCACGCCTAATTGTAGACGGTGGAGGCGCCGGTGTCAAAGTTGCAGCAGAGGCTCCTTACGAAGGCTCACCCGTCCGTGCGGCTTTTCTCCCCCACCAACATCGTACCGGAAGACAACTCACCCAGGAATCGGCTGAGCGGCAGAACCCGTACCGGCCCGTCTTTCAACTCGGCTGTTCCAGTATACACGCCATACCCGGTCTGCAGGGCTCCTGCTCCGATCAGGGATTTTAGGGACGCGCTGTATTCGTTGCGCCAAATGGCCGAAGCCTTGACCTCCATGCCGATGGCGCGTGTTCCCCGTGTCCAAATGAAATCGACTTCGCTGCCGCTGGGCGTGCGCCAGTAGGACAACTGGCCGCCCGTGTCGTGAAGCGACATGGCAGCCCGCAGTTCATGCAGAATCCACGTTTCTAACAGGAACCCACGTTCCGTGCTTTCCAGGGGTTCGCGCAAACGGCCCGCAAGAGCCCGGGCGACACCCGGATCGAACAGGTAGAACTTCGGGCTGGCGGCTTCCTTCACCTTGACCCGTTTCCGCCAGGCCGGCAACCAGAACCCGATCAAAGTGTCGACGAGCGTGGCGAAGTACCCCTGGACGGTTGGTCGCGCCGCGGCGGCATCTCGGGCCAAGCCCGCGATGTTGGCAACCTGTCCATTCATCAGGGCAGCGACCTCCAGGAACCGGGAGAAAGAATCGAGGTTGCGTACCAGGGCTTCCTGCTGGATCTCCTCCCGGATGTAATTCACGACATACGCATCCAGAAAGTCGATGGCGAAGGCCGGTTCCGCCTGGATTTGAGGAAGCAGCCCGAAGCGCAGGACCTGGTCGAGATCGAAATCCCGATTCAGTTCGGCCGCCGTGAGCGGATAGAACTGTCGGTTGATCGCGCGGCCCGCTAGAAGATTGGCGTCGGCTCTCTTGAGTTTCCGGGTGCTGGATCCGCTGAGGGCGAACCGGTAGGCACGTCCCTGTTCCGTGATGAGGGCCTGGATCTCATTGAGGAGGATCGGCAGACGCTGCACTTCATCCACGACGACCCATGTTCCGGGAGGTCGTGCCTCTATCTGCTGCCGAAAGGATTCGGGCCGTCGGGTCAACGCCAGAAACGTCTGTGTTCGAAGCAGATCGAACCACAGGGCATCCGGAAGAACACGCCTCAGCCAGGTGGTCTTGCCTGTCCCCCGCGGACCGAGAACGAAGAAGGAATGGTCGGGTAGCTGAAGCGATCTTGTAAACATCATCAGCAGATTGACGGTAAATCTGCTGGTTGTCAATACTATTTTGCTGATATAATTGCCAGGTTGTCATCCGCCACGCAAAAACATGCCTGCGGCTTCAGAACACCCCGAACACCAGGTTCAGCGACAGGGTCGGCCCATTGCAGTCCCAGTACTCCAGCCCGGGTACCTCCCGGAAGGGAATGGCGGTGCGGTAGCCCAGGCTGGCGGACAGGCGCACGAAGTCGGACAGGTTCAGGTAACCGAGCAACTCCGGGTTGAACAGGAAGGCGGGTGAGCCCTGCAGCTCCTCCGCGGGGGTGAGGTAGCCCACCAGGGCGATGCCGGTCAGGGCGCCGACGGCGAAGTTGAACAATCTCGAGGGGTCGAAGAAGCGCTCGACCCAGGTCCCGGATTCCATCATCTGGAAGTCATTGACCCCGAGTTTCGCGCCGCCCGGGGCGCGGTAGCCCATGGCCCCCAGCCCCCAGCGGTCCATGAGAATGAAGCGGGTATAACCGCCGTCGAAGCGCGCCACCTGGCCGCGCACCAGGCTGAACTTCTGGGACCAGCTCCCGACCAGGCCGACCCGCGGGTTAGGCCGGGGGGGCCGGCAGGCGGGAGGCGGGGCGCCACCCGCGACAGCCTCTCCGGCCTCCCGGGGCTCCGGCCGGAACACCCCGTAGGCCAGGCGCACGACGACCGAGGGGCCGCTCAGTTCGCGCGCGCCGAAGCCCGGGACCTCCGCGAAGGGCAGTGTCCAGCGGTAGGAGGCCCCCAGTCCCAGGCGGCAGTAGGGGCCGAGAGCGACCTGGGCGATGGCCTCCGGCTCCAGCACGAAAACCCCGGCGGAGCCCGCCGCGGGTTCCCGCATGCCGCCAAGTGCGGCGGTCCCGCCGAGCCAGAGGCTGAACCAGGAGTCGGGGGACAGCAGCCAGCCGGCGCTAGGCCCTCCATAGCCGATCATGAACTCGTCCGTGTTGCCCTCCAGGTAGGAGCCGTTCAGGCCGAGGTACAGCCTCCGGTCCACGATCAGGTACGCCGGGCCGCCGCCGAGCATGGACGCCTCGCCTGCGAACCAGGTCAGGCGGAAGTGGGGGCCGC
>CAZMWZ010000095.1:7483-9380 GCA_964570045.1 uncultured Spirochaetaceae bacterium
CCGCCGAGCATGGACGCCTCGCCTGCGAACCAGGTCAGGCGGAAGTGGGGGCCGCCCATCCCGCCCAGCCGCGCTTCCGGCAGCGGAAAAAGGGAGCGGGTCTCCGCGTGCAGGCCGGGCGCGCGTGCCAGCAGGCTGAAGGCCAGTAGGCTGAGGGCCAGAAGTCCCAGGGCCGGCAGCATACCCTTGCTGAAGGAAAAGCGGATCACCCCCTGCGGGCAGGCGTCCACGCAGGAGCCGCACAGGATGCAGTCCGTGGTCTCCAGGCCGCCCGCCTGCACGCTCTCCTGGACGTCGATACTCATGGGGCAGGCGCGGGTGCAGCCGCCGCAACGCCGGCAGGCCAGGGGGCGCGCGGCCAGGCGCAGCGCCGGCCAGGCCAGGAAGTTGCGGACCGAGCGGCCGGCGATCAGGAACGGGGCGATCCAGCACAAGGTGTGGCAGCTCGCCCGCCGCCCCACCAGCAGGGCCGGCACGAAGAACACCGCCGCGACCGCCAGCAGGATGATGAGCCCCTGCAGGTCGACCACCGAAATCCCATACCAGGTCTGGTAGGCGAACGTGGCGCGCCGCAAGCCGCCGGCGGGCCACGGGGCGGCCGCGCAGGGGAGCGGTGAGCTCCTGCAGCCCGCCCATGGGGCAGGCCCAGCCACAGAAGGCCCTGCCGAGAAACAGCGCGGACACGAACAGGCCCGCGAAGACCAGGACACTGCCGGAGGCCACTCCTGAGGCGGCGCCCTGCAGGCAAAGGGCGGGGGAGAAGTAGTACAGCGTCACGGGGAGCAGCAGCAGCGAGGCGACGAGCAGCCCTCGGCGAATCTTCTGTCTGGTTTTCTTCATGGTCCTTCCAACACCGAGGGTAACCCCGGAGGCTCCCCGGTTCCATGAGGAAAACCCCTCAATTTGCGGCCGGGAAGGGGCGGAAAGGGTGAGGGAAACCCCCCAGAACTCTTCTCCACGGGGTGTCGCCCTTGCCGAAGGCCCGGTTTCAGCATACTCTGCGCCAGATGCGTCTTTCACCGAGGAGCTGGGTCCGCGCCATTACGGCGGCGGTGGCCGTGGGGATCGTCGTGGTCGCCGTGCTGCCGATTCCGCAGCCGCAGGTCGGCGATGTCCCGCTGGCGGACAAGATCGCGCACGGCCTGGCCTACGCGTTGCTGGGCTTCCTGCTGTTTGCCTCCCAGCTGCCCGGTCCGCGCCCGCGGCTGGTTCTCGTATCCATCACCGGCAGCCTGGTGCTGGGCGGGCTCATCGAGCTGGTCCAGCCGCTGGCCTCGCGGCACCGCGAGCTGGGCGACCTGATCGCCGACCTGGTGGGCGCCACCGTGGGCGTGCTGCTCGCCCTCGCCCTGACGGGGTTCCTGAAGCGCCTGCTCCTGCGCGCCCGACCACGCACTTGATCTGCGGAGGCGATTCCCCGATTATGGATGCAAGAGAAACCCATGGAGATCAGCCGTAAGACACCGTTCCTGGCCCGGCAGGGGTTGAGCGACCTGCTGGACAACAGCTTCAAGATGATGGGCCACACCTGGAAGACCAGCCTGCTGCTGTCGCTGGTTTTCTTCCTGCCGCTGGGCGTCCTGGTGGGCTGGGGCGCCGCGCGCTTCCTGGCCGGTCTGGCGGCCCTGATCGAGACGGGGCAGGAACCCGGCATGGCTTTCCTGCTGGGCTACCTCCACTTGCTGCTCACCATGCTGGCCGCCTCGCTGCTGCTGTGGCTGGCCGGCGTGTTCGTGCACACGGCGGTCGGCGCGCACGTGGCAGCGGTGGCCGGCGGGCGGACCCTGGAGCCGTGGGAGGCCATCCAGCTGGCGGGCCGTCGGTTCTACGTTCCCAGTCTCCTGCAGCAGATGGTGCAGAGCGCCCTGTTCACCGGGATCCTGACGGTCCTGTTCTC
>CAZMWZ010000095.1:9480-10931 GCA_964570045.1 uncultured Spirochaetaceae bacterium
TGTTCCTGCTGCCGGTGTCCGCCGGGCTGGCGCAGTGGCTGCTGTCCTTCTTCCCGGCCCTGGCCCGCTGGAGCCGGCTGGGCGAGGCGCTCATCGTGAACCCCCGCCCCTGGCCGCTGGCCGCCACGCTCCTGGTGATCGCGGTCACCCCGGGGCTCTGCGAGGAGGTGCTGTTCCGTGGCTACCTCCAGCGCACCCTGCAGCGGCGCCTTTCCGCCCCCTGGCACTTCCTGCTGTCCGGGGCCATCTTCGCCCTGTTCCACCAGCAGGTCCTGGGCCTGCCGTCGCTGCTGCTGGTGGGCGTCTACCTGGGCTTCGTCTACTTCCGCTTCGGCTCGCTGTTCCTGACCATGCTCTCCCATTTCCTGTACAACGCCGTGCTGATCCTGCTGGCCAACTTCCCGCCGGATCTTCCGGCCGTGTTCACCCTCGGCGGGGATTTCCGCTGGTTCGTCGTGGCGGGTTCGGGGGTGCTGTTCGCCGCTTCCGTGGCGGGCATGGCGCTGGTGCCCGGGCCTGCGCCGGAACGGCGCTGAAACCCTCCGGTCGCCGCCCGGGAGCGCAGCGCCCGGCTCTTCTTGCTGCCCTTGATGGACTCACCCCGGCGGACGAGGTATACTGACTTCGGAAAGACAGTATGGCGGAGCGAAGTCAGATCCCCGCGGCCCGCGAGTGGGTCGAAGGCTGGAGGCGGGCCGGCCGGCGACTGCGCGAGCTGAAAAAGAGCGAGTTGCGGGCCATCTCCACCCTGGAAGCGCTGCAGAGCCTGGCAGGCGCCTTCGAGGCCTGCCGGCTGCAATTTACCCCCAGGCCGACCTCCGGCCTGGTGGAGCAGCAGCGCTGGTTCGGCAAGCTCCGCAAGTGATCGACCTTTTTCAGGTGGCCCTCGAACTGCAGGCTTTCCTCCTCAGCCGGGCCTGGCGCTTCTGTTTCATCGGCGGCCTGGCTCTGCAGCGCTGGGGTGAGCCGCGGGTCACCCAGGACGTGGACTGCACCCTCCTGACCGGCCTCGGAGGAGAGCAGGAGTGTGTCCGCGTCCTCCTCGGCCGCTACTCGGGCAGGATCCAGGACGCCGAGCAGTTTGCTCTGAAAAACCGCGTGTTGCTGCTGCGCTCCGAATCGGGCATAGGCATCGACATGGCGCTGGGCGGGTTGGAGTTCGAGGCCTTGCTCGTCGACCGGGCTTCCGAGTTTCTTTTCCTGCCGGGCACTCGGCTGCGGACCTGCAGCGCAGAGGACCTGATCGTCCTGAAGGCGTTCGCGGACCGCCGGCGGGACTGGGCGGATATCGAGGGAATCCTCCAGCGACAGGAAAGCGGTCTGGACTGGAACTATGTCTACGCGCAGCTTGTGCCGCTTTGCGAGCTCAAGGAAAACCCTGCGATCGTGGCTGCCTTGAAGTCCCTGCAGCGCGGGACCGGCTCGTAGCGCTCTGCCGGCCCACCCTAAGG
>CAZMWZ010000096.1:0-10686 GCA_964570045.1 uncultured Spirochaetaceae bacterium
GCCACCCCCTCCCAACAGAACGGCTCGTACCGGCCAGGTAAGCCGCTCTTCGATCGACGACCAGGGTCGACCTCCCTGTCAACTGGTCGGTGCCGCCAGGTAGTCTTGCAGGAACACCAATCCCAGGCTTCGAAACCAGTGCAGGTCCAGCACCCTCAAGACCTCTCTGCGACTGGCCGACTGCCAACTTCGCATCGCCACCCATATCCGCCGGGCCCGCCACACGGGGGTACACGCATGGATCATGACCCGCTGGAACTTCTTGGGTTTCTTCCACTTGGCTAGCTGCATCGAACGTAGCCGAGCGCGTACCCAATCATCCAGGCTGCCGAACAGCGTCTTGAACTCTTACGGCTTGGCGGACCAGGCGCTCCAGGAACTGCGGGACCGGCGGCATGCCCTCCTCGCGCTGTTCCCTCTGCGCCTGCTCCCAGGCCGCATCGCCTTCGAGGTACTGCAGGCCCAGGTACTGCGCCGCCCCCTGCAGGAACTCGCGCCGCCGGGCCAGCCTTCGTCTCCACAGCAGGATCCCGCCGAGCGTCGAAAGAAGCGCCACGGCGATGAAAAGAAAAAGCAGCACAGGCATGGTCATTCGTTATCGGCTTTCTGGCAGGGCGTCCAGAAGAGCCTCCTGCTGGCGGGCGTCCAGGCTCAGAACTGGGAGGTCCTGCTCCAGTTCCCGGCGCGTCAGGTTGCCGGTGACCAGCGCGTTCAGACGGGCCGCCAGCGTGGAGGCCACCAGGTCCCGCGGGGCGGGCAGCAGGGACCGCACGGCCTGCATCAGCAGGACCGCGTTCTGCAGATAGTACTTCTGATGGTAGTCTTCCGCCTGGGTGAAGATCCCCGCCGGCAGGATCTCCGTTTGCAGGGGACCGCCCCGCCGGCGCTCCTGCTCGGCCTTGGACTGCTCGGCCAGACGGCGCTGCTCCGCATCGTGATAGAAGAGGATCGAGGCGTACTGCCGCGACCAGGCGGAGCCGGAGGCGTCGTGGCCTTCCCAGAACAGGTCCAGCAGCCGCTCGTAGCTCAGGAGCGACGGATCGAAGGTGATCTCGATGGCTTCCGAGTGGTCGCCGATGCTCTGGTAGGTGGGATTGGGGGAGCTGCCCCCCGCGTAGCCCACGCGGGTGCGCAGCACTCCGGGAAGGCGCCCGAACCGGGCGTCAGGTCCCCAGAATCACCCCAGGGCGAAGGTCGCCCGCTGGGCACCCTGCTCGCTGGGCATGACCCCTCGCCCCTCCTCCGCGATCGCGGCGTCGGTCCGAACCGAAGCCCGCGCGCACCCGCTCAGCGCCGCAAACAACAGCGTCGCCGCGGCGATCCCCGCGCGATGATACATGAATCCCATGGTAATGTATTGGTAGGTCCCTGTCCAGAAGCCTATCGAGAGGTCCCGCGTACTCGGCCTGGAGGCGATTCTGCCGCCAGGGAACGCCCGCGCCAGGTGATGCCGCCGCGGCGGGTGAGCCAGGCGGAGCGTGCGAACACGGCGTGGAAGAAGGCGAGAGGCAGCGGGAAAAGCAACGCGGCCAGGGGCCCGAAGCTGCCGATGCGCCGGAACACCCACCACAGCTGGGCCGCGTAGGCGAGGTACAGGCACACGGCCGCGGCGCCGAAGACCGGCAGGGATGGCCCCCCCCTGGCCAGCGCCGCGATTCCAGCTCCCAGGTTGACGACCGCCGAAGTAGCGCCGGTCAGCCAGGCCGTCATCAGCCACCGCGGCAGGGCTGGAGCGCCACCGGCTCCGCCGGCCATGCTCTTGCTCCAGCCTTCCACCATCGAGCGCAGCCCCTCCGGATACATCCGGAAGCTGACGGCTCCCCGTCCGGCAAGGCAGGCCACCGGCAGGCCACGCCGCCGCGCACGGCCGCCCAAAGCCAGGTCCTCGAGGACGCGGTCGCGCACGGCCGCGTGCCCGCCGCTGCGCCGGTAGTCGGCGCGCGAAACCACGAGGCACGGACCGAAGCTTCCGCCGGCCGCCAGCCGGTCGCCGAAGGGGGTGAAGGCGCCGAGGCCGCCGATGACCACTGCGTTGCAGACTGCCGACAGCCGCTCCACGGCGCGGGGCGTCTCGTGGTACGGCTGAACGGAAACCAACCCGCCCCGCTGCCCGTGGGCCGCCAGGAGGCGGGCCAGGCCGTCCGGGGCGAGCCGGACGTCCGCATCGAGGAACACGAGCAGGTCCCCCGCCGACTGCCGGGCGCCGACCCAGCAGGCCCAGGACTTGCCGACCCATTCCGCCGGCCTGGCCGGCGCGCGCCGCACCCGGGCGCCGAGGCGGCGGGCGATCGCCGCGGTGGCGTCGGCGGACCGGTCGTCCACGACCAGGACCTCATCCGCGGGCCGGGACTGGCGCGCAAGGGACTGCAACAGCGTCCCTATGCGCCGCTCCTCGTTGTAGGCGGGCACGATCACCGAGACCTTCCTGCGGCGTCGCTGCGAGCCGGCGCTCGCGGACGCCGGCGGGCAGCGGGGGATCCTCCACAGGCAGAACAGCCCCGGCAACCACAACGCCGCGCTGGAGCCCAGCATCGCGGCCTGCAAAACGGTCATCGACCCCTCATGAGTTCACCACACGAACGGCACCAGGCGCCTGGTGCGCCGCGCCCACGCGCGGTATTCCTCGCCGTAGGCGTTTTCGAGGATCCGCTCCTCCAGGCTCATGCGCCACACCAGCACGCCCGGGGGCAACAGGAAGCACAATGGAGTGGCCAGCCAATGCCAGAAGGCGAGCCCCACCCCGGCAAAGGAGACGATGAGCGACAGGTACCCCGGGTGCCTCACGAACCGGTACAGCCCCCTGGTGACCAGCGGCTGGCCCGGGCGCACCTGGAGGTCGACGGAGTAGGCCGGGCCGAGCTGGACCGCGGAAAGGATCCGCAGGGGGATCGAGGCGAGCAGGAGCGCAGCCCCCGCCCAGCGCACCGGGGTGAAGGGGAGCCGGAAGGCCGGGGCGAAGTCCGGAGTCAGGATTCGCGCTCCGAATCCGGCGAAGGCGAACACGGCCAGCATGACGGACTTGGAAAGCCGCTCCGCCATCCTTGCGGAGCCGTGGATCGCGCCGTTTCCCCGCCGGAACAAGTGGAGGTAAGCCTCCAGGGCTGCCCACGCGCCGGCGGCGGCCAGGAAGAGCAGCTGACCCATATGGCGGCCATCCTAACACGGGGCTCTCCGCCGATCAAACTTGACCCGGAGCGGAGGCCGACGTACAGTCATCGCGGGGGGCCGTCTTGTGCTGGTCGTCGAGTTGCCGGTGGCGTGGACGATTCTCCTCAACGCCGGGGCTTGGCTGGTCATCCACCTTGGGGTCTCGTACTTCTCCAGCCGGCTGCCGCTGGCCTGGTTCGACCCCCGGAGGTGGCTTTTCCGCACCCGCCGCTGGGAGCGGGGAGGCCGGTTCTACGAACGGGTCTTCCTGATCCGGGCCTGGAAACGCGCCCTCCCGGACGGGGCGGCGCTGTTCCGCACGGGATTCCGCAAGTGCCACCTGGCGAGCCGTTCCCCCGAGTATTGCCGCACTTTCGTCCGGGAGACCTGCCGTGCCGAGCTGTGCCACTGGCTGGTGTTCGCGCTGGTGCCGCTCTTCTTCCTGTGGAACCCGTCCTACGTAGCGTGGCCGATGGTCCCCTACGCGATTGCCGTGAACGTACCATGCATTGTGGCCCAGCGCTACAACCGCCCGCGCCTCGCCGAGCTGGCGGCGCTGGGCGGGGGCTGAGCGCGCGGACAGGGCGCTGTAGAGCGTCATGGACATGAACATGCTGCCGGCAGGCGCCTGCGTCGAGGTCCCGGTGCTGGCCTCCGCGTTCGGCCTGGAGCCGGTGCGCGTTGGCGCCCTGCCGGCGCATCTGGCGGCGTTGAACACGCTGAACGCAACGAGCGAGGACCTGGCCGTGGAGGGCGCGGTGCAGGGGGACCGGCGCAAGGTGTTCCAAGCAGTAGCCCTGGACCCCCTCACTTCGGCGATGCTGAGCCTGGAGGAAATACACGACCTGGTGAAGGAGATGTTCGCCCGGAATCGGGACTGGCTGCCGCAGTTCAGGATTAGGTGAGCTCTAAAGCGAATGGGCTTTCCGCACCTGGGCGGACGACGAATGCGCCAGGTCGCGCTTGACAAAGCGGACCGGCGGACAAAGGATGAATAGGTTGAGTGCAAAGGTTTACTGTCGGTGTCGGCCAAGCAGAGCCGCGCCGCATGGGCACGCCTGATCAAGAAAGTCTACGAGGAGGACCCTTTGGCCTGCCCGCGCTGCGGTTCCCCGATGCGCCTCCTGGCGGTGATCACCGAACTCCAGCAGGTGCGCAAGCGCCGCCGGGGTTGGACGCAGCCTCCTTGAACTGAACCTTCTCACCCCTTGCCAGCCAGAAATCAGCCAGGAAGCGGTCTGCCTTCTCTTACGCTTAAGATCCCTCAACTTGGCTTCATGATGCCCCAGATGTGCCTGGATCCCTCCGTTGCGCCCTGCCCCACTCACCGGCTTCGCCCTCAGACCCCCCTTCCACCCCAGCCAGCCACCGGCAGTCCAGTCCCTCCGCCTGCTGGGAGCCCCAACCGGCGAGCTACCGGCCTCCCGATCTATAATGCAGGCACTCAAATCCAACGGTAAGAGCCCGGGGAACTCCTCGTCTATTCCCGCCTATTAGGATTCCTCAGGTGATTGACGATGCATGCAATATGCGATATCATTGCCTACATGAAAAGCAGGCAGATGACGATTCGTCGAGTACCGGAAAAGGTGGCTCAAAAACTCCACGAAGTCGCCAGGAACGAGGCGAAAAGCCTGAACCAGGTCGCGCTCGAAGCTCTCAGAAAGGGATTGGATATGGCCGAGGAAGCTGTCGAATACCATGACCTCGACGATCTGGCAGGTACATGGAAGGATGATCCCGAGTTTGATATGGCTATCGCGGCCATGGATACCGTGGATACGGAGCTGTGGCAATGAGGGTGGCCATAGACACCAATCGGTATCGTGACTTCTGTTCGAACGTGCCAGAGGTCGTACGCGTTCTGCAGAAAGCCGAGCGGGTCTATGTCCCCTTTGTGGTGCTGGCAGAACTGCGGGCGGGGTTCGCCGCAGGTAGGCATGGGAGGGAAAACGAAAGGGTTTTGGGTCTGTTTCTCAATCGCCCGCGTGTCTCCCTGCTGTTCGCTGACGAGGAAACCACCTTCCACTTTGCGCGCCTGTACTTTCAGCTGCGGCAGCAGGGCACGCCTGTTCCAGTTCACGATTTGTGGATCGCGGCTCTAACCGAGCAGCATCGGGCGGTCCTGTGTACACGGGACGCCCACTTCGATCGTTTTCCGCAAATACCGAGAGTTTAAGTTTAAAGGGGGCGATCAAACAGCTGACCATGGTGATGGCCATCGAGTGGGCTGATTTGAACATCCAGGTCAACTGCCTGGCGCCGGGGCCTGCGCAAGGAGCTTTCGGCACCCCTTTGGGCGGATCCGGGCAAGAGAGCGTGGATGCAGGCCAGGGGAGCCTACCGAGCTCGCGGGGATGGCGATATTGCTTGCCTCCCGGGCATCGAGCTATTGCACCGGGCAGACCTACATTGTGGACGGCGGTTTTCTTCGGCGAGTACGCCCTTCTGCAGGAAACGCGGAGGATGCCGCTGGTGGGCATATGGCGCGCTGACTGCCTGGCCAGTCCCCGATGATTTCCTGGCAGCTCGTTTCGCGGTATGCTGACGCCGATGCAGAATGTCTTGCGCCTGTTGTTGCTGGGCTGTGCAGGTATCGTGCTTGGATGCCTGACGACTGCGCCCGAGACTGTGCTGCCGCCCGGCACGGAATCCTACTGCCGAGAAGGCGATCGACTGCAGGACGGACCCTACATCTACGAGAACAACCAGTGGGGAAAAAGCAGGGCCCGGCGCCCCTTCAGGCAGTGCCTTCTGCGCCGGACGGTGGGCAGCGGGTTTGAGTTCGGCTGGACATGGGATTGGCCGGGATATCATCCGGCTGTGTTCGCCTACCCGGAGATCATCTATGGATGGAAGCCCTGGTCCGGCGGTCCGTCCACTGACCCACGATTGCCCGTCCGGGTGGCTGACCTCCATGCGCTCACCATGAGCTTCGAGGTGGACCAGCAGGCCACCGGCGCGTACAACCTGGCCCCTGAAATCTGGCTTACCAAGGCCGCTCCTGCAACTGATGCTCCTGAGCCGACCCTGATTACCACCGAGGTCATGTTCTGGATGGATGCCCGGAACATGCAGCCGGCCGGACAAATCATCAACGCGGCGACCATTGACGGGGTGCGCTACAAGTTATGGCGCCTCCCGAGCATGGGCGACAAGGGCAACAAAGAAGGCTGGGCCTACTATGCTTTCACCAGTGAAAAGAAGCAGCTCAACGCCACGCTGGATCTGGCCGGCTTCCTCCGGTTCCTGGCGGACAATGGCTACATTCAGGCCGATGAATATGTGGCATCGATCGAGTTCGGCAGCGAAGTGGCCGGGGGGCGAGGCACCGTTTGGATCAGACGCTACGCAATCACGGTCGAGAGCGCCCCGCTATCCTTTCCCGCTCGGTAAGCTCAAATTGGCCTGCACTGTCTGCAATCCTGGAAGTTTGCTGGCTCAGGCCAAGGCAACCTTGAATGCTAGAACAACAATCCCTGCCGGTCACGCAGGCGTTCCGTTGAGCTCCCCTAAATACTCCTCCGAGATGTTCGCTTCGAAGACGCGCCCGCGCTGGGCGATCCAGCGCCTGAGAGTCGGCACGGAGGCCCTCAGGTAGACCACCAGGTCGGCGGGCGGAAGCAGGGTGACCACCGTGCGGTACAGCTCCTGGTAGGTGCCCCAATCCCGTTCGCTCATCCTGCCCGGAGGTGAAGGTTGCGGGCGAAGATTTCCGCGTCTTCGTACAGCGAGCGGTCCTGCACCACCGACCAGGTGTTGTCCATAAGCGCGCGATGCGAGCGCACCCGGTAGGTCAGGAAGAACACCTGGGAGTGGAACGCCCACCTGGCCATGTCCCGGAAAAAGTCTTCCAGGTACGGATTCTCGGCCACCGGTTCGAAATGCGGTTTCCAGCCCAGCCGCTCGCCCATCAGGCGCACGAGGGTGGTCTTCCCAACATGCTGCAGTGGGACCATTCCGGGCCCGGACACCGGTGTCGCTCAGCAAGCTGGTCGTGGAAGACCACGCCGCCACGGTGCTGTATCACACGGCCTACAACCCCTACTTCCGCACCAACCACAAGCTCTTCCACGCCACCGACTTCATCGCCGAGCTACTGCAGCACCTGCCCGACCCTCGCCTGCGACTGATCCGCCGTTACGGACTGTACTCTTCCCACTCCCGGGGTACCTGGCGGCGCAAACCGCACCTGGTGCCCCTGGCCCCGGAGGGGTGGAGGCAGGATAGCGTGGCGCAAGAAGCGGTTCGCATCGGCCTCGCCGATCTGCAGTGCGCTGAAGCCTCGTCTGCTCCAGAGAGGCTCGCAGTGCATGGGCCCGGCTGATCGCCAAGGTCTAAGAGGCAGACCCTTTGGCCTGCCCGCGCTGCGGTTCCCCTATGCGCCTCCTGGCGGTGATCACCGAGCCCCAGCAGGTGCGCAAGATCCTGCTTCATCTGATTAAGGCCGGGAAAGCGCCGCCGGGGTTGGAGGCAGCCTCCTTGAACTGAACCTTCTCACCCCTTGCCAGCCAGAAATCAGCCAGGAAGCGGTCTGCCTTCTCTTACGCTTAAGATCCCTCAACTTGGCTTCATGATGCCCCAGATGTGCCTGGATCCCTCCGTTGCGCCCTGCCCCACTCACCGGCTTCGCCCTCAGACCCCCCTTCCACCCCAGCCAGCCACCGGCAGTCCAGTCCCTCCGCCTGCAGGGAGCCCCAACCGACAAGCTGACGGCCACCCATATCTATAATGCGGGCAGTTAGTGTCCGCGTAGGTCAGGCAGCCCTGGGAAAGCCGGAAAAAGCCCTGAATGCCCGACGGGCGGGCATAACAAAACAATTCGAAGCTAAAAAATTCTTGTTGACAAAACCTTTCGCGTAGCCCATACTTTCAACATGTCTGGCCAAGCTGTATATACAAGTAAACAGAAAATGATTCGGCAATGGATCCTCGAAAGCATCAAGACCGGACAGATCACCCCAGGCGACAAGCTGCCGTCGGAAAGCGAGTTGTGCGGCAAACTCGGCGCTTCCCGAGGCTCCATCCGGCAGGCAATCACCAGCCTGGTCAGCGACGGGTGGCTTCGAAGCAAGAAAGGCGTGGGCTCCTTCTGCATCATGAAGGACAGACGGCTCACGATGGACATCGGACTGATCTGCTTTCACTCCGGTTCCTATATCTTCCCCCGCATCTCCCGAGGCTGCGACCAGATCGCCCACCGCAGGGGCTTCCATATCCTGTTGAACCAGTCCGATTACGACCTCACTCGCGAGCGGGAAATGCTGTCCAAGCTGCGCAAGCGGGGCGTCGACGGGATCATCATCGAGCCCATATTTGACGGTTCAGGCCCGTCGAATATGGACCTCCTCGAAGAGATCGAAGCCGACGGGATCCCCGTGGTCCTCCTTGACAACTACTTCCCCGACAGGGGATTCACCCGGATCGCCATGGATGACAGCGCCGGGGGCAGGCTGGTCGCCGCTCACCTTTGGGAGAAGGGTCACCGAAGCATCGGGATCGTCTACGGCAGAGGCTACCTCCCCAAGGCACTAAGGAAGGGGGGGGCTTTGCGCTTTCTCGAGGAGCAGGGCGCGGGGATCCCTGCGGAGTGGATCGTCGAGTGCGAGGAACCCGTCTCCTCGGGGAGGGCTTTCGAGGCGCTCGACGCGTTCCTGTCGCGGGGAGGAGATCTGCCGACGGCGATGATCTGCACCAGCGACGAGGAGGCCATGGAGCTGTACAAGGCCGCGCAGAACCGCGGGAAAAGGATCCCCGACGATCTCTCGGTGATCAGCTTCGACAACTCCAGCCTCGCCGAGCTGCCGGGCATCTCGTTGACCTCGGTGGACCACCCTGGCCAATACATGGGGGAACTGGCAACGCAGGTCCTTCTCGAGCGAGTCCTCAATCCGGGGATCGCCTGCCAGACGACATCCCTGATCTCGCCCCGGCTGATGGAGAGGGGTTCCGTTCGGACATTCAGCGCACGCGCTGATTGAATACCATGCAAGGAGGGAATGTATGAAAAGATTCACGTTCCTCGGGCTGACGGCCGCTCTTCTGGTGCTGCCAGGGCTCGTCTTTGCCAATGGCGGCCAGGAGAAGCAGACCTCGGAGGAAAAGCTCGTCACCGTCTTCACCAGCTCCAAGGCGATGGCGGACAACACCTGGAAGCTGAGGAATGACGCCTTCGAGAAGGAGACCGGCATCAAGGTGGATCTGCAGCTCGTGCCGGGAGCGGAGGAGGAATTCTACGATAAAACGGACATTGCCATCATGGGTGGGGACACGACGGACTGCATCCGCCTCACCAACCCGCTCAACATCGCCCGCTACGTAGGGGCCGGATTCCTCATGCCCCTGGACGATCTGCTGAAGAAGACCGGCAGCGACCCCCAGAAGGTATTCGGCAAATACCTGAAAAAGCACGACGGAAAGCTGCTCTACCTGCCCTACGAGCAGTCGATCCATTCCGTGTACTACCACAAGAAGATATTCGACGAAGCCGGAGTGCCGTACCCGAAAACGCCATGGACGTGGGACGACTACATCGCTACCGCAAAAAAGCTCACGAACAAGGGCAAGGGGATCTACGGCTCCTACTTCGTTCAGGACTGGGAGTACTATTACTACATGATCGCCCGGCAGAGGAACATCTCCGCCTACAAGGCCGACGGGTCCTCGAACTACGACAACCCCGCCTTCCAGGAGGCCATGAAGTTCATGTACGACCTCGGCGAGACGCACAAGGTCCAGCCGACCTTCAAGGAGTACCGGGCGAACAAGTACGGCTGGGACACCTGGGCGGCGACGGGGAAGTTCGGCATGATCTGCATCGGCAGCTGGTTCACGGGGCTGCTCACGGACGAGGTGACCTACCCGCGGGATTGGAACTGGGGAATCGTGGAGACCCCCGCGGCCGGGCCCAGCGGCAAGAATAACCTGATGGCCGGCGGGGTCTGGGCGGTGTTGAAGAAGGCGAAACACCCCCTGAACGCCGCCCGCTACAGCGCGTATGTCAGCGAGAACTGGTACAAGGAGGGCGGCGGCATCCCTGCCCGCGTGAACCTCACCGAGGCCGAAGTCCAGGGTCTGCTGGGAGGCATCGCGGAAAAATCGAAAGGGTCCGTCACCGTCGCCGATCTGAGATCGGCCCTGCTGCAGAACTCACTCGGCGTCGTAGACGAGAAGGTGACCGGGCCGAAGGCCAAGGAATACACCGACATCATCTATCGGCAGGCCGAGCTGTACATGTCGGGCGAGCAGACGCTGGCTGAGACGATGAAGCAGATCAAGGAACAATCCGACAAGATTCTCCTGCAGAAGTAGAATGGTACCGCGGGGCCCCCTGCGGGGCCCCGCTCTTCGAGGAGGGAAACGGTGCAGGTCCGCCCATCATCCCGGCAAACCCGTTTCGGCCCGCGCGACAGCCGCACCGCCCTGCTTTTCATCGGCCCGTTCTTCCTCGGTTTCGTGCTCTTCAATCTTCTCCCGCTCTTCTACAGCATCTTCCTCAGCCTGGTGGACTTCAACACCCTGGGTCCGATCCGCACGGAT
>CAZMWZ010000097.1:0-10560 GCA_964570045.1 uncultured Spirochaetaceae bacterium
GGCGGTGGCGCTCATGGAGCGCGCCGGAGAGGAGTCGCTCCTGCGGGTCAGCGCCATCTCGGCCTGGGAGGTAGGCATGCTGGAAGCGAGAGGACGGCTTCGCTTCGACGTTCCGTGCGAGGAGTGGGTCGAGAAAGCCTTCGGATTGCCGGGACTTTCCCTGATGCCCCTCACGCCGTCTATCTGCGTCCGCAGCTCCCGCCTTCCCGGGAACTTGCACGGAGACCCGGCCGATCGGCTCATTGTGGCCACGGCCCGCGAGCTCGGAGCCCTGCTGCTGACAAGGGATGAGCCGATCCTCCAGTACGCGGCCAAGGGTCATCTCCGGGCCTCGCCGGCGTAGACACGGCAATAACTCCACTGGAAGGAAGTTCTACTGGAGTCCGAGGGTCCTGTCCCGCAGGCCCGCAAGCGTAGGATGGGGCGGTATGAAGATGTCGATGATGTCCTTGATTTTGAGGAGTAAGAAGAAAAATAGCCAGGCTAAACAATCCGCGCGCAGATCTCCACAAAGCGGGTGCGGAAGAGCCGCTGGAGCGAGCTCGTTTCCCGCTGGCGGTCGGGCATGAGCGAAGCCTAGATTCCCAGGTAGGCCCTGCGCACCCCCTCGTCGGCCAGCAGGCTTTTGGAGTCCCCGGCCAGCACGATGCGGCCGTGCTCCAGCACGTAGCCGCGCTGGGCGATCTCCAGGCTCTTGCGCACGTTCTGCTCGACCAGCAGGATCGTTACCCCTTGCCCGTGCAGGATCTTCAGGGACTCGAACACGTTGGCCACGATCGTGGGCTGCAGCCCCAGGGAGGGCTCGTCCAGCATCAGGAAACGCGGCTCGGACATGAGCGCGCGGCCGATGACCAGCATCTGCTGCTCTCCGCCGCTGAAGGTGCCGGCCACCTGCTTCTGGCGCTCCCGCAGCTTGGGGAACAGCCCGAACACGCGTTCGAGGCTCTTCTCGACCTCCTCCTGGTTCTTGACCGTGAAGGCCCCCATTTCCAGGTTCTCGCGAACCGTCATGTAGGGGAACACCCGCCGCCCCTCGGGGACCAGGGCGATGCCGCGGGACACCACCGCATGCGCGGGCAGGTTCTCGATGCGCTTGGCCTCGAAGGAAACCTCGCCGCTGGACTGGCGCAGCAGGCCGGCGACGGTTTTGAGCAGGGTGGACTTGCCGGCGCCGTTGGCCCCCACCAGCGCCACGAACTCGCTGTTCTTTACCTCCAGGGAAATGTCCCACAGGACCTGGATGCCGCCGTAGCCCGCGCAGATGTTCTTCACCTCAAGCATAGGTCTTCTCCTGGCCCAGGTAGGCTTCGATGACGGTGCTGTTGGTGGAGATCTCCCGCGGGTCGCCCTGGGCGATGATTTTCCCGTAGCTCAACACCAGGATCCTCTCGCAGAGGGCCATGATCGCTTTCATCACGTGCTCCACGACGATCAGGGTGATCCCCATTTCCTTGTTGATCATGCGCAGCAGGTCCAGCATCTGGTCGATCTCCACGAAGGTCAGGCCGGCCATCAGCTCGTCCAGCAGGAGCAGCTTGGGCTTGGTGGCCAGCGCCGTGGCCAGCTCCACCTGCCGCTGGGCGGCGATGGTCAGGTTCTTCACCGTGGTGTCCCGGTGTTCGGCCAAGTGGCACCATGACAGTATTTGCTCCACCAGCTCCAGCTGCCGGGCGGTGGGGCGGTAGTGCAGCTCGTGGGCCAGCGCGCCGGTCATCACGTGGTCGTACACGGTGAGCTCCCGGAAAGCCCGTACGTTCTGGAAAGTGCGGCCGATGCCCAGGCGGGAGATGCGGTGCGGCTTCAGGCCGCTGATGCGATGCCCCTCGAACTCGATGGTGCCGGAGGTGGGCTTGAAGTAGCCGGCCATCATGTTGAAGGTGGTGGTCTTGCCGGCGCCGTTGGGCCCGATGATGCCCAGGCGCGTGCCCTGCTGGACGATGAAGTTGTTGTCGTCCACGGCCACCACGCCGCCGAAAGCTTTTCGCAGGTGCTTCACTTCCAGGAACTCGCTCATTTGCGGCCTCCCCGGATGCGCCGCACCAGGCCCATCAGCCCCTTGGGCTCGATCATCAGTACGGCGATCAGGGCGACCGACCAGATGATCAGGCGCAGCTCCGGAGCGAAGCGCATCAGCTCCAGGATGAGGGTGACGATGCCGGCCCCGATGATCGGGCCGATCAGCGTGCCCAGCCCCCCGACCAGGGACATGATGACCACCATCTCGGAGGTCATCCAGGCGAAGGTGGTGGGGTGCAGGAGGCGGAAGAAGTGGGCGAACAGGCTGCCGGTCAGGCCGGCCACCCCGGCGCCGATGCTGAAGGCCAGCACTTTATAGAAGGCAGTGTTGACGCCGATGGCCTCGGACAGCTCCTCGTTCTCGCGGATGGTGACCAATAGCTTGCCAACCCCGGAGCGGATGAACAGCCACAAAGCGGTGATGACGATGACCCCGTAGATGAAGATCAGGTAATAGCTGGCTTTCAGGCCGGAAAAGTTGATGCCCAGGAAGCCTTCCGGCGGTTTGATGCCTCCCAGCCCCATGGGGCCGTTGGTCAGGCCGATGGAGTTGAGGATGACCAGGTACATGAAGTGGGCGAAGAAGAAGGTGGTCACGGCGAAGTAGTGGCCCCTCAGACGCAGGCCGGGGTAGCCGATGATCACGGCGAACACGAACACCATGGCCCCGGACAGCGGGAAGGCCACCCAGAAGGGGAGACCCGCCTTCAGGGTCAGCAGCGCCGAGGTGTAAGCCCCGATGCCGTAGAAGGCGCCGTGGCAGAAGGTGAGCGGCCCGGTGTAGCCGGTCAGGATGTCGTAGCTGCCGGTGAGCACGGCGTAGAGCATGGCCAGCACGGCCACGTAGGTGATGTACTCCGAGGTCACCTGGGGGATGACGATCAGCACGACGAACACCACCGCGAGGATGATCAGGCTGACCAGGGGGCTGCGCTTGGCTTTGGTTGGGATGGTTACACTGCTCATGGGGTCACACCTTTCCGAACAGGCCCTTGGGGAAGAACAGCAGGACCAGGATCAGCACGATGAAGGCGAAGCCGTGCTGGTAGGCGGAGGAGATGTACACCCCGCCCAGGCTCTCCACCAGCCCCAGGCCCATCCCTCCCACGAGCACCCCGGCCACGCTGCCGAACCCGCCCAGGATCACTACCACCAGGCTTTTGAGCAGCGGCAGGTCGCCCATGTTGGGGAACACCGAGTACAGGGGAGAGATCAGCACCGCCGCGGTGGCCGACAGGATTCCGCCGATCATGAACACCACCGAGTTGACCGTGTGGATGTTGATCCCGACCACGGCCGCCGCTTCCCGGTCCTGGGAGGCGGCGCGGATGGCCTTGCCGATTTTCGTTTTCTGGATGAACAGGTACACGACCACGAACAGGATCGCGGCCACCGCCAGCACCACGATACGCTGGTAGCTCAAGGTCACCCCGGCGAACTTCACCGCTCCTTTCAGGTAGGCGGGGAAGATCTTGGCCTTGGCCGTCCAGAACAGGATGGCCAGGTTGGCCATCAGGAAGAACAGGGCGATCGCGCATAGCAGCTGGATGCGGCTCAGGCCCGTCCAGCGCCGGTACAGGAAGCGCTCGAAAAGGTAGGACAGTACCGCGCCGACCACCATGGCCAGGAGCAGCGCCAGGATGAAGGGCAGCTTCACCAGGGTGACGGCGAAGTAGGCGGCGTAGGCGGCGAAGACGTAGGTTCCCCCCTGGGAGAAGTCCGCGATGTCCGTGATGGACCAGATCAGGTTCAGCCCCAGGGCGATCAGGGAGTAGGCCGCACCCACGATGATCCCGTTGAGTATCTGTTGCAGCAGCATGCGGAATCCTTTCTAAGAAAAAGTTGGGACACCCGGGAGGATTCCCCACGGGTGTCCGCCTGTTTCTAGGTCTGTCGGAAAGCCTCCCGCCTACATGGCTACCCGCTTGCCGTCCTTCCACTGGATGAAGGAGGGGACGTAGCGGCCCTGGTTGCGGAAGTTCTCGAAGGTCTCGAACTTGATCTGCCCTTCCAGGCCTTTATAGTCGGTCTTCAGCAGCGCGTCCTTGATGGCCGTCGGGTCCAGGGACTGGGCGCGCACGATGGCGTCCGTCATGACCTTCAGGGCGTCGTAGCCGAAGATGATGGCGTAGTGCATGGGGGCGTTGAACTTGTCCTTGATCTTCTTCTCGAAGTCGGAGGCCACCGCGCCCCACAGGGCCACGGCGTACGAGCCTTCCACGGCCTCTGCCCCGGCCAGGGAGACCAGTTCCATCTCACCCATTTCTTCGGAGCCGATGAACTTGATGCCCGGGGTGATGCCGATCTCCTGCGCCTGCTTCAGGATCATGGCCCCCTCGGAGGCCGCGCCCACGTACAGCACGATGTCCGGCTTGGCCGCCTTGAGCTGGTTGAGGAAGGACATGAAGTCGGTATTGCCGCGTTCGAAGTAGATCTCGGCCACGGGAGCGGCGGACTTGCCCATGTTGTCCTTGAAGCTCTGGATGAAGGAGCGCCCGTAGTCGTCGTTCACGCCCAGGTAGCCGACCTTCTTGGCGCTGGTAAGCTTGAGGATTTTTGGGCCGGCCAGCGGCGCCATCAGGCCCATGGAGGGGCGCATGCGGAAGTAGTACTCCTGGCCGGGGCTGGTGACGTTGTCGGCAGCACACTCGATGGTGATGGCCGGGATCTTGAACTCGGTGGCCAGCGGGGCAATGCCGCGGCAGCAGGAGCTGCAGTGGTCCCCCAGCACGCCCACGACCTTGTCCTCCAGCGCGAGCTTGCGCATGTTGGCCACCGCCTCGGTGGGCTCGCAGCGGCTGTCGTAGCGCACGATCTCGACCTTGTAGGTCTGGCCCTTCACCTTAACCCCGGCGGCGTTGATTTCCTCCAGGGCGAGCTGGATGCCGCGCCAGCCGTTGGTGCCGAACTCGGCAGCGGCCCCGGTGAACGGCGCCGTGTAGCCGATCTTGATGACCTTGCCGGCCTTCTCTTCGCCCGGCCCGCCGGCTGCCCACACCAGGGCGGCGGCCAGCAGCAGGACGGCCAGCAGGGCGAGACATTTCGTGACTCTGCTCATTCTTTCCTCCTTGCGGACCGTTCTGCAGCATGTAGGCCAATTGTCTGACTGACGGCCGATTTATTGTAACACACCCGGTCCGGCTGTCAAATAAAAAAAAGCTGATTGTTGACAATTCGAGGTTCTGTGAAATAATTAAAACTAGTGGAAGGAGGTGTAATGGCGAAAAGAAATATTCACGCGGGAGGGCTGCGCAACGCGGGCCTGCAGATGCGGGTGTTTACCGAGGAGGAGCTGCGCGAGATCCACCTGGCGACACTGGAGGTGCTGGAGAAGACCGGCATCTACGTGCAGGACGAGCAGGCACGCGAGGTCTTCGACGGCGGAGGAGCGCGAGTAGATCGCGCGAGTGGGATCGTGCGCCTGCCGCCGTACCTGGTGGAGGAGGCGATCCGCTCGGCACCGTCGAAGTTCGTGGCTGCCGGTCGCGTCCCGGAAAGCGACGTTGTGCTGGAGGCCAACCGGGTGCATTTCACCAACTTCGGCGAGGGGATCATGATCCGGGATCTGCAAACTGGCCAGCTGCGGGAAACCGTGAAGCAGGATCTGGCCGACGCGGCGGTCCTGATCGACTACCTGGAGCATCTGGATGTGTACGAGCGGGCCATGCTCTCCCACGATGTGCCGGTGGAGGTTTCGCCGCTGCACAATGCGGAGGCCTCGCTGCTGAACACGACCAAGCACCACTTTCTTTGCCCAGGCAACGGCTTTCTAGGAAAACGGGTGGTCCAGATGCTGGAGGCGATTGTGGGCGGAGGGGACAAGCTCCGGGATCGACCTCTGCTCACCTTTTTGACCTGCCCGGTAAGCCCGCTGAAGCTGGTGCGCGACTGCTGCGAGATCATCATGGAGGCGGCCCGGGCGGGGATCGGCGTAAACGTGCTGTCCATGGCCATGGCAGGGGCTTCCGCACCGGTCCACCTGGCGGGAACGCTGGTGACCCACAATGCCGAGGTGTTGTCCGGGCTGGTGCTCGCCCAGCTTACGCGCAAGGGAACTCCCTTTGTTTACGGCAGCTCGACGTGTGGCTTGGACATGAGGTTCGGCACCGCATCGGTAGGCTCGCCGGAGCTGGCACTGATCAGCGCCGCGGTGGCCCAGCTGGCGCACAGGTACTCACTACCCAGCTTCGTGGCCGGGGGGTAGGGGGATTCCAAGCTACCGGATGCCCAGTCCGGCCATGAGAAGACCCTCACGGCCCTGGTACCGGCGTTGGCAGGGGCCAACGTGATCTACGGTCTGGGGATGCTGGAGATGGGGATCACCTTCGACTTCGGCCAACTGGTGATGGACAACGACTTCGCGGGCATGATCAAACACGTGGTACGGGGCATCCGGGTGGAGGACGGCACCCTGGCGGTGGACTTGATCCACGAGGTGGGTTCGTTCGGCGATTTTCTCAGCCACGAGCACACCTACCTGCACATGAAGGAGATGTCGGAGCCGAAAATCATCGACCGGCGCCGCCGGGACGATTGGCAGAGCCGGGGAGGCCTGGACATGTACCAGCGCGCGCTGGAGGAGGCGCGCCGCATTCTCAAGACGCACCGGCCGCCGCAGCTTCCCGAAGGCGTGCAAGAGGAAATCCGGCGCATCATTGCGGGTACCGAGGAGGAGCTCGGGGTGCGCAGGAAGAAATGACTTCGCTCCATAAAGACAAAAAGCCGGGGAGGTCCCCGGCTTTTTATTGGAGATATCCTTACTTCACTATAGTGCGTTTGCCGCCCACCCACCGTACCAGGTAAGGGGCGATGCTGCACTGGTTGGAATAGCTCTTGCCGTCGGGTCCGACGAAGCTTGCGTACTTGATCCGCCCCGAGACGCCCTGGAAATCCAGTTGGGCGATGGCGTCGCGGATTTTCGACGGATCCAGGGATTGGGAAGCTTCAATGGCCTTGGCTACGGTCATGAGCGAGTCGTACCCGTAGGTGATGCCGTAGTGCATCGGGGCATTGAATTTGTCCTTCACGCGTTTCTCGAAATCCGCGGGAACGCTTTCCCAAACGGCCCAGGCGTACACGCCTTCCATGACTTCGGCACCCACCAGGGCGATGATCTCCTGTTCGCTCATCTCCACGCTGCCCAGGAATTTGGTCTTGTCGAATGCGCCGATCTCCTTGCCCTGCTGGAGGATGATGGAACCTTCAGCGGTGACTCCGGTGTAGATCAGGATGTCCGGGCCGACCGACTTGATCTTGCTCAGGTAAGACATATAGTCCGTGGTCCCGCGCTCGTAATACTCCTTGAGCATGGACTTGACGCCTAACTTGGCGAGCTCTGTGCTGAAGCCTTCGGTGGTGGACCGGCCGTAGTCGTCGTTGATCGCCAGAAAGCCGACGGTTTTCGGTTTCAGCATCTTCACGAACACGGGGCTGGCCCAGGCGCTGACCAGGCCGGAGGGGATGTACATGCGGAAGTAGTATTTGAAACCCGGGCTGGTGATGGCGTCGGCCATGCACTCCACGGTGATGCCGGGGATCTTGTACTCCTCGCACAGCGGCGCCACGCCCAGGCAGCAGGAGCTGCAGTGGTCGCCGAGCAGCGCCACGACCTTGTCTTCCAGGATCAGCTTGCGGGCGTTGGAGACCGCCTCGGTGGGCTCACAGCGGCTGTCGTAGCGCGCGATCTCGATCTGGTAGGTTTCGCCGCCGACCTTGATGCCTTTTTTGTTGATTTCCTCGAGGGCCAGTTGTACCCCGCGCCAGCCGTTGGTGCCGAACTCCGCGGCCGAGCCCGTGAAGGGGGCGGTGTAGCCGACTTTGATGGTTTTAGCGGCTTTTTCTCCTGCGCCGCCGGCGGCCCAGGCGAGGACGCCGAGCAACAGCAAGATGGCCAGCACGGAGAGCAGCTTCGCAAACTTTTTCACAGAGGCCTCCTTATGATGTGGTGGAATGGATACGATCACGCTTCTCATGGCCACCTATTCTACTTGATGTTCAGCGCAAGTCAAGAATAAATTGGCGATTAACAAGATGATTTATGCTATAATCGCCGCGCAGTCAGCAGGGAGGTGCAGTCGATGGCGAAGTTTTTCACCCGCATGGGCGACGGGTTTCCCGTCGAAATGACCGATGCGGAAATCCGCAAGGACGTGGAGGAGGGAGTCCAGGACGCGGCCAAGCGGGCCAAGATCGAGCCGCTCGCCTCGGACCACATGCGCTACCTGGTGGAGCTCTTCGAGCGCCCCGACCGCGCCGTGGGGGTGGAGCGGGGCAACGAGGTGATCCTCACCTACGACAGCGCCACCACCAAGTTCAAGCGCGGCAACGTGTCGGTGAGCAAGATCCAGTCCTTGCAGATCTACGAGCGCCTCCTGGGCGCCGATATCCTGGAGCTGGCGCACATCGACTACTCCTTCAAGCCGGTCAAGCCGATCGTGGTGTTCGAGCAGCCGATCCTGGAACAGGCGCTGCTCATGACCATTCCGGCGCTGTTCTACGGGGCCATGCCCAACCTGGGGCTGTACAGCCAGCCGGACGGGCCCTGCCCGAACCCGGGGGACCTGCTGCCCAAGGGGTTGATCGCCGAGGCGCGGGCCTCCTATGCGGAGCAGATCGAGCACTCGGTCAAGGACATGACTTACGTGGGCGGCACGATGTACGAGGCCGGGGCGGACGGGATCAACTTCGACACCACGGCCGCGGCCGGGGACGCGGAGTTCTACGCCACGCTGAGGGCCATCGAGGAGCTCAAGAAGAAGTACCCGGGCATGTGCGTGCAGATGGGCATGGCCTCCGAGTTCGTGCTGGGCATGCACGGGGAGCTTTCCTACAACGGGGTGCGCCTGGCCGGCCTGTACCCGCACAAGCAGCTGGAGCTGGCCCAACAGGTGGGGGTCAGCATCTTCGGGCCGGCGATCAACATCGTGCCCAGCCGCAGCCTGGCCTGGAACACGGCCCGCTCGGCCACCTTCATCAAGGCCTGCACGGACGTGGCCAAAATCCCGGTGCACGCCTGCGTGGGCATGGGGGTGTGCGGCGTGCCGCTTACCCTCACCGTGCCCATCGACGCCCTGACCCGGGCCTCCAAGGCGCTAGTGGACATCTGCCGCCTGGACGGGTTGTAGATAGGCGTAGGGGATCCCTTCGGGATGGCCGTGGCTCACGGCGTAGCCTCGGGCATCGGCGGAATCCGTTCGGCCGGAGATCTGGTCGCGCGGATGCAGGTGTCCAAGGGCATGCGGTTGCCGGAAGCCAAGAAGTACGTGGCCGAGAAGCTCCGAGCCTCGGCGGCGGACATCGCCGACCCGGTGTTGATGGACGAGATCAGGGAGGACCTGAACCTCGGGCGGGTCAATGCCATTCCCGGCGCGGCCAAGGGGATCGACGCCAAGTTCCGCATCGCGGAGGTGCTGGGCATCGAGATCAATTGCGTGAACCTCTTCAAGAAGAGGGTCGGAATTTAACGCGGGGGGCGGATCGGAAGGAGATCACGCGGGCTCTAAACCCGCGCAGCCGGGTGCGACTCCCGGGCTCCTCGCCATTTCAGCAAGGAGAGAATACATCATGATCGAGGCGAAGACCGTCGAGCAGGCCCACGAGGCCCTGTTCAGCTTTAACGACAAGAAGGCCGTGGAGCTGGTGGAGCAGGCCGTGGCCGCCAAGGTCAACCTGCTCGACTTATTGAACCAGGCCTTCATCCCCGCCATCAACGAGATCGGGGAGAAGTTCAGCATGGGCGAGATGTTCCTGCCCGAGCTGATCCAGGCCGCGGAGGTGATGAAGAAGGTGACCGCCGCGGTGAGCGCTTCCCTGCCCAAGGGGGCCGCGGCGGGACAGAGCCGCGGGGTGATCGTGATCGGCACCGTGCAGGGGGACATCCACGACATCGGCAAGACCCTGGTGGTGACCCTGCTGGGGGTGCACGGCTTCAGCGTGCACGACCTGGGGCGCGACATCCCGACGGCCAACTTCGTGGCCAAGGCCAAGGAAGTGAACGCCGACCTGATCGGCTCCAGCGCCCTGTTGACCACCACCATGCCCAAGCAGAAGGAGCTGGAAGAGGCGCTGAAGGAAGCGGGCCTGAAGGGGCGGGTGAAGACCCTGGTCGGCGGCGCCCCGGTGACCCAGCGCTGGGCGACGCGCATCGGGGCGGACGCCTTCGGCGAAAACGCCCACGAGGCGGCCCGCAAGGCCCTGGAGCTGGTCGCAAAGACATAGCGGTCGAGCGCTTAAGTCCATGGACATTCCCTGGTCCCCCGTGCAGCTGCGCCGCCTGCAGGAACTTGAGGCCGGCGGCGAGTTGAGCTCCCGCTTCGGCAGCGAGGGCGAGCGCGACGCTGGCTTCCAGCAGTTGGAAAAGACGCTGGTGAAGGCTCGGCGGGAGGAGCTCGCCGCGCTGCAAAAAGAGGCGCGCCCGCCCGCCCTGTGCCGGCTGGAGCGCCGGCTCGCCGAAGCGCTGGCGGAAGCGGGCTTCAGCCGGGTGCTCACCCCGACGCTCATGAGCCGCGGCATGCTGGCCAAGATGGGCATCCGCGCAGGTCACCC
>CAZMWZ010000098.1:0-1461 GCA_964570045.1 uncultured Spirochaetaceae bacterium
CAGCTCCCGCTGGATCGCCTGGACTGCGAACTTCGGCGCGTAGCGGTAGGTGAGCTTGGATCCCAGGGACGCCCCGAGGCCGCGCGCCAGCGGTTCCGAAAGAATGATTCCGTTGCGGGCGCCAACCAGCGCGCTGAGGTCCCCCTGGAGGAAGCGCAGGTTCTGCGCGGCGAGGTCCCGCGCCGCCCGCTTGCTGTTCAACTCCAGGGCGAACACCTCGGCCGCGGCCTGCCGTCCACCCGCCTCCAGGGTAGCCTTGACCCCCGCGGCCTGGGGCGCCAGCGCCGCGTGCAGGCGGTTGGCCATGGCGATCACCTTCTGGGAGTTCTCGGGGTACTCGGTCACCACCTCCAGGCTGATCACCTCCTGCGGCTGGAGGTTCAGGTAGCGCCGCAGCACCTCCACGTCGACAAACCCGGCCGTGTCCATGAACATGTTCTCCGAGGGGATGACGCCCACCACCTTGAAATTGGCCGCCTGGCTTTGGCCGTAGATGGTTTCGAAGCGGGCCGTGACGGTGTCGCTCATCCCGACGTTCAGGTCCCTGGCCGCGTTCTTGTAAAGGATGATCCCGGGGAACACCTCATCCCGGTAGAGGTTCCGCGGGTCCCCCTCTTCCAGCTCGGTCTGGTCATAGAAATCCGAATCCCTGTCCAGGCCCACCAGAAAAACCATCCCGGTTCTGCCCTTCCCGATGGCCCTGCCGAAGACGCCCACAGTCTGGCTGATGGACTTGATTCCCTCGACGTTCTCCTTGACCAGCTCGATGAGGCGCTTCTTGTCCCGAATCACGTCGGTGCGGCGCGTCGTGTACTGGTTCATATGCACGGAGATGTGGCCGGTCATGAATACCAGGACCCGGTTGAACAGGATGTCGCTCAACCCGCTGGTGAACGAAGTGGTGACCACCAGGATGCACATGCTGACCGCGATGCCGATCCCGAGCAGCAGGTTGCGGCGGAACTGGCGCACGAGGTTGCGGAAACTGATGGTGGCCACCACCCGGGCGCTGCGCGCCCGGGAGGCGAGAAATCGCACAAAGCGCTTCATCTTGGCTTCCTTCCCGTCGAGCTAATGGCGGTTGATCGCGTCCAGCGGGGTTATCCGGCGGGCGACCACCAGCGGGTACAGGACCGCCAGCACCGTGACCACGCCGAGGCTAACCACCCCGAGCGTCACCCCGCCGAACCCGAGGGTCGGCCGGAAAACCTCTCCGCCGAAGAGCAGCTCGAGGATCTCGCTTTCCCCCGCGGTGATGCCCAGGGGCTGGATGATCCAGGCCACCAGGGCGCCGACGAGGATACCGGCGCCGCCGAACAGCGCGGATAGGGACAGCGTCTCGGCCAGGAACATGCGGGTGATGAAGCCCTTGCGGGCGCCCACCGCGCGCATCATCCCGAACTCCTCGGTGCGCTCCAGGGCGGTCATGCTCAGGGTGTTCATGATGATGATGATCGCCAC
>CAZMWZ010000098.1:1561-8124 GCA_964570045.1 uncultured Spirochaetaceae bacterium
CTTTTCCAGCTCGGCCACCGTGGAGCTCGAGCCGCTGGCGAAGATATCGGCGGAGCCGAAAAGATCCTCCTCCCCGGAGGCCAGTAGCCGCTCCTGCTCGGGGGCCAGCACCTCGACGACGTCCGCCGCGGTGTAGTAGCCGAAGACCTGGCGGAAGCTCTCGATGTCCATGATGGCCAGCTGCTGCATCATGTTGTTCAGCGACTTGAAGCGCATGATGGCCTTGACCGGCAGCGTCATATTGGTCGAGTTGGGCTCCCCGAAGCCTTCCACGGCCAGCGAGCTTTTGACCGGCAGGCCGGGCAGCTCGCTTTTCGCTTCCTTGCTGAGATTTTCCGCAACCAGCTTGCCGCCTTCAGGGATCAACCAGTAGCCTTCCATCTTGTGCAGGTTTTGTCTTCCCCGGTCGTTGATGAGCAGGCCGCGGTCGCCGTTGCGCAGCAACTCGCCCTCCACGGCAACGATCGGGCTCCCGAAGACGCGCTGGAAGTCGTCGAAATTGCACCCGAAGGTGAGCAGGAAGTTCATGCCGCTTCCCCCGAGAATCGCCACCCCCCCGCGGGTCATGGGGATGAAATCCTTCACGTAGTCCTGCTGCCGGAGCACCGCGCTCAATTTTTCGTAGCCCCTCAGGATCTTCAGCGGCTTGGCCATGGGGGTGAACAGCACGTTGTCCTTGGTTTCCTGGTCGGAGACCAGGACGAGGTGTCCCGTGAAGCCCCTGACGATGTTCTCCTCCACGCCTTTCTGCATCCCGATGGCGGTCGCGTTGCCCAGGGTCATGATGAGCGCCCCCAGGAACAGGATGCTGCCGATGATGATGCTCTTGCCCTTGTGGCGGAGGATATTTCTCCAGGCGATCTTGAAGACCAGCATTTTCGATTCCCCTAGCTCCCCATGAGGCCGTCTTTGATCTTGAGCACCCCGTTGGCGTATTTCAGGATGTCCGGATCGTGGGTGGAGAACACGAACGTGGTCTTCTCGATGACGTTCAACTCCTTCATGATCGTCAGGATCATCTCCCCGGTCTCGGAGTCCAGGTTGGCCGTCGGCTCGTCGGCCAGCACGATGGCGGGTTTGGTGACCAGCGCCCGGGCGATCGCCACCCTCTGCCTCTGGCCGCCCGACAGCTCGAAGGGCTTCTGGCGCATCTGCTCCTTCAGCCCCACCTCCTCGAGCAGCTTCTCGGCCCTGCGGCGGATTTCCTTATTCGAAAGATTCTCCTTCTTCATGAGCAGCAGGGGAAATTCCACGTTCTCCCGCGCGTTTAACACCGGGATCAGGTTGAAGGTCTGGAAAATGAAGCCGATGGTGTGCAGCCGCAGGTCGGTGAGGCGTCGGTCCGAATGGGTGGTCACCTCGTTGCCCTGGATTTTCACGGAGCCTTCCGTGGCCTCGTCGATGCAGCCGATGATGTTCAGCAGGGTGGTCTTGCCGCTGCCGGAAGGCCCGACGATCGAAATGAAATCCCCCTCCCGGATCACCAGGTCCACTCCCCGCAGGGCATGGACCGTGGTCGCCCCGAGGGGATAGTCCTTCTTCACCTTTTCCAGCTCGATCACGTTCATGGTCCGCTCCTTGTTTCCAGGTCTATGTTGAATATAACACTCGCGGGGTGAAAAAGTGCCCTGGGGGGCCGGTCGGAACCGGCACGCCTGCACGGTGGCGGCGAGGCAGCGATTCTGCTATCCTGCGATCCTATGAGCATCCACATCGGCGCCAAGCCCGGCGAAATCGCCGAGGCGGTCCTGCTGCCCGGCGATCCCCTGCGCGCCCAGTTCATGGCGGAGAAGTACCTGAGCGAGGCGGTGTGCCACAGCCGCGTGCGGGGCATGCTGGGGTTCACGGGCCTGTACAAGGACAAGCGCGTCTCGGTGCAGGGCACCGGCATGGGCATCCCCTCGATCTCGATCTACGCCCACGAGCTGATCAACGATTACGGCGCCCGACGCCTGATCCGCATCGGCACCTGCGGGGCGCTGCACGAGGCCATCGGGCTGGGGGACGTGCTGCTGGCCCTGGCAGCCAGCACCGATTCGGCGATCAACCGGCTGCGCTTTGGCGGCGCCGACTTCGCGGCCTCCGCCTCCTTCGAGCTGCTGCTGCGGGCCTACGAGATCGCTCGGGCCCGCAAGGTCCCGGTGCGCGTCGGCACGGTGCTCACCAGCGACACCTTCTACGCCGACGACCCGGATTTCTGGAAGCTGTGGGCCCGCTACGGGGTGCTGGCCGCCGAGATGGAGACCGCCGCGCTGTATACCATCGCCGCCGGCTGCGGCGCCCAGGCCCTGTCCATCCTGACGGCCAGCGACAGCCTGGTCACCCACGCCGCGGCCACCACGGAACAGCGCCAGCAGGGCTACACCGCCATGATGGAGATCGCCCTGGAGGCGGCTACCGGGTAGCCAGAGCGCGCGGCCTTCCTGGACGGCGCGGCGCCACCGTCAGCCCCGGCGGAGGCGCCGGTAGCGCTCGCTCATGGGGGTAGTGAGCCGGTCGAAGAAGACGCGGTACCTCATGCGGGTCCGGACCCGGCCCAGGTAGAGCTCCAGCGCGCGGAACCATCCGAGCAGGAACTCGATAACCTCGAAGAGCAGCTCCCGGGCGCCCGCGTCATCCCACAGCCGCAGGACGGCGGCCTTCCCGGCCAGGGCGAGGGAAACGGCCCGCCGGACCGCCGTGAGCAGCAGGTCCACCAGGGCCAGGAACAGGCAGCTCACCATCAGGTGATTCCCCGGGTGAGGAAATCCGCCAGGCGGATGCCGCGCAGTGAGAAGCCCGGGGCGACGGCGGCGTCCTCGCCCAGGGGGAACAGCCGCTCGGCCAGGGCGGGAAAGTCGTTCAGGTCTTTCCTGCAGCCGGCCTGCATGCCCAGGTTGAGAAACAGGTGCAACAGGGGGTGGTCCAAGTGAGCGGCCAGCCGCGTCAAGACCGCAGGAGTCCTGGTGTATTCCCTGACCGCCCATAGGCGACCGGCCTGCAGCTCCAGGGCGCTCATGTTCTTCGGCCGGAACACCACGGTGGAGTGGTCGTAGTGGGTCCAGTCTTCGCTCAGCAGGCGTCCTTCCTGCCGGAAACGGTTGAAGACCACCGTCCCCGGGTAGGGGGTCAGGATGTTGATCGAGGCGGAGCTGATCCGGTTTCGCTCCAGGAAGTCCAGGGTGTCCGGGAAGGTGTCGAAGGTGTCGTCGTCGAAGCCGAAGATCACGGAGGCGTGCAGGTAGATGCCGTGGGCCTTCACCTTGCGGATGGCGTCGCGGATGCCGGCCAGCTCCTTGATGGACTTGCGCAGGCTCTTGAGCCGGCTCTCCGACACGCTCTCCAGGCCGAAGAACAACGCCACGCAGCCGCTGTCGCGGGCCAGCTCCAGCAGCTCCTCGTCCCGAGCCACTGAAAGCGTGGCCTGGCCGACCCAACGGATTTGCAGGGGCCTGATCGCCTGAAACAGCTCGCGGGCATAGACGGGGTCGCCGACGATGTTGTCGTCCAGGAAGATGAAGGAACGGCCTGCGGAATCCCGGATGTCCCGCACCACATTGGGCACGGGGACGTGCCGGACGCGGCGGCCGTAGATGTCGTGCACGCAGCAGAACTCGCAGTTGTAGGGGCAGCCGCGGGTGGTCATGATCGGGACCACGTCGAAGAGGGTCTTGCGCGCGCCCCTGCGGCTGCCGATCGGCACGTAACGGTCCAGGGGAGGGCAGGGGTCATGGTAGCGGGGCTGGAGGCGGCCCTTTTCGGCGTCCGCCAGCAGGCGCTCCCACACCCCTTCGGCCTCGCCCACCACGACGCTGTCCGCGAACTGCGCTGCCTCTTCGGGCAGGATTGTGGGGTGCACCCCGCCCAGGACCACCCGGGCCCCGCGCTTCCTGAACTCGCGGGCCAGGGCGTAGGCCCGCGCCGAATTGGAGGTCATGCAGCTGATCCCCACCAGGTCGCAGGGCTCCTCCGGGTTCACCGGCTCGAGCTCCTCCTCAATGATCCTGACCTGGTGCTGCGGCGGGGTGAGGCCGGCGATCAGGTGGAGCGCCAGCTGGGGGATCATGAGAAATTTCGGCTTCCGTATCGAGGGATCTTTGCACGGGGAGATCAGCAGGATTTTCATGGATGATGCCGACAGTGTAGCACGCGCCGGCCGGCGGGCGCAAGGCGGGCGCGGTCAGGAGGTGAAGAGCTGCCTACGGCAGGCGCGGCTTGCACAGCAGCTCGCAGACGGCCAGGTCCTTGATCTTTCGCGCAAAGGCGGGTCGCAGCACCACGGCCGTGTCCGCCCCGTCGTTGGTCCCGCCCAGGGCCACGATCTCCCGGCCCGCTTCGACCCAGCCGGCCTCCGCGGCCATGATCGCGACCTCCACGGCCACCTTCAAGCCCTGCGAGAAGCAGCGCAGGGTTTCGGCTATTACGGTGCCCGGCGTGGCGCCCCCGAAAAGGCCCTCGGCCACCCCGTCGGCCAGGCCGTGCAGGGTGGTCAGCACGCGCACGCCCGCGGCCTCGACCAGCCGGCGCTCCTGCGGGGTCATGGTCCAGCCCTCGGAGCCGAAGGCCGCGGAGAGCGACACGGCGATCGGCTCGATACCCGAGCCCCGGAACGTCTCGGCGGCCGCGAGGGCGGTCCGCCCGTGCGTGGAGGCCAGCACCACCTGCCGGATGCCCAGCTCCCCGGCCCGCCGGCGGGCGATGCGCAGCGCCTCGGCGGTATTGTGCGCGCCCGGCTTGTCGAAGTAGACGATCCTGCCTTCCATGTGCTTCTCTCCTCTCCTCCGCCCCCGCGTCGTCGCCCCCCAGTATAACAGCAGGGCAAGGCGGTTGACAAATACGCGGGGCCTTACTATCATTCAGGGCGTTCGGGGGCGTAGCTCAGTTGGCTAGAGCGCTTGAATGGCATTCAAGAGGTCGTGGGTTCGATTCCCGTCGCCTCCAAGACCGAGCAAATGAGCAAGGATTTTGGCTCCGGGCAACTGGATCCTGAAATAGCCGATCTCATGGGGATCGCCGCTCCCAAGGCGGAGGCGAAGCCGGAGTTCACGGATCTGTTCCAGGACGCGCATCCCCTCGAGAAGCAGCAGGCCGAGCGGGTCGATACCGCCCGAAAAACCTTCGAGTTCCAGACCAAGCAGGAAGAGGCGCCCAAGCCCTTCTTCCAGGACAAGAGCTACTACAAGAAGCTGCTCGGCGAGCAGGGCGAGCAGGGCAAGCGGGTGCACGACCTGCTCACCCAGTTCGCCGCCACCGAGGACCCCCAGACCAAGTCGGTGCTGCGCGCGCGCCTGGCCACCGCCTACTGGGAAATGGCCACCCAGATCGCCGGCCGCATCTCCCCTGCCATGCCCGCCCCTCAGCGCCTGCTCCTGCGCTTCGGCATTCTCTCCCCCGCGCTGCTCTCCGAGGAACAGCGCTCCCTGGTGAGCCGCATCATCTTCAACAACAACAGCGGCGAGCCCGTGCACTACCAGGACGAGTGGCTGCTGAAAATCGCGCAGGGCGCGGTGAACCCTTCGGCCTCCGACGAGGTCAAGCGGGCCAAGCAGGACGCCGGCTCCAAGACCCGCGAGATCATCGAAAAGAGGAGGGGGCAACGGCAGGCCGAGTTGTCGCTGCTGGCGGGCAAGCTGCGCCAGTTGGAGGAGGCCGAAGGCGGCCTGGCCTCCTGCGTCCAGACCATCCTGCGCCACCAGACCCGCGCGGAGTTCGGGGGCCTCAAGGACGCCTTCAGCCCCGAGCAGCGGGAGGCCATCGTCCAGATCCAGAACATCCTCCGCAGCCTCTCCAACCTCGACCGCGAGGTGCGCGAGTCCTACGCTTCGGTGGAGGGCATTGACCGGGATTTGAGAGAGTTGGAGGAAAAGGCCGAGGAAGGCGGCCCGGCGGTTTCCGTGGACCGGACCACCGTGCTGGCCGAGTTCGGCTCGGTGCGCCAGATGTCCAAGATGTGCGTGGGCCGGCAGGGCAACCACTTCCCCATCCTGGCCAAGCAGTACTTCCGGCCGAACATCAAGGAGATCGCCACCCGCGAGAACGTGATCAATGCCATGGCCCGGGTGGAGGCCCTGGACTCAGGTCTTTTCGAGCGCACCTTCAAGGGGCAGACCACGCGCATCGTCCCGCACGTGCTGCTGCTGCCCAACTACGGGGAATCCGGAGTGTGCTGGGAGCCCTTCGAGCGCTTCAACCGCGCCTCCAGCCGCGGCCGCATCGCCATCCCCCTGTTCCCCAAGGACCTGGACTACGCGGTGCTCTCCGCCCTGGCTGACCTGCGCTGGCAGGTGGCCAAGGAGAAGGCCCAGCACTATTGGATGGAAGAGGGGATCACCGGCAAGTACTACCAGTGGTTCGACGAGCAGAAGCTGCGCGGCGACGTGAAGGACTTCTTCATCCGCGACTACGCGCTGTGGATCACCAAGGAAAGCCAGGGCACCCAGAAGCTGGACCGGGAGGTGCGGGGCATCTTCTGGCGCAACCTGCCCTTCCCCCAGGCCATCAAGGACAACCTGAAAAACCGCGGCTTCGTCTACGGCGAGCTGTACAAGAAGGACCAGAACATCGCCATGTCGGACGGCTACTGA
>CAZMWZ010000098.1:8224-10477 GCA_964570045.1 uncultured Spirochaetaceae bacterium
ACAGGAAACTGGCCAGCAGCAGGATCCCCGCCACCACCAGGGTGGAGTCGGCCAGGTTGAAGGTCGGCCAGCGCTGCATCCCGAAGATCCCGTAGAACTTCACGTCGATGAAGTCCACGACCTCGCCGCGCCGGAAGATGCGGTCCACGTAGTTTCCCAGGCCCCCGCCCAGCACAGCCGCCAGGATCCAGCGCTGGAAGCGCGTGATGTCCCTGCCGACCAGGAAGTAGACCAGGAGGATCCCGGATACCAGCAGGGGCAGCAGGCGGGCCAGCACGAAGCGGCCGCCCCCACCCAGGGAGCGGCCGATGCTGAAGCCGATGTTGGGGTTCTGCACGTAGACGAAGCGCAGGAAATCGCCGATCACCTCCACCGGCCGGCCGTACGGCAGGGTCTTGGTCACGATCCACTTCACGATCTGGTCGGCCGCGATCACCCCCACGGTGAGCAGCAGGGGCAGCAGCTTGGATTTCACGTCGCGCAAAGGCTTACCTCCGTCACAGTCCGCTCGGGATGTCCAGGAAACAGGTCTGGAGGCCGTGCTCCGCGGCGAGCCTCTCCCCCACGCTCTTCACCCCCCACACCTCGGTCAGGTAGTGCCCGCCGAACAGCACGTTGATCCCCGCCTCCAGGCAGGCGTGGTAGATCGTGTGCGCGGGCTCCCCCGTGATGAACAGGTCCAGCCCCTGCGTGATCGCCTCCCCCGCCTGCCTGGAGGCGGCGCCGGTCGCGATGCCCACGGAGCGGATCTCGCGCGGCCCGAAGGGCAGCGCCCCGAGCGGGGGGTGGGCGCCGCAGCAGAGGGAGGCGACCTGTTCCAGGGCCATGGCCTGGCTCAACTCCCCCCGGCAGCCGATCTTCTGCCCCTTGTACTCCCCGAAGGGCCGCACATTGCGCAGACCCAGGCGCCGCGCCATACCGGCGGCATTTCCCAGGGCAGGGTGTATATCCAGGGGCAGGTGCACCGCGTACAGCGCGCAGTCGCCGGCCAGCAGCTCCCCAACCCGCCGATAGTGCCCCCCGGCGAGCGCCAGGGGTTCTCCCCAGAACAGGCCATGGTGCACGAACAGTACGTCGGCCTTCCACTCGGTGGCCCGCCGGATGGACTCCAGGCAGGCGTCCACCGCGCAGGCCACCCGCGCGGCCTCGTCCCGGGAGTTGGCCACCTGCAGCCCGTTCATGGCGGAATCAGCGAGCGCAACCGTGTCCAGCTCCAGCATTCCCCGCAGGAGCCGGTCGAATTCCGTCAGGCGCATTTCCAGCGCATTATACCAGCCAGCGGGGGGCGTGGCAACGAACCCCGGCCGCGGCTTGACAACCCATGCCGCCGAAGGTATTCTCAAGCCAGCCCAATGGCGCCTCAGATCGACCAAGAACAAATAAAGCGGGCCGCACACAACGCCACCCCCCTGACCTTTAAAACGTTCACTCTGCCCCACGAGACCGAGGAGTACCTGGAAGAGGTGCTCACCTCGTTGCTCGCCGAGCTGGGCAATGTGGAGGTCAAGGACCAGTTGGCCTACTGCCTGCGCGAGCTGGCCGTCAACGCCAAGAAGGCCAACACCAAGCGGGCCTACTTCCAGGAAAAAGGCCTGGACCTGAACGACTCCGCGGACTACGCCCTGGGGATGAAGACCTTCAAGGAGGACACGCTGGAGAACATCCAGCACTACCTCCAGAAGCAGAAGGACCAGGGGTTGTACATCAAGGTGCTGTTCCACGCCAGGGAGCGCAACTTCACCATCTCGGTGCGCAACAACGTGGAGATCACCAAGACCGAGCAGATCCGCATCTTCGACCGCATCGCCCGCTCGCGGGCCTTCAGCTCCATGGAGGAGGCTTTCGCCACGGTGCTGGACACCTCGGAGGGCGCCGGCCTGGGGATCGTCATCCTGATCCTGATGCTCAAGAAAATCGGACTGGACGAGGACGCCTTCCACATCGAGGTGGAAAACGGGGAGACGGTCGCCTCCCTGGCCATCCCCTTCTCCGAGCTGCAGGTCCAGAAGATGGACCAGCTCACCCAGCAGATCATCCGGGAGGTGGAAAGCCTCCCCCAGTTTCCGGACAACATCATCTATCTGCAGAAGCTGATCTCCGACCCCAAATCGGAGCTCACGGACATCGCCCGGCAGATCTCCACCGACCCCGGCCTTACCGCCGATTTGCTGAAGCTGGTGAACTCGGCCCAGTTCATGCTGCCCAAGCGGGTGGACAACATCGTGGAAGCGGTCAAGTTGGTGGGGATGAAGG
>CAZMWZ010000099.1:0-10397 GCA_964570045.1 uncultured Spirochaetaceae bacterium
ATCCCGGGGCCGCCGATGTTCATCCGCCGCATGGTGAAGTTCCAGATGGCCACCATGATGATGATGGGCAGGATCCAGGAGAGCACCTGGCCGAAGAAGGTGTTGGACTGCCGGCCTGAGTACTTCACCCCTTTCTCCTGGAGCTGGCTAACGAGCTGGGGGTCGTCGACCCGGGTGGTGCTGAAGGCCTCGGTCTGGCCCCCTTTGGACAACACCCCGCTGATGTCGGTGGGGGAGATCACCACCTCGCTGACCTGGCCCCGCTCCAGGAGCTGCTTGAACTCGCTGTAGAGGATTACGCTGGTGTTCCTTCGGCTCAATACGAATTGCAGCCCGAAGATCAGAAGCAGGGCGATGAGGATGTAGCCCAGCGAGATCTGGGTGCGCTTTCCCTTGTCGTCATTCGGTCGCGGCTCGGCCATATGAGAAAAGATACGGCGGAAGCGGGCCCCGCGACAAGTACGGGACGGAGGCTACGGGTGATGCGGCGCGGTCCAGCGCACCAGGTTGCCCCCGTAGGTCAGGCCGGCGCCGAAACCCACGGTCAGGATCAGGTCGCCGGGGTCCAGCAGGTGCTTTCCCTGCATCTCGGCCAGAGCGATGGGGATGGTGGCCGCGGAAGTGTTGGCGAACTCCTGGATATTGATGTAGAACTTCTCCAGAGGGATGCGGGCCCGCTTGGCCGCCGCTTCGATGATGCGGACGTTGGCCTGGTGCGGCACGATGTACTTGAGGCGGTCCACCGTGAGCTCGGCCCTGTCCAGCAGGGTCTGGATGGTCTCCACGATCACCCGCACGGCGAAGTTGTAGACCTGCCGCCCCTCCATTTTCAGATAGGTGTCGTTCTGCCGGGTGCTGCCCTCCCGGTAGGGGAAGCGGCTGCCCCCGGCGGTGCGCTCCAGCAGGTGCGCCCCGGAACCTTCGGCCCGGATGTAGGTGGCGAGCACGCCCGTCGGCTCCGAGCCCTCCTCGGCCGAAACCACCGCGGCCCCGGCCCCGTCGCCGAACAGCACGCAGGTGTTGCGGTCCTGCCAGTCGATGTGCCGGGTCAGGATTTCCGCGCCGATCAGCAGCACATGGCGGGCGAAGCCGCTGGCGATGAAGCCCCGGGCGGTTTCCAGGCCGTAGATGAAGCCCGTGCAGCCGGCGGTCAGGTCCATGGCCGCCGCGTTGGCGGCCCCCAGCTTGTCCTGCACGATGCAGGCGGTGGCCGGGAAGCCCACGTAGTCCGGGGTGGCCGTGGCTACCAGGATCATGTCGATTTCCGCCGGTTCCATATGGGCCCGGTGCAGGGCCTTGCGGGCCGCTTCCACGCACAGGTCGGAGGTCGCCTGGTCGTCGGCGGCCAGGTGGCGGTTGCGGATGCCGGTATGGGACACGATCCACTCGTCGGAAGTGTCCAGGTGCTTGGGCAGCTCGTCGTTGGACATGCGGCGCACCGGGACGTAGGTGCCAGTGGAGCGGATCACTGCGTTCATAGGGGGCTTATTTTATCGGTAATGCTGTACCGGGTCAATTGCCGGCGGGAAAGATAACTTACTACCGCGGTCAGCTTCTCCCGACCCAGGGGCCTTGACAGCCTAGGGGGCTTGTGGTACTTTCACTCCCGCTCAAGCGCTGAGGGGAAGGAGCCGGATGTGAAGACCTGTTTCCTGTTTCCCGGCCAGGGAGCCCAGTACCCCGGCATGGGCAAGGACCTCTGGGACGCCTCCGACAAGGTCAAAGAGCTGTTTCGCCAGGCCTCCGCCGCTGCCGGCATGGAGCTTACCCGGCTTCTTTTCGAGGGCAGCGAGGAAGAGCTGAGGGCCACCGACAAGACCCAGATCGCCGTGACCCTGGTGAATGTGGCCGCCGGCCTGGCCTGCCGGGAGCGGGGCATCCAGGCCGCCGGGTTCGCCGGCTTCAGCCTCGGGGAGTACACCGCCCTGTACGAGGCGGGGGTCCTGCGGCTGGAGGACCTTTTCCCGATCGTCAAGAGCCGCGGCCTGCTCATGGAGAAGGCCAGCCGGGGGGCCGACACGGCCGGGGGCCGCGCCGGGATGGCCGCCGTCCTCGGCCTGGGCTACCCGCAGGCCCTGGCCGCCCTGGAAACGCTGCAAGGTGGCGAGGTCAGCCTGGCCAACTACTCCAGCCCTTCGCAGGTGGTGCTGTCGGGCACCGCCGAGGCACTGGCCAAGGCGGAGGCGGCTTTCAAGGCCGCCGGCGCCAAGCGCTTCATCGTGCTGAAGGTGTCCGGCCCCTTCCACTCGCCGCTGCTGGAGGAGGCCCGCCGCGGCCTCGAAGAGGCCTTGGCGGCGTATACCTTCAGCGACCCGGTGAAGCCGGTCTACTCCAACGTGACCGGCAAGCGCATTGCTAGCGGCGCGGAGGCCAGGCAGTTGTGCGTGCGCCAGGTGGTATCCACGGTGCTGTGGGTGGATGAGGAATCCAGCCTCCTGGCCGACGGCTTCCAGCGCTGCCTGGAGGTGGGGCCGGGGAGCGTGCTGGCCGGGCTCTGGAAGGCCTTCTCCAAGGACGTGCCCTGCCTCCCGGCCGGGAAGCAGGAAGAGATCGCCAGAATCCCGTAGAGGAGCTTGAGGCCATGCTGTTGAAAGGCAAGAAAGCCATGGTGACCGGGGGGGCCCGGGGCATCGGCAAGGAGATCGTGCTGGATTTCCTGCGGGAGGGCGCCTCGGTCTGGTTTCTGGACCTCAACCCCAGCGAGTTCCAGGCCGAGATGGACCAGGCAGCCCAGGCGGGCGGCGGCCAGGCGGTCTTCAAGAAGGCCGACGTCTCCCAGGCCGTCGAGGTGACCCGGGTCGTCGAGGAGGTCGCCTCCGAGGCCGGCGGGATCGACATCCTGGTCAACAATGCGGGCATCACCCGGGACGGGCTGATCTTCCGCATGCCGCTGGAGAACTGGGAGAGGGTGCTGACCATCAACCTGACCAGCGCCTTCCTCATCAGCCAGGCAGTGGCCCGGCTGATGATCAAGCAGCGCTCCGGCTCCATCGTCAACATGGCCTCGATCGTGGGGTTGGGCGGCAATGCCGGCCAGGCCAATTACTCGGCCTCCAAGGCGGGGCTGATCGGGCTGACCCGCAGCCTGGCCAAGGAGACCGGCGGCCGCGGGGTGCGCGTGAACGCGGTGGCCCCCGGCTACATCGACACCGAGATGACCCGCGGCCTGCCGGAAGCGGCGCGCCAGGCCTTCGTCGCTCAGGTGGCCATGAGCCGCCCGGGCCAGCCCCAGGAGGTGGCCAAGGTGGTCACGTTCCTGGCCTCGGATATGGCATCCTACGTGTCCGGCGCGGTGCTGCGCGTGGACGGCTGCATGTCTATATAGGATCAAGGAGAGCATATGCACCATCGCCGAGTGGTGGTTACCGGTCTGGGCACCATCAATGCCCTGGGCAATCACGTGAAGGACTCCTGGGCGCGGATCAAGAACGCCGAGAACGGCATCGGGAAAGTCACCCGCTTCGACGCCTCGCAGCACTCCAGCCAGGTAGTCGGCGAGGTCAAGGACTTCAACCCCGGCGAGTTCTTCGACGCCAAGGAGGCGCGGCGCATGGACCGCTTCTCGGTCTACGCGGTAGCCGCCGCCATCCAGGCCATGCAGGACGCCGGGCTGAAAGACGTCTCCTTCGACCCGGACCGCATCGGCGTGATCCTGGGCAACGGCATCGGCGGCATCGAGGTCTTGAGCGAAAACTTCAAGAAGCTGTTGGAACGCGGCCCCAAGGCCATCCACCCGCTGTGCACCCCGATGATGATCATCAACATCGCAGCGGGCAATATTGCCATCAAGCTGAACCTGCAGGGTCCCTGCATCACGGTGGCCACCGCCTGCGCCTCGGGCACCGATGCCATCGGCGACGCGCTGCGCTGGATTCGCGAGGGGCGCGTCGATTTGATGATGGCCGGCGGCACCGAAGCGGCTATCACCCCCCTGGGGCTGGCCAGCTTTTGCGTGCTGCAGGCCGTGAGCACCAAGTTCAACGACACCCCCGAAAAGGCCTCTCGACCCTTCGACGCGGCCCGGGACGGCTTCGTCATGGGCGAAGGCGCAGGCCTGCTGATCATGGAGGAGCTGGAACACGCCAAAAAGCGCGGCGCGAAAATCTACGCCGAGGTGGCCGGCTACGGCTGCACCTGTGACGCCAACCACCTGACCGCCCCTCACCCGGAGGGCCGGGGCGCGGTCAAGGCCATGCGCCTGGCGGTGGAGGACGCGGGCCTCGCGCCTGCGGACATCGATTATATCAACGCCCACGGCACCTCCACCCCGGTCAACGACCCTGTGGAGACCAAGGCCATCAAGGACGTGTTCGGCGAGCAAGCCCGCAAGCTCAAGGTTTCCTCGACCAAGTCCATGATCGGACACCTTCTGGGCGCGGCCGGAGGGGTGGAAGGGATCGTGACGGTGCTGGCCCTGCAGGAGCAGTTCTACCCGGCCACGCGCAACTACGAGACCCCCGACCCGGCCTGCGACCTGGACTACGTGCCCAACAAGGGCTACAACGCCCCCATGCGCGCCGCCATCTCCAACTCCTTCGGCTTCGGCGGGCACAACGGGGTGATCTGCTTCAAGCGCTACCCATAGCGCGGAGTATGAACCAGGCGCTCAGCTCGCTGCTCGATCTGGCCCCGGCGGAGAGAAGCCGCCGGGGTCTTGTCTACACCGCCGCGGAAATCGCCGCTCAGGCCGACCTGTGGCCAACCACCTACGAGCGCTTCGCCTCCTTCCTGCCTTCCCTGCGCCCCTTTCTCGAGGAGTTCCTGGCCCACCCGCGCAAGTGCGTGCTGCTCACCGGTGCGGGGACCTCCGAGTACGTCGGGTACTGCGTCGAAGGGCTTCTGCGCCGGAAGCTGAGCGTGCCGGTGAGCGTGGCCTCCACCACCGCGCTGGTGGTGAACCCTCAAGGAGTGTTCGTGCCGGGGCACGCCACCCTGCTGGTGTCCATCGCGCGTTCCGGCTCCAGCCCGGAGAGCCTGGGCGCGGTGCGGATCGCGGAAGCCCTCCCCGATCCCGTGTATCACCTGATCCTCACGGCCAACGCCGAGGGGGAGCTGGCCCGGGAGGCCGCTGTCCTGAAGCGGGCACGCCTCCTGAGTCTGGACCCCCGCACCAACGACCAAAGCCTGGCCATGACCGCCGCCTTCTCCAACCTGGTGGTAGCCGGACAGGCGTTGGCTCATGCCGGCTCCTTCAGCGAGTTCCAGCGGCTGCTGCCCCGCATCGTGGAGGGGGGCAGGAACATGCTGGCGCGGGCGCCGGACGCCCTGGAGGCCCTCGGCCGCCAGGAGTTCGACCGCGCGGTGTTCCTGGGCGACGGGGCGCATTTCGGCACCGCGATCGAGAGCCGGCTCAAGCTCCAGGAGTTGACCGGCGGGGCGGTGATGTGCGCCTACGACACCTTCCCCGGGCTGCGCCACGGGCCCGAGGCGGTGATCCACGAGCGTACCCTGGTGGTCGCTTTCCTGTCCGAGGACCCCTTCGCCCGCCGCTACGAGCTGGATCTGCTATCCGAGTTGCGCGCCAAACGGATCGGCAGGGCCGTGCTCGCCGTGGCCGACCGGGCGGGGGAGGCTGTCCGACTGGCGGAGGTGTGCGTCGAGTACGACCCGGACGGCACGCTGGGCCTGCCGGCGGAGTACGCCCCGCCGGTGCAGGTCATCGCCGGGCAGCTCCTGGGGCTGTTCAAGAGCCTGGCCCTGGGCCTGAAGCCCGACAACCCCAGCGAGGCGGGCGTTATCCACCGGGTGGTGGAGGGCGTGAAGGTGTACGACCCGCTGTCCTTCCGCGCGGAGGGGCGCTTCCGCGTGCTGGCCGGGCGCTAGCCGGCTATTGGCGCGCGATGATCCGCAACCGGGCCCTCCACCGCATGGCCGACATCACCGGGGCGCTGAGCGAGGAACTGGAACGAACACCGGAGCGCCGGCCGGAAGTCCTGATCGCCGCCGACCTGAACTACGACTACATCTACGAGTGCCCCGCCCTGGAAGGCGGGCGGGAGGTGCTGATTCGCGGCTACTCCCGGGAGCTGGCCGGGGCCGGCGGGATCGTGGCCTGCGGCCTGGCTCGACTGGGCGCGGAGGTGCACCTACTGGCCGAGCTGGGCGACGATGCGGACGGGCGTGAGCTCTACGAGGAGATCGGCCGGCGGGGGGTGCGGCGCGAGGGCATCCGCCGGCGGACCGGGGCGCGCTCGGCGTTCACCCTGATATTCGCCGACGAGGCCTCGGGGCGGCCGCGGCAGGTGGCCACCTTCCAGGGCCCTGCGTTGGAGTTCTGCCTCCGCGCCGAGGACTGCCTGCCGCTCCTGGAGCGCTGCCGGCTGGCCTACTCCTGCAACTACTTCCTGCTGCCCCGCCTGCGCGAAGGCATCCCCGAGCTGTTCCGGCAGGCCCGGGAGCGGGGCGCGCGCACGGCCTACGACGCGAACGCGGGCGACGGCTGGGAGGAACCGGCCCGCCTCAAGCTCCTGCGCGACGGCATCTACCCGGTCACGGACCTGATCTTCCTGAACGAGGAGGAGGCGGCCTACCTGACGGGGCGGGCCGGCCCGCGCCTCGCCGCGGAGGCGGTCCGGCCGGCGGAGGCCACGGTCGTGATCAAGCGGGGTGCCCGCGGAGCCGTGGTCCGGCACCAGGGAGGGATCTTCGAGGTCGACGCCTTCCCGCTACCCGGTGCGGTTCGGGACACGGTGGGGGCGGGGGACTCCTTCCAGGCGGCGTTTTTGTATTTCCTGCTGTGCGGCCTGCCGGTGGAGTATTGCGCGGCCCTGGCCTCGGCCAACGCCGCCGCCACGGTGCTCGCCCCGGGCGGCACCGCCGGCCAGCTGGATCGTGCCGGCCTCGCCGCCTTCCTGCGCGGCTACCGGGTTGCGGATGACGGCGGCATAATCCGGGTCCGGCGCGCTTGATGGAGATGCTTCGTATTCCATAGAATCCAGTCAGCGAGGGTATCGGTGGCAGGACGTTCGGGTTCAAAGATTCGACTCTGGCATTTGCTGCTGCCGCTTTGGGTCGCCAGCCTTGCGGCTGTGACCCTCCTCGCTTTCCGCCGCCCGAGCTCGCTGTTGCTGGCGGCTGCCGTCCTGTTCGCGGCGGGGGCGAGCCTGCTGCAGGGCCTGCTTCTGGCTCTCGACCTGGGTCCCGTGCGCCGCAGCCGGCAGCGGGCCGAGCGCCTGGAAGCGGTGTTCGCGGTCATCCGCAAGGCCGGAAGCTCCCTGGACCTGCAGGAGGTGCTCGAGGCCATCACGCGTCTTACCGTGGAGGTCACCGGTGTGCGCGGCTGCTCGATCAAGCTTTGGGACACGGACAGCGGCCGGATGCGCGTGCGCTCCATGGCGGGGATCAGCCGGCCGGCCGTAGACCTTTCCATTGATGTGGCCGAGAACATCCATCACCGCAGCCTCATGGAAGGCAACCCCGTTCTGGTCGAGGAGGCGCTGGAGAGGGATTTTCCGGAGGTGGACGACCAGACCGAGAGCCTCATCTGCGTCCCGCTGCGGCAGGAGCGCAAGGTGCTCGGGGCGCTGTGCGTCTACGGCGAGCGCAGCCGGCCCCTCGGGCAGGAGATGATCTCCTTCTTTTCGATCCTCGGCGACCTGGTGACCCTTTCGATCGCCAACGCCGCCGTTTTCGAGAACCTGAAGCGCCTGGACGAAGCCAAGACCTGGTTTTTATTGAAAGCCTCGCACGAGCTGCGCTCCCCGCTAGGCACGATCCAGTCCATGGCCCGCACCCTCAGCCAGGGTCTGCTGGGGGACTTGAGCGTAGAGCAGAAGCAGATGATCGACCGCATCGAGCGGCGCGCCGGGGCTCTGGCGGGCAGCGTCGCGGACCTCTTGCAGCTCGCGCGAGGCCGGGCGGAGCTTTCCATCTCGGATCTGGAGCATGTCGACTTTTGCGCGCTGCTCGCGGAGAATATCGCCGCTTATCAACCGCAGGCAGATGAAAAGAACCTGCAGCTCATCGTGAGCTGCCCCCGCGAGACGGCTCCGGTCTACGGACGGAAGGCAGGCCTGCAATCGATCATCGCCAACCTGCTTTCCAATGCCATCAAGTATACCCCGGCCGGAGGCAGGATCGACATTTCGGTCGAGCGGAACCAAGAGGAGCTGCTGCTGGAAGTGCGCGACAGCGGAATCGGGATCCCGCTGGAGGAACAGGAGAAGCTTTTCGGCGAGTTTTTCCGGGCTACCAACGCCCGCAGGCTCGGGGAGACCGGCACAGGGCTCGGGCTGGCGATCGTCAAGTCCACGGTGGAACAGCATGGCGGCAGGATCGAAGTGGACAGCGGCGAAGGACGAGGGAGCGTGTTTCGCGTGCATCTGCACCTCGTCGGCAGCTTCGACCGGGCAGCCGCGCCGGGCTCTGCGCCCGCACTTGACAGCCGTGAGCCGTCCGCCTAGTTTGATACCGGCGGAATTGGTTTTCCATGGAGCAACGACTGCAGGTTCCACAACGACTGACACCCCAAGCCCGGGCCTGTCTGGAAACCCTCGCGGCGGGAGGTTTCGGCTCTTCGCTTTCCATCGGGGGAGCGGTCGGCCTTTCCTATTACTATGAATACCGACCGACCGCGGATGTGGACGCCTGGTGGGACGATCTGGCGGGCAGCGAGGAACGGTCCCGGGTGATCCAGGCGGTAGTGCGGGCATTGGAACGTTTCGGGGAGGTCAGGACCCGGAGCTGGGGTGACGTGACGAGTGTTGAGTCGCTGCAGGAGGGCGCCGTGGTCTTCAGCTTCCAAGTAGCCCGCCGCTCGGCGCTGCTGCGGCAGCCTGTCGAAGCGCCCTGGCCCGCCGGACTTCGCGTCGATAGCTTCGAGGACCTGGCCGCGAGCAAGATGGAAGCGCTCGTGGCCCGCGGGGCGCCCCGCGATTTCCGCGACGTGCACACTCTGTGCGCGCGGCTGGCCGCCTCCCCCGAGGATCTTTGGGTTCTCTGGCAGAAGCGCAGGCTTGCCGCCGGTGAACCGGCGGAACGCTTCCAGGCAGCTCTGGCTGTGCTCACCCACCTGCAACGCATCCAGCGGGCGCGTCCCCTGGAACGAATCGAGGACCCGGAGGCTCGAGCCTCCGCCCTCCGGCTGCGAACCTGGTTCAAGGAGAGCTTTCTGCATGGACTGGTTTGACCGCTCCTTGTACCCGGATGCTCCGGAGGCCCGAACCCCGGAAAATCATGGAGAGAAAATCGACTTCATCGCCCGCCTGTGCGGCGCGTGGGACTTCGGGATTCTGCCCTTGCGGGAAACAATCGAAGAAATCCGCAAGCCGGGATGGCGTCAGGCGGTCGAGGACTGCCGGATGCTCAGTTCCGCTTCCTACCACCTGCTGCGGGAGTGGCATGACCTGACAGCGGAGCCTTACCTGGGCTCCATCCCGGCTTATATTCGCGACGACCCGGAGCTGCCACGCGTCTAGCAGGCCTGTTGCCGGTGATTAGCCCGGGCCCCACAGCATCCGGCCTGCCTCGAAAGAGGGGCTTAAGACCCCGCGGTCGCGAAGCCAGGAGAGGTACGCCCGCAGGGTCCCCCCCACCAGCACGTACTGTCCGGCGTCGAGGTCGATGGCGAACACCCGGCACAGCTCGGCCAGGATCTCTTCGAAAGTGCTCGGCCGGGAACAGATCGAGCTCACCGCGTCGGCGGTGCGCAGGAGCGCGGCGCGGTTGGCCGCCACCAGCGGACCCGCCTCGCGCACGGGCCGGCCGTGGCCGGGCACGACCCAGTGCATCGTGAGGCCTTCCAGCCGCTCCAGGGTGGCGAGGTGGCCGGCCACGTCGTACAGGAAGAACACCGGGTGCTTGGCCAGGACCTCCTCGCCGAACAGGGCGTCCCCGGCGAAGAGCACCCGGTCCGGGGTGAGCACCCCGATCATCTGCAGAAAGTGCCCCGGCAGCGGCACCGCTTCCAGCGCGGTGCCCGGGATGGGCCCGGACTCGGGGAGCAGCAGGCCCACCGTCGAGGGTGCGGCCTGCAGGAACTTGCCGCGCAGCTCCCGGAAGGGCAGTGCCCCCCACAGGAAGGAAGCCTCCAGTACGGGGTCGGTGATGAAGGCCGACTCCAGGCGCGTGGCGGCGACCCGGCAGCCGGTCTGCTTCTGCAGATAGGCATTGCCGCCGACGTGGTCGGCGTTGGAGTGGGTGTTCACGACCAGGCGCAGGGACCACCGCCGCTCGTCCAGCACCTGGCGGATCTGCCGACCGGACTCCTTGTCCCCGCCGCTGTCGATCAGCACCACCCCTTCGCTCTCCTCCCACAGGCCTACGTTCACCCCCGTGGGCAGGAGCCAGGTGCGCTCCCCGAGCGGTTCGGGTTTCCAGGAAGGCATGGGGCACAGCATACCTGCGCCGCCGGGCCGCGTCCAGGCCGGCCGTCAGCCGGCCCGCAGGCGCGTGAGCAG
>CAZMWZ010000100.1:0-5662 GCA_964570045.1 uncultured Spirochaetaceae bacterium
CCGCTTTTTCGAGGTGCTGCAGTATCACCCCCGGACCCATCGCGGGGCGGTGCTTTTCCTGCCCGGGAACGTGGGGCTGATCATCGAAAGCCTGAAGAAGGTGGACCGCCTGGACGTGCTGTACCGCTACGGCTCGATCGGGCCCCTGAAGGACAAGGTGGAGCAGATCACCGGCCTCCAGATCCCCTTCTACTTTGAGCTGCGGGAGCAGGACGTGGTGTCCCTGGTGGACCTGTTGGGGGGCCTGGAGCTGTTCATCCCCAACCCGGTGGAGTCCGCCGTGGGGGAGCGCAAGGTGCTCCTGCCCTCCGGCAGCGTAGTCCTGGACGGGGACAAGATCCGGGACTTCATCGCCTACCAGGACCCCCTGGAACCGGAGACCGACTGGGTGGGGCGCAAGCAGAAGTTCCTGCAGTCCCTGCTCAAGGCCCTGGGGGAGAGCGACCTGGTCCTGGACGCCAGCCCCTTCGCCGCGCTGCGACGCCTGGTTTCCACCAACCTGGGCCCCCGTTCCCTCGCCGCGCTGCTGCGGGAGCTCGCGAAGCTGGAAAGCGAGAAGCTGATCTTCCAGCGCGTGCTGGGCAGCACCCGGACCGTCGACGGCAAGGAGTTGCTCTTTCCTCATTTCGACGGGCAGCTCCTGAAGGAGATCGTCAAGCAGACCGGGGAGACCATCGCCAGCGCGGAGCCGGGCGCCGAGGAAGAGCTCATCGTGGCCCTGGAGATCCTGAATGGGACCTCCGTGGCCGGCCTGGCCAAGCGGGCGGCCAGCGTTTTCCAGAGCTTCGGGTACGAGATCGTGGCGCTGGGCAATGCCGACAACACCGAGTACCTGAACACCGTGGTGCTGGACCGCAAGGGGCGGCTGGAGGCCGCCCAGAAGGCGGCGGAGCTGATCCGCTGCCAGCGGGTCTACTCCCGGCTGGCCGAGGGAGGGGATCTCACGATCGACGTGACGCTCATCCTGGGAAAGGATTTTGATGGACGATACTGCAAGAATTGACGCCCTGGCCATCGCGCGGCTGCTGGAGGAGCACCGCGGAGAGGATGTCCTGGTCCTGGACGTGGGGGAAGCCGCCGGCTGGACCGATTATTTCGTCATCGCTACCGTGGCCAGCGGCGCCCGCCGCCGCGGCGTGCTGCGCGCCGTCGGGGCCTTCCTGGACTTACGCGACATCCAGGCGCTTAACCGCCGGCGTCACCCCGATGTGGAGGAGGGTTGGATCCTGCTGGATTGCGGCCGCTTCGTGATCCACCTGATGGACCAGGAGCACCGCGCCTTCTACGAACTGGAAAAGCTGTGGTTCAGGAGCCAGGCGCTTTACTCGTCGAACTCGTCGACCCCCAGTTCGTCGTCTTCGTCGTAGTCCTCTTCCTCGTCGGCGAGCTTTTCTTCGTCGTCGTCCTCTTCCTCGAAAGCCTCTTCCTCGTACTCCTCGTCAAGGTCCTCGTCAAAATCTTCGTCCTCGTCCTCGTCCTCGTCCTCGAGATCCTCTTCCTCGAGATCTTCTTCCTCGTAGTCCTCGAAATCGTCTTCGTTCTCGTAGAGCTCTTCGTCGCCCAGATCGTCGAAATCGGACATATGCTCCTCGCTCCCAAGTATAATTCAGGGCAAAAACCAATTCAATCTATGGTCAAGCTTCGAGTTCTGTCAACTGTTATTTTTGCAAAACTTCAAAATTGACACATTCCGGTTTTTCAGCTACTATGCCGCCACTTGGCCCCGGATCTTTGACACCCCCTTCCCGCTGGATTCCCCCGAGCGCTTGCGCATTGGGGTGGCAGGGTATTACAATGGGTTGCCCGCAAAGGAGGACACCATGGAGATCACGGACATCCGGATCAAGCAGGTGAGCACGGAGGGCAAGCTCAAGGCCTACGTAACGGTGACTTTCGACGACTGTTTCGTGGTGCACAATCTGAAGATCATTTCGGGGAAAGCGGGTACGTTCATCGCCATGCCGAGCCGACGGACCAAGACCGGGGAGTACAAGGACATCGCCCACCCGATCAACTCCGAGTTTCGGCAGTCGATCCAGGCGAGGATCATCGCAGAGTACGATCGGGTCCGTGAGCACGGGGGCGGGGAGCGGGCCACGGCGGTCGACGAGGACAGTGGGACGTAGGCAAGCGGTAAGCCACCGGTCTTTGGTACCGGCATTACGCAGGTTCGAATCCTGCCGTCCCAGATAAGGAGTAAAATATGGAACAGAAAACACTGAATGCCGAGCAGCGCGGCAAGCTCGGCAAGGGCGAGTCCGGGAGGCTGCGGCGGGCCGGCAAGATCCCGGCCGTGGTCTACGGCCACCGGGAACCGCTCGCCGTGGTCGTCGACAGGCACGAGTTCGACACGAAGTTTCACCACATATCCGAGAGCACTATCATCCGGCTACAGGTCGGCAGCCAGGCGCGGGAAGTCCTGATCCGCGACTTCCAGGAGGACGTGGTCAACGGCCGGGTCACCCACATCGACTTCTACGAGGTGGACAAGGACCGGGTGCTGCGCACCCACGTCTCCGTACAGCTGGTCGGCGCGCCGGTCGGGGTGAAAGAGGGCGGCCTGTTGGAGCACTTCGTCCACGAGATCGAGGTGGAATGCCTGCCCTCAAGGCTCCCGGAAAAGATCGAGCTGGATGTCAATGAGCTGAAACTCGGGCATTCCCTGCACGTGCGCGAGCTGCCGCTGGTGGAGGGGGTACGATTCCTGAATTCCCCCGAGCAGGTGGTCTGCGCGGTCGTGCACAAGCGCGTGGAGGTCGAGAAGCCGGCCGCCGCCGCGGTTGCGGTGGAAGGCGAGGAGGCTGCCGCTACGGAGGAGGAAACCGCCGAGGCTCCCGCGGAGGAATAAACGCTGCCCCTCACGGTCGTGGGGCTGGGCAACCCCGGCCCCCGGTACCTGGAGACTCGTCACAACGTCGGCTTCCGGACGGTGGGTCTGGTCGCGCGGCGCCTGCGGGTGGCGCTGCGCCGGCCGTGGTTCCGGAATTACCGCCTCGCCCGCGCCTGGCCGGAAGGCCGCCCCCTCTGGCTGGTCGAACCCCTGACCTATATGAACCGCTCCGGGCAGATTTTCCCCGGCCTCTGGACCGTCACCGGCGCGGAGGCGGGCGGCCTGGTCGTGGTGTGCGACACCCTGGACCTGCCGCCCGGGCAGTGCCGTCTGCGGCGAGGAGGTTCCTCGGCGGGCCACAAAGGCCTGGCTTCGATCATCGCGGTACTGGGCCGCGCCGATTTCCTGCGGCTGTACATCGGGATCGGACGGCCCCGCGCCCAGGAGCAGGTGGTGGACTATGTGCTGAGCGCGCCGGGTGGACAGGAGGCCGACGCTCTGCGGCGCGGCATCCAGAAAGCGGCGGAGGGGGTGTTGAGCCTGCTGCGCGAAGACCCGGAAAAGGTGATGAATGTCATCAACCAGGCGCTCGAGTGACCCTGAACGCCGGCTGGGCGAATATCTGCGGCGGCAGGGCATCCCGCGGGATGCGCCCATCCTGGTGGCCTTCTCGGGGGGTCCCGACTCGCGGGCCCTCCTGGGCCTGCTGGCCGAGCGCGGAGAGCCCCGGGCGTTGCACGCGGCCTACCTGGACCACGGCCTGCGCGGCGCGAAGGAGCGCGCCGCGGAGCTGGCCTTCGTCCGGCGTACCTGCGCCGGCCTGGGAATCCCCCTGCGCACGGAGGCCTTGCCCGCCGGGCGTCTACGCGCCGAAGCCCGCAGCGGCGGCCAGAGCCTGGAGCTGCTGGCCCGGGAGCACCGCTACCGCTTTCTCCAGCAGGCCGCGGAGGAGCAGGGTTGCGCTTACATCGCGCTCGGGCACACGGCCGACGACCAGGCCGAGACCCTGATCATGCGTTTTTTTCAGGGCGCCGGCCCGGGGGGGCTTTCGGGCATTCCCGAGCGCCGGGGCAGGATCATCCGGCCCCTGCTGGAGTGCAGCCGCAGCGAGTTGCAGGAGTGGCTGGCGCAGCGCGGCCTGGAGTATCGCACCGACTCCAGCAACCTGGACCCGGCCCATCTGCGCAACGCCGTGCGCCTCCGGCTCCAGCCCGTGGCGGCGGAGCTGTTCCCCGGCTACCGCGCTAGCCTGGCCGCGTCGGCCGCGACCATGCGCGGGGTGCGGGCCCTGCTGGAGGCGGAGGCGGCCCGCCTTCTGCCCTGGAGGAGGGCCGGGCAGGGGTTCGCCATCGACGCGGAGCGTTTCCTGGCGGCTCCCCCGGCCCTGCGCCGCCAGTCCCTCTTCGCCCCGCTGCAGGCTCTGGGCGCGGGCGCAAGGCGCCTGCCCGGACGGTTCCTGTCGGGGGTGGAGCGCGGACTGGAGCGCGGGCGTGCGGTGCTGGCGGGACGCGGGGTGCGCTTGCGTCGGCGCGGGCCTGAGTTCGTGCTGGAGAGGGATATTGTCGGTGCAGGTAAAAAAGGGTATCTTATTGCCATAGAACCGAATCGCCGGTACGCGGCCGCCGGCCGGGTCCTGGAGTTTGGCGCGGGGGCTCCGGGCGAAGGGTGGGTGCTGTTGGCGGTCGGGCCCGAGTGCGCCCCCCTGGTGATACGGTCGGCCACGGCGGCGGATCGTCTGCGAACCGAGGCAGGGGGCACGGCCGTGAGCAAGCTGTGCTCCGCGTGGAGACTTCCCCTTACAGAGCGCTGGAGAGTGCCGATCGTGGCGGACAGGAACGGGGTGCTCGCAGTTCTGGGCAGCGGGCAGGGTGGAGCGGACCGGTTCCGCCCCGGCGCCCGGAGCACGGCGGGAGGCGTCGCCGTCAAGGTCGTAGCAGGGCGTTTGGAGGATCTGTGAGCAACAACGACAAGCAGGACAGGAAGGGGCCGGAGCCTGGCCCGGGCTTCACCCGCTTCAATTTCAACAACCGCATCGCCCTGATCGCTCTGATCATCCTTATCGCCTTCTTCGTGTTCTTCTTCGTCTACAGCGACCGCTCCGGCAGCCAGCAGCTGGCCTACTCCGTGTTCCTGAACTACCTGGACCAGGGCCTGGTGGAGTCGGTGAAAATCGTGGACAACTACGAGATCACGGGCTCCCTGCGAAACCAGGGCGGGGAGCTCACGACCTTCAAGACCACCATACCCTACGCGGACCCGGAGCTGATCGGCAGGCTGGCCGAGAAGGGAGTGCGCATCAGCGGCGGGCCAAGAGGCCGGCCGCCCCTGCAGATCTTCTTCGATACCCTGCCCTGGGTGGTGGGCCTGTTTTTCATCTGGTTCATGTTCCGCCAGGTGCAGGGCAGCGGCAACCGCGCTTTCAGCTTCGGCAAGAGCCGCGCCAAGCAGTACCTGGACACGGGCAAGCGTATCACCTTCAACGACGTGGCGGGCCAGGAGGAGGCCAAGTACGAGCTGCAGGAAGTGGTCGAGTTCCTGAAGAACCCGCCGAAATTCGCCCGTCTGGGGGCCAAGATCCCCAAGGGGGTGCTCCTGATGGGCATGCCCGGCACGGGCAAGACCCTGATGGCCAAGGCCATCGCCGGGGAAGCCAACGTGGCTTTCTTCCACATGTCCGGCTCGGACTTCGTGGAGATGTTCGTCGGCGTGGGCGCCAGCCGCGTGCGCGACCTGTTCGAACAAGGGCGCAAGCATGCCCCCTGCATCCTGTTTATCGACGAGCTGGACGCGGTGGGCCGGGTGCGGGGCGCCGGCTACGGGGGCGGCCACGAC
>CAZMWZ010000100.1:5672-10379 GCA_964570045.1 uncultured Spirochaetaceae bacterium
AGATCGACGCCGTCGGGCGCCAGCGCGGGGCCGGGCTTGGCGGCAGCCACGACGAGCGGGAGCAGACCCTCAACCAGATGCTCGTAGAGATGGACGGCTTCGACACCAAGGACGGGGTGATCATCGTAGCGGCCACCAACCGGCCCGACGTCCTGGACCCGGCGCTGCTGCGCCCCGGGCGCTTCGACCGCCAGGTCGTAGTGGACATGCCGGACACCAAGGAGCGGGAGAAGATTCTGCAGATCCACGCCCGCAACATCCCCACCGCCATGGACGTGGAGTTGAGCCGCATCGCTCGCGCCACTCCAGGCTCCTCCGGCGCCGATCTGGCCAACCTGGTCAACGAGGCCGCCCTGCTGGGTGCCCGCCGCGGCAAGCAGAAGGTGGACATGCTGGACTTCGAGGACGCCCGCGATAAGGTGCTGATGGGCATCGCCCGCAAGTCCAAGGTGATCCCGCCGAAGGTGCGGGAAATGACCGCCTACCACGAGGGCGGGCACGCGCTGCTGCATTACTTCCTGGAAAATGCCGACCCGCTGCACAAGGTGACGATTGTGCCCCACGGGCAGGCCCTGGGCATGGCCTTCTCCCTGCCGGAGAGCGACACCTACTCCCGCAGCCAGGCCTGGCTCACCGACCGCATCACGATCATCATGGGCGGGTACGCGGCCGAGCGGATCATCTTCAACGAGACCACCACCGGCTCGCAGAACGACATCGAGCAGGCCACGGAAATCGCCCGCAAAATGATCTGCGAGTGGGGCATGTCGGGGAGCCTGGGCCCCATCGCCTACGGGCAGAAGGAGGAGCCCATATTCCTGGGCAAGGAGATCGCCCGGCACAAGGACTATTCGGAGGACACGGCCCGGGGCATCGACAAAGAGGTGCGCGCCATCGTGGAGGCCGGCCTGGCCAGGGCCAACGAGCTGCTCACCGAGCACCGCGCCGAGCTGGCGTTGCTGGCTAAAACCCTGGTGCAAAAGGAGACCCTGGACGATAATCAAATCCGGGAGCTCCTGAAGCTGCCCGCGCGTCCCAGAACCGTAGATTGAGCGGGGCGTCGGACCGCAGCCGCACACGCCATGAGCTATAGCCCGGTTGCCTGGACGCTGGCGATCCTGCTGTTGGCCGCCACTGCCGGTTTCCCCCAGGTCCGCGAGACCGATCGGGCCGCCGCCGAGCAGTACCTGGCGCAGGCCCGCGGGCAGGCGGCCGCCGGCTCCTGGACCCAGGCCACCGCCCTTTTGGACTTCTCCCTGGAGTTTTTTCCCGAGTTCTCCGAGAGCTGCCTGCTGTACGGCCGGATCCGCTTGAGGGATCAGGCCGGGACGCGGGCCGGCCTGGATTGGCTCACCCGCGCGCTGGCCGCCGGCACCTGGACGGTCACGGACCCCCGGGAGGCCTCCACCGAGCTGGCGGGAGTGCTCGTGCGCACCCGGCGTTACGCCGAAGCCCGGCCCGTGCTCGCCACGCTGGAGGGCAGATCTGCGGCCGCGCCGGGTCTGGGGGCCAGGGACAACCCGGACGCCGCCCTGCTCTGGGGGCGCACCCTCTCCGGCCTGGGCGACGCCCGAGGCGCCGCCCGCCACCTGGAGCTGGCCCTGGCGCGCTACCCCCGCGACGCCCGGCTGTACCTCGAGCTGGCGCGGGTGCGGCAGGCTCTGCGGCAGACGGGCGGGGCCCTGGAAGCCCTGAGCCGTGGCCGGCGTGCGCTGCCGACCGCTTCGCAGCTCACGCTGGAGGCGGCCCGCCTGGAACGGGGGCGCGCTGGGCGCCTGGAGCTGCTGGAGGAATACGTGCGGCAGGGGGGGGCGAACCCCTCCGCCGCGGCCCTGGCCCTGACCCTCGGGCCGCGCGACTCCCGGGCCTGGCTGGAACGCTTCCTGGCCTGGGGCGGGAACGCCGCCTTGCGGCCCCTCGATGACCTGCTGGCCTATTATCGTACTCTGCCGCCGCCGCTGCTGCAGGCCGTGCGGGAGTACACCGGCCTCAGGCTCCTCGACGCGGATGAAGACGGCTTCTACGAGGAGCGCTACCAGTTGCGCAGCGGCAGCCTCGCGGCCTGGACCATGGACCAGGACCAGGACGGGGTTGCCGAGGCCGAGGTCCAATTTGAGTCGGGGTCGCCGCGGAGCCTCACGGCGGGGAGCCTGGAGTACCGATACAGCGAATACCCCTTTCTGGACCAGGTCACGGCGCGCGATGAGCGCGGCCGGCGGGTGTACGACCTGCAGCCCTACCGGGAGAAGATGGCGGTTTTCGCCGGGTCGGTCCCCTTCGGGACGCGCCCGCTGCGCCTGGCAATGCGCCGTTGGCCCAAGGAAGAGGAGATCGCGCGCCTGGCCTACGCCATGCGGGAGACCCCCGGCGAGCCGGGAGCCGCGGAGCGCAAGTACACCCTGCTCTCCGGGCAGGTCGCGCGCCTGGAGGAGGCCCCGGACGAGAGCGGGCGCTACGGCCGGGTCGTGGAGTATTCCCAAGGCCTGCCCGCGGAAGGCCGGCGTGACCTGGATCGCGACGGGGTGTTCGAGGTGCGCGAGAGCTACGCCGCGGGCAAGTTGAGCGGCCTGGCCGTAGACCGGGACGGGGACGGGCGTCCGGAGTACCGTGAGCAATACAGCCCGGAGGGAAACCGCTTTTTCTGGGACTACAACGACGACGGCACCGCGGACAGCCGGGAATGGCACAAGGCCGACGGGGTCGTGCTCCGGGAGTTTTCCAGCCGCCAGGACGGCCTCTTCGACGCAGCCGCCGCCTTCCGCGGCGAGCTGCTGGTGGAGTTCCGCCGGGGCGGCCGCGCCTTGCCGGTGATCCCCTCCGCCGCCGGCGAGTTGTACTGGCTGGGGCGGACGGTGGGCGGACCTGAGCGCTTTCTGGAGCTCCCCGACGGACTGCACCGCATCGATACCGGGAGCTACTTCGTCTTCACCTACAGGGGCAGGCGATACGTGGAACAGCTATGAACAGATATAGAGTCATCGCGCTGCTGGCGGCGGTCCTGGTTTCCTGCGCCGGAGGCCCTTCAGCCAGGGAACCGGCCCGGGAGTTGGGCTCCTCCTGGATCGCATCCGTCCAGGACAAGATCGACAAGGGCCGTTTCAGCGAGGCCTACCAGGAGGTGTCCTTCCTGGACCGCAACCCCGCGCCGGGCGTGACGCCTGAGAAACTTGTGGAGTTCAAGGACCTGATCGTGGAGCGCCTCGGGGAGAGTTTCCAAGATAAGGTCGGGCGGCGGGAGTACGCCGAAGCCCTCGGCCGCCTCCACTCCCTCGCCGCCCTAGGCCGGACGGTCCCGGCCTGGAGCCAGGCGCGCCTGCTCGCCTCCCTCGCCGCGGAACGCGCCGCCGCGGGGGAGCTGCCCGTGGCCTTCCTTTTCGCGCTGCGCGCCCTGGAGGGGGGGGAGCGCGGCGCGGAGCACCTCGGCCTCACCCTGCGCCTGGCCGCGGAACTGGGCAATACCCCGGTGTTCGAGCGGGTGTCGGGCATCATGCAGTCGGCGGGAGTCCCGCTGCCTGTCGAGCTGGCCGGCCGGCTTACTGACCTGCCGCCCGTGGAAAAGATGGTGCGCGGCACCGTCACCATCTGGGTGAACAAGGGGATCAAGATCGAGAAAGGCGTGGGCCTCCCGGACAGGGTCATCGGCAGCGGCTTTTTCATCGACCCGCGCGGCTACCTGCTCACCAACTACCACGTGATCGAAAGCGAGGTCAACCCCAAGTACGAGGGCTACTCGCGCCTGTACGTCCGCCCTTCCGACCGGGTGGAGGCGAGAATCCCCGCCAAGGTGGTGGGCTACGACCGGATCTTCGACCTGGCGCTGGTCAAGGCCGAGCTCACCCCCGAGTACGTCTTCAGCTCCGCGGCGGACCCGGAGCTGAAGGTGGGCAACCCCATCCTGGCCATCGGCTCCCCGGCCGGTCTGGAAAACACCGTCACCTCCGGGATCGTCTCCGCCACCGGCCGGCGTTTCCTGCAGATGGGTGACACGGTCCAGGTGGACGTGCCCATCAACTACGGCAACTCCGGCGGGCCGCTGCTGGACTCCGCAGGGCAGCTGGTCGGCGTGGTGTTCGCGGGGATCGAGCAGTTTGAAGGGGTGAACTTCGTTATCCCCTTCAGCTGGGTGAACAAGGTCCTGCCGGGCCTGTACCGCGGCGGGGAAGCTCGGCACCCCTGGCTGGGGATGTCCGTCCAGGAAACCGACAAGGGACTGGAGGTGCTGTACACGCTGCCCGACGGACCGGCCGCCGGCGCCGGCCTTCAGGCCGGTGACCTGCTGGTGTCCTTGAACGGAGCGGAGTACAGGAAGCTCGGCCCCATCCAGGCGGCCCTGCTGGAACTGCGGGCGGACACCCTGGTGTCCCTCGCCTGGCAGCGCGGGGACCAGACCCAGAGCGGCTACCTGAGCCTGGCCGAGCGCCCCTTCAGCCCGGTCGAGGAGGCCCTGGCCAAGGACCGGCGGGAGCGGGTGCTGTTCCCCCTGTTCGGCATGAAGCTGGCCAAGACCGGCTCCTTCCTGTGGCGCGACTCCTACGTGGTCGAACGGGTTCTGCAGGGCTCGGTGGCCGACGAGACCGGGCTGTCCGAGGGCGACCCGCTGACCCTCCAGGGCTGGAAGGTGAATGAAGAGGAGCGCTACGCCCTGGTGCAGATCTTCGTGAAGAAGCGCAAGTCCGGCTTCCTGGAGAGCGCGGTGCAGCTGGCCGC
>CAZMWZ010000101.1:0-6630 GCA_964570045.1 uncultured Spirochaetaceae bacterium
GTTGTTCCAGTCCAGGCAGGTAGCCGCCTCGCCCGCGGCCAGGGACAGCGCCTTCATGGCCACCGCGTTGCCCACGTCCAGCTCGCAGGCCGCCGCCAGGCCGCGGTCGTTCATCTCACTTAAAAGCACGCAGGGGGAGATCCCGAGCTGCTCCTGCATCTCGACCCAGCAGCGGATCGCCACGGCCCCGAGGCGGTTCTCCTCCACGATCTGGTCGATCACCGCCGACAGGCGCACCAGGTTCTGAAAGGCCTCCTCCGGGACCCCGTCCCAGCCGGCGTAGCCCCGCAGGCGCTCGGCCTTCTCCCGGTAGAGCGAGGAGTTCTGGCGCAGCCCCTTCAGCCTTGCGAACACGCCGGACAGGTCGAAGGTCTCCACCGTGACCCCGTGGCGCTGCAGGGCCAGCTCGTCGATGCGCACGGTCTTGAACGCCGTGGTGCGGGCCCCGATCGCCCCCACGACCAGGCGGCTTAAGCCCTTCACCACCCGGCACAGGCGATCGAAGTAATCCACCTGGGCGGCGAAGCGGGGGCTAGCCGGGTGCACCGTATGCGGCGGCAGGACCGTGAAGGCGAGGCCGTACTGGCGGAACACGTCCATGACCGAGAACTTCCCGCAGAAGGCGTCCCGGCGCACGGCCGGCCCCATCCGGTCCAGCTCGTCCGGATAGGCCTGGATCAGGATCGGCACGCCGGCGTCCCGGAGTGCCGACACCGCACCGGTCTCGTCCCCGAAGTTAGGCAGGCACAGGATCACCCCGTCGTACTGCCCCCGGTGCTTCTCTAGAAAGCGGGCGTACACCTCACCCTCGCGGGGGGTCTCCACGGCGCCGTGGCGGGTGGCGCCGGCGTCCAGCAGCAAGGTCCTGTGCCCTAGCTTTTCCAGCACATCGGTCAGCTCCCGCCGTGCCGTCTCCTGGTGCGCGGCGGGGAAGAAGCCCCGGTTGCCGAAAAACAGGGCGAAGGTAGAGGGCACTCCGAAGCGGTCTGTCGCAGTCATGAGGAGTTCTTTATACCTCAGGCGGGAGGATTTGGCTATAACCGCTTCTCGCGGGACCGCCTCGGCGGTGCAGCGGCCGGGCGCCGTCAATGCGCCGGAATGCGGATGGTGAAGACCGTCCCCCGTTCGAGCGCGGAGGCGACCTCTATGCGCCAGCCGTGCCCCTCGATGATGCTTTTCACGGTGGAGAGGCCCAGCCCGAAGCCCGGCTCCCGCCGGGAGTTGGTGCCGCGGTAGAAGGGGTCGAAGATCCGCCCCAGTTCCTCCGCCGGGATCCCGATCCCCGTGTCGGCGATCGCGACCTGCACCTCCTGCGCCTGCCGCCGGCCGGAGAGGGTGATCCGCCCCCCCTCGGCGGTGTAGCGGATGGCGTTGCCGAGCAGGTTTTCCAGCGCCCGGCTCACCAAAGGCTCGTCGGCGGGGATCTCCAACTCCTCGCTCACGTCGAGTTCCGCGCTGAACTCCCGCCGCAGGATCCGCGCGTCCTCGGCGTACCGGCGGGCCAGGTCCGCTAAAAAAGCGCGCAGCTGGAGCGGCCGGAAGGTCATCCGCCACTCCCCGGTCTCCATCTTCACGAATTCGATCAGCTCGGCGATCATGCCCTCCAGCGTCCGCGTCTTGTCCGCGATGATCGCCAGGTACCGCTTCTGCGCCTGGGGGTCGGCGGCGTAGCCGTCCGCCACGGCCTCCACGTAGCCCTGGATCAGGGCCAGGGGGGTCTTCAGGTCGTGGGAGATGCCCATGATGAAGCGGGCCCGGCGGGCATACTCCTCCTTCAGGCCGCGCCGCATGTGCTCGAAAGAGCGGGTGAGCGAGGAGACCTCGTCGCTGCCGCGGGCCACCAGCTCGAAATCCAGATTGCCCTCCGCGATCCGGCGGGTGGCGCCCTCCAGCTTGAGGATGGCCAGGTTGAAGCGCCGCACGATGAAGAAGGAGGCGAGGGAAGAGAACACGAGCAGGGCCAGGGAGATGTAGACCGCGATTTCCACGTTGCGGCGCCGAAACCACAGGGGCGCTGCGGGGGGCCGCGGCATCCGCAGCAGGAGCACCAGCGCGCCCTCCCCGCCCGGCTCACCGAGGCGCTCCGGCGGGTCCACGTGCAGCAGCGAGGCACGGGGGTTTTCCCGCAGGAAACGCAGGATCTCCCCCTGGTCCGCGGGCTGCCCGGGCATGAATTGCGGGACAGTGGAGTGCAGGATGGTGTTGTCCGGTCCGAACACCACGACGTCCGAGCCCGGGGGCCGGCGGCGGGCGAGCTCCGCGGGGCTGTGGACCTCCCGGCCGGACAGGCTCTCCACCCGCACGCCGCGCACCACCAGGAAGTACTGCAGCAGCAGGACCGACGCGGTGACCAGGAAGGGCACGAAGATGATCCCCGCCACCAGCAGGATGAACTGCGTACGCAGCTTCATCCGCGGGCTTCCTCGGCGTTGAACCGGTAGCCCAGCCGGGGAACCGTCTCGATGAAACGGGGCGTGGCCGGGTCGGCCTCGATCTTGCGGCGCAGCCGCTGCACGTATACCGCCACGGCCGAAAGGTCGCCGTAGGCGTTCTTCCAGACCTCCGCGTAAATCGCCTGCGGCGAGAGCGCCTTGCCGGGGTTGCGGGCGAAGCAGGCCAGGACCTCGAACTCCTTGGCGGACAGGGGCACCTTTTGCCCTCCGCGCTTCAGCAGGTAGCCTTCCAGGTCCAGGGTGAACTCCCCGAAGCGGAGGCACCCGTCGGCGGCGGGCTGGAGACCGGCCGCCCGCCGCAGCAGGGCGCGGACCCGGGCGACCAGCACCTTGGGGGAGAACGGCTTGGTGATGAACTCGTCGGCCCCGATGCCGAGCCCCAGGACCAGGTCCTCGTCCGCATCGCGGGCCGACACGATCATGACCGGCACGCTGCTGGTCGGGCGCAGGCGTTGCAGGAACTCGAAACCGTCCATGCCCGGCAGGTTGATGTCCAGCACGACGAGGTTAAAGCTGCGGACGGCGAGCAGCGCGAGCCCTTCCTCGGCCGTGGCGCACAGGACGGTGTCCATGCCCTCCTTCTCGAGGTACAGTCGGATGAGCTCCCCCATTTCCTGCACGTCCTCGATGATGAGGACCCTGGCCTTCATTCCAGCATTCTAATGAAATTGTCGATCAGGCGCAGCCGGCGCTGCAGCGGATCGCGCTGCTGCCCGCCCTGCTGCCGCTCCCCACGCAGCTTGTCCCGGGACGCCTTCTGGGCCCCGGTGAGCAGGGCTTCAATCTGGGCGGCGAGCTTCTTGCCGGCTGCCGGCGTGGGATAGGGCTGTTCACGGAGGGTCTTCAGGATGGGCAGCAGCCGTTCGACCTGATCCGTGGTGAAGAACAGGGCCGGGTCGCGGGGCATGGCGCCGGGCCTGCCCTGCTGGCCGCCGGGCTGCCCGCGCTGTCCTGCCTGCGCGCCCGGCTGCCCGCCGCCCCCCCCGCCGCGGCGTGGAATGCTCTGCTCATGAATCGCTACCTCCCGTCATTCGAAACGCAGCGCCTGGATCGGATCCATGCGCGCGGCCTTGCGCGCCGGGTAGATTCCGAAGAAGATCCCCACGGCCAGGGAGAAGCCCAGGGCGATCCCCACCGTCCCCCAGGTGATCTCCACCGCCAGGCTGCCCACCGTGCTGATGACGCTGGCCGCCAGCCAGCCCAGCCCCCAGCCGGCCAGGCCACCGGCCCCGGACAGGATAACCGCCTCGGTCAAAAACTGGACCAGCACGTCCCGCCGGCGCGCACCCAGGGCCTTGCGGATGCCGATTTCCCGAGTCCGCTCGGGCACCGAGACCAGCATGATGTTCATGATCCCGATGCCGCCCACCAGCAGGCTGATCCCCGCGATGCTGGCCAGGAGCAGGGTCATCGTGTTCGAGACGCCCTGCATGGTCTGCAGGATGTCCTCTTGGCTCACAACCGTGAAGTCGTCGTCCTCCCCGCTGCCGATCCGGTGCCGCTGGCGCAGGAGGTCGGCGATCTCGCCCCGGGCCTGTTCCATACCCCGCTTGTCGGCCACCGCCACGCTGATGCTGCGCACGTCCTTCTGCCGGCGGAAGCGGGCGAAGGCCGTCGACAGGGGGATGATGGCGGTGTCATCCTGGCTGAAGAAGCCGCCGCCGCCGCGCTGGGCGAGCACGCCGACGACCTTGAACGAGGTGCTGCCGATCTTCACGGTCCTGCCCAGGGGGTCCTCCTCGCCGAAGAGGTTCGCGACCACGTCGCGGCCCACCACGGCGACGGCGCGCTTGGCGCGCTCGTCGGCCTCGCTGAAGAAGCTGCCCTGCTCCACGGACCAGTTGCGCACCCGCGGGTAGTCGGCCGAGGTCCCCAGCACGCCGGTGCTCCAGTTATTCCTCTGAAATCTAAGCTGCTGCCGGGTCTGCACCTCCGGCGCCACCCCGGCCAGCCCCGCCACCTGCGAGCGGATCGCCTCCGCGTCCTCGGCGGTGAGCGAGGTGACCGATCCGAAGCCCTGCCGCACCCCGCCCTGGCTCGCGCTGCCGGGGATCACGGTCAACAGGTTGGAGCCCAGGCCCTCGATGCGGCTCTGCACCTGGCCGGCGGCCCCCTGCCCCACCGAGACCATGGCGATCACCGCGCCGACCCCGATGAGGATGCCCAGCGTGGTCAGGAAGGCCCTCGTCCGGTTTTGCCACAGCGAACGGGTGGCCGAGCGCACGTTCTCCCACAGCTCCCCGGGGCTTAAGACCCCGCGCCGGCGCTGAGCGTTGCGGTCGCCCGCAGCCCGCAGCTTGGCCGCATCGATGGCGGTGCCGTTCCCCGACCGGGTCTCACGAATCGGTTCGTCGGCCACGACCCGTCCGTCCTTGAAGCGGATGAGCCGCCGGGCGTAGCGGGCCACGCTCTCCTCGTGGGTCACCATGAGGATCGTGATGCCCGCCCGGTTGAGGCTGGAGAAAATGTCCATAATCTCATCGCTGGTCCTGCTGTCCAGGTTCCCCGTGGGCTCGTCGGCCAGGATGATGGAGGGGGAGTTCACCAGAGCGCGGGCGATGGCCACCCGCTGCTGTTCGCCCCCGGACAGCTCGTTGGGCCGGTGCCCGCCGCGGTCCGGCAAGCCCACGGCCTCCAGCAGGGCCCGGGAGGGCTCCAGCCGGTGCCGCTCGCCCAGGTAGACCAGCGGCAGCTCGATGTTCCGCAGCGCGCTGGTCCGGGCGAGCAGGTTGAAGCCCTGGAAGACGAACCCGATCTCGCGGCTGCGCACCGCCGCCAACTCGTCGTCGTCCATGGTGGACACATCTGTCCCATTGAGGACATAGGTGCCGGCGCTGGGGCGATCCAGGCAGCCGACCAGGTTGAGGAACGTCGATTTGCCTGAACCCGAAGGTCCCATGACGGCCACGAATTCCCCGCGTTCCAGGGTGACGGACACGCCCTTGAGCGCGGGGACCGTCACCTTGCCCAGGGAATAGGTCTTGGCCAGTTCCCGCGTGGCGATGACCGATTGGTTCATGCTAATGCCCCAGCTGGAACATACCGGGCGGGCGGAACCCGGCCTGGCCGCGCTGGGACTGCCCGGAAGACTGGTTGGCTTTGCGGTTCAGAACCGCCACCTCGTCCCCCTCCGCCAGGCCGGCGACGATCTCCGTGCGCGAGCCGTCGTTCGCCCCGGTGAGCACCTCCCAGGAGACCAGTTCGCCCCCGTCGAGGATCAGCACGTGGGCCGCGCCGTTGGCCGCTTGGACGGCACCGGAGGGCAGGGTGAGCACGCCCTGGCGGTCCATCACCTGGATCTCCGCGTCGGCGCTCATGCCCCACAAAAGCCGGCCGTCGCGGTTGGGCACCTCGATGACCGCCTTGAACACCGACACGTTTCCCTGCTGTTCGGCCGTGAGCTCCAGGCCGATCACTTTGCCGGCCAGCTCCTCATCGGGGTAGCCGGCGGCAGTGACCGTGGCCGTCTGCCCAACGGCCACCTGGCCCACGTCGCCCTCGTTGACGTCGGCCTGGAGGCGCATGCGCTCCATGTCCGCCACGCTCATCAGCGCGGTGCTGGAGCCCACCAGGTCGCCGGCGCGCACGAGGATGTTGGTCACCACCCCGCCCAGGGGGGCGCGGACGGTCGCGGACTCCAGGATCAGGCGGGCCTTGGCCAGCGCGCTCTCCGCCTCGGCTACGGCCGCCTCCTGGGCGCGCAGAACCTCCGCCGCGGTGCCGGCTTGCACCGTCTCGAAGGTCCGCTCGGCCGCCTCCAGCCGCGCGGCGGCAACCGTCACCTGCCGCTCGGCGCTGGCCAGCTGGTTGCGGGAGGCTAGGTTCTTCTCCGCCAGACTCTTCGTGCTCTCGTAATCCTGCCTGGCGTTTTCCAGGCTGCCGCGGGCATCCTCCAGGCTGGCCTGCGCCACGGCCAGCTCCTCGTTCGTCGGCTTGGCCTGCAGGCTGGCCAGCTTGACCTTCTGCGCGTCGTATCCCGCCCGCGCGCTCTGCAGGTCCAGGTCTAGCCCGGAACGGTCGATCTCCGCCAGCACCTGGCCCGACCGGACCCGCTCCCCCTCGGACACCAGCACCCGCGCCAGCCGGCGCGTCGGCAGGTTCGGGTCCGGCCGGACGGTGACGTAGTCCCGGGGCTCCAGCTTGCCGGAGGCCGAGACCGTCAAAGTGACCTCGCCGC
>CAZMWZ010000101.1:6730-10299 GCA_964570045.1 uncultured Spirochaetaceae bacterium
ACGGCCACGATCCCCGCGCTGAGCGCGATCCTGGCTCCTTTTTTCATTGTTTTGTCTCCTCACCTGTCGCCGCTTGCAGGCTCAGGATGGCCAGCTGCACATCCCAGCGCGCCTGCATTTCGGCTGCGCGGGCGGCGTTGAACTTCACCGACGCGTCGAGCAGGTCCACGGGGGAGGCGGCCCCCGCGGACAGCTTCAATTCGGCGACATCGTAGTTGGCCTGGGCCAGATCCAGGCTCCGCCGGGCCAGCTGCGCCTTCGCGACCTTGAGCCGCAGCGCGGCCGCCGCATCCCGCACCTCAGCAGTGATGGAAGCGGTCAACTCCTCCGCCTGGATGCGCACGGACTCGTTCGCGAGCTCCGCCTGGCGGGCCTGGGCGGCCCGCAGGCCGGCATCGTACACGGGGACGCTCACAGACAGGCCGGCGTTCCAGCTCATCCGTCCGTCCCCGTCCGTCCAGTCCTGGAGCCAGCCGACGCCGCCGGACACGGACACGACCGGGGAGCGCTCGGCCCGTTTGGCGGCCAGCGCGATCTCGCCGGCCGCGGCAGTCAGGCGCAGCCGGCGCAGGTCCAGACGCTGCTCCAGGGCCCGGGCCGCGGCCGCTGCCGCGTCGATCTTGGGCACCCCTAGCTCCGCCGCCTCCGCCACCGTGTACTCCCGCTCCACGGGCCAGCCGGCGAGCGCGGAAAGCCTGGTCCGGGCGCTGTCCAGCGCGTCCCGCGCCGAGAGCAGTTCCACCTCCGCGCCGGCCAGGTTGACCCTAGCCTGCAGGAGGTCCAGGCTGCTTCCGGCGGCCAGCTCGACCAGGGCTTGCACCCTGGCGAGCTCCTCGCGGCGCTGGGCCACGGTGTCGGCCTGCAGCTGCACGGCGCTCTGCGCCGCCAGTACAGCGTAGTAGGCCTGGGTCAGGTCCGCAACGACGGTTCTCCGCGCCTCCTCCTCGGTCAGCCGCGCGGCCTGCAGCGTGAGCTCGGCCTGCCGGAGCGCCGCGCGCCCCCGGCCGCCAGGATACCCGTCCCACAGCGTCTGACGCGCGGACAGGTTCACGGCGGTGGCATGGACCGGAACGGAGCTTTCCTCCAGAGACTGGGCGGCGGACAGGTCCACGCTGGTAGCCGGGCCGGATGCGGTGAGCCCGGCGCGCAGGGTGTCCAGCGGGTAAGCGGTGCGGCGGGCCGCGGCGGAGCTCCCGGTCAGGGACGATGCGTCGCGGCCTGCTGAGGCGCTGCCGGCGACCGCCGGCGCGGCGCCCGCCCTGGCCTCGGCGTACCGGGCTTCGGCCAGCGCCAGGTCGGCGCGCGCCCGGCGGGCCGCGGCGCCGGAGGCCAGGGCCGCTTCCAGGCAGCCGGCCAGGGTAACCGGGCCCCCTGCCTCCGCCGCAGCCGCCCAGGAGGACGCCAGCAGCGCTACGCACAGGATGGCGGCCTTGGCCGCGAAGCGAATCGACCCCCTGCTCATACCAGCCAACGGTACTCAAGGGGCCTGCGGTCCGTCCATAGATGGGGTATTAAGAAGAAATAATTTCCTGTTAGCAGGGGCTTCCGCGTGGTCTACGAGCTCTGAGCCCCGGGGGCGACGATCACCTCGACTCCCAGCTCCTCCAGCTGCCGGCGGTCCGCGGCGGTCACCTGCTCGGTAACCACCGTGTCGATCTGGTCCAGCATGGCGAAGCGGGCGAAGGAGCTCCGGCCGAACTTGCTGGAGTCGCAGAGCAGGATCACCTTGACGGCGATCTCGATCATGCTCTTCTTGGTCTCGGCCGTGCTGATGTCCGGGGTCGTGGCCCCCTTTTCCAGCGAGAGGCTATTCACGCCCATGAAGGCCTTGTCCACGCTCAGGCCGGCGAGCGCCTCCCGCCAGGCGTTGCCGTAGCTCACCGTGCAGTGGAAGCGCCGGCGCAGGAGGCCGCCGATGAACACCACGCTCACGGTGTCCATCTCCTCCAGCAGCAATGCGCTGGCCAGGTCGTTGGTCACCACCGTGATGTCCCGCCGGCGGCTCAACAGGCGCGCCAGCTCCAGGGTGGTGGTGCCGGTGTCTAGTATTATGCGGTCGCCGTCCTCGATCAGCTCGAGGGCCGCCGCTGCGATCCGGCGCTTGGCCTCCAGGTTCTGCACCCTCTTCTGGCTGGAGTCCAGCTCCTGCCCGGTCTTGCTGCGCACCATGGCCCCGCCATGGGTACGCAGCAGGAGGTTGCCCTGTTCCAGGTCGCGCAGGTCATTGCGGATCGTGGCGCTGGAGACCCGGAAGTGCTCGCAGAGCTCCCCCACCGTGGCCTTGCGGTGAGCCTCGATGTACTCGAGGATCTGCTGCTTGCGTTCCTCGACGAACAGGGCGCCGTCGGTCATGCCTAGCCGCGCACTTTGCGCACGACCTCCATGGCCTGGCGGCAGTTGTCGCGGATCTCGTCCCACTTCTTCGCCGCGATGAGCTCCTTGGTGGCGATCCAGGTGCCGCCCACACAGAGGACCGCACCGTTCTTGAGGTAATCCTCGAGGTTCCCGAGGCTCACCCCGCCGGTCGGCATGAACTGTACCCCCGTGTGCCCGTAGGGCGCGGCCAGGGCTTTGATCATGGCCAGTCCGCCGCTGGCCTCGGCCGGGAAAAACTTCAGGATTTTCGCGCCCAGGGCCAGGGCCTTTTCCACCTCCGAGGGGGTCACCACGCCGGGGATGAAGGGCAGCCCCAGGCGTGCAGCCTCGGCCACGATGTCCGGGTTGGTGCCCGGCGCCACGCCGAAGCGCGCCCCGCTCGCCTTGGCCGCGCGCAGGTTTTCCAGGCTGAGCACCGTGCCCGCCCCCAGGATCACGTTCGGGCGCTCCTTGCCGATGCGGGCGATGACCTCCCCTCCGGCCGCGGTGCGGAAGGTGATCTCGGCCACGGGCAGCCCGCCCTCGGCCAGGGCGTCGGCCAGCGGCAGCGCCGCTTCCACCGACTCGATGGCGATCACGGGGACCACCCCGTACTTTTTCAGCGTCTGCAGCAGCTCTTGTTGAGTCATATCACAGCACCTCCAGTATATTGCGGACCGCGTCCTCGGTCGCCCGGGACACGCTCTGTTCAGTGAATCCCCCGATGTGCGGGGTGGCGATGACCTTCTCGTGCCCAGCCAGGCGCCAGTCCTTGGGCGGCTCCTGGGCGAACACGTCGACGGCGTACCCGGCGATCTTGCCTGAGTCCAGGGCCTCCAGGACCGCCTGCTCGTCCACTACTCCTGCCCGGGCGGTGTTCACCAGGTACACGCCCTTTTTCATACGATCAATGGCCATGCGGTCGATCACCGGCTTTTCCCCCGCGGGGCAGTGCAGGCTGATCACATCCGAGCCGGTGTACAGCTCCTCGTGGGTGGCCCAGCGGAAATGGGGAGGGGTGAAGGTAGGGTCGGGGTGGCGCTTGAAGGCCATGGTTTTCATGCCCACGCCAGTGGCCATCCCGACCACCAGGCGCCCGATGTTCCCGCAGCCCACCAGCCCCAGGGTGCGGCCCGCCACCTCCAGGCCCTGCCGCCGGTTCCAGGCCTGGCGCTTGAGCTGCCCGTCGCTCCAGGGGATGGAGCGCAGCAGGG
>CAZMWZ010000102.1:0-10266 GCA_964570045.1 uncultured Spirochaetaceae bacterium
CCGCCGACAGCCGCTTCGACACCGTGTTCCGCTACGAGTACATGAACGTGCTGGACGCGGACCCCGCCCTCTACCCGCAAGTCTACGCCCTGCGCCTGGCGGGCTTCCGCTTCGACCTGGTGCTGTGCGTGGACAACCAGGCGCTGGAGTTCGCGGTCGCCAACCGCGCCCGCTTTTTCCGGGACGTACCGGTGGTGTTCTGCTCGATCGACAACTACTCCCCGCGCCTGCTGGCCGGGGAGGGGGGCATCACCGGGGTGAGCGAGGAGGAGGACTTCGGGAGCACCCTCGGGCTGGCGCTGCGGCTGCATCCCCAGGCCCGGCACCTGATCGTGTTCGTGAACCGCCGCATCGCCGCGGAGTGGGCCGCCTACCGGCAGCTCGAGCGCCTGATCCGCGAGGAGTTCTCCTCCGGCCTGGACGTGCGCTTCTGGGAGGACCCGAGCCTCGCGGAGGTCCTGCGCCGGGCACCCAGCCTGCCGCAGGACAGCGTGGTGGTGGCCATGTCCTTCTTTCTGGACGAAGCCGGCCGTCCCCTGCCGCTGGCCGCCAGCGCCCGGGAGGTGTCCGCCGCGCTGGCGGTGCCCATGTACTCCAGCTGGGAATCCCTGCTGGGCAACGGCATCGTGGGCGGGATGATCAGCGGCGGCTTTCAGCAGGGCCAGGCCGCGGCTTGGATCGGCCTGCGCGTGCTGAAGGGCGAGAACCCCGACGCCATCCCCGTTCTGCGCCAGAGCCCCAACCGCTACATGTTCGACTACGCCCAGCTCGGCCGCTTCGGCATTCCGCTGAAGGAGCTGCCGCCCGCCAGCGAGCTCGTCAACCGGCCGGTCACCTTTTTCGAGCGCTACCGGACCGTGATCTGGGTGGCGGCGGTGGTGATCGCCCTGCTGGCCGGTGCGCTGGTGCTGTCCTGGTTTTACACCCTGATCCAGTCCCGTCTGCAGCGCCTCATCCAGGAAAGCGAGCAGCGCCTGTCCGCTGCGCTGGAGGCCACCGGGGGCGGCATCTGGGAGTATGACCCTCCCGGCGGCCGGGTCTTCTTCGACCCGAGGTGGTTGGCCATGCTAGGCTACGAAGCCGAGGAGTTGCCCCAGGAGTACGCCACCTGGGTCGGCCTGCTGCATCCGCAGGACCGGGAGATGAGCGAGGAAGCCGTGCGCCGGCACGTGGCCGAGGGCACGGACTTCGAGCTGGAGTTCCGCATGCGGGCCCGGGACGGCTCCTGGCGCTGGATCCAGTCCAACGGCACCATCGTGGAACGCGACGCCCTGGGCCGGGTGCTGCGCCTGGTGGGCATCCACCTGGACGTCACCTCGCGCAGGGCCACCGAGGAGGCGATCCGGGAGTCAGCCCGGCGCTACCACTTTCTGTACGAAAAAAGCCCATCCATCAGCCTGGTCATCGACATGACCGGCCGCATCCGGGACGTGAACGGCTCGTTCGTGGCGTCGCTGGGCTACGAAAGGCAGGAGGTGCTCGGGCAGCCGGCCGTCGACCTGGTGGCGCCGCCGCACCGGGAGCGGGTGGCCGCCCAGCTCGCCCGGGACTTGCGCGGGGAGCCCACCCCGCAGCTGGACGTGGAGGTGCTGGCCCGCGACGGCTCGGTGCGCACGATCCTGTTCTCCGACTCCTCGGCCATGCTGTTCGAGGGGGAAACGCCGACGGGCGTGCTGATCACCGGGCTGGACATCACGGAGCGCAAGCGGGCCATGGAGCAGGCGCAGCAGCAGCAGCAGCAGCTGATCCAGGCCGACAAGATGGCCTCCCTGGGGGTCCTGGTGTCGGGCGTGGCCCACGAGATCAACAACCCCAACAACTTCATCATGTTGAACGGGGGGATCTTCTCCCGGGTGTGGGCGGACGCCCAGCCGATCCTGCGCCGGTACTACGAGGCCCACGGCGAGTTCCTGCTGGGCGGCATGCCCTACTCGGAGGCCCAGCCCCGCATCGCAGAGCTGATCGCCGGCATCGGCGAGGGGGCCCAGCGGATCAAGCACATCGTACAGAACCTGCGGGACTTCGCCCGCCGCGACACGGGGGACCTCGACCGGCCCCTAGACCTCAACCAGGTGGTGGAATCCTCCGTCACCCTCCTGCGCAACCTCATCGATAAAAGCACCTCCCGCTTTTCCGTGCACCTAGCCTCGGGGCTGCCCGTGCTGCGCGGCAACTTCCAGCAGCTGGAGCAGGTGCTGATCAACCTGATCACCAACGCCTGCCAGGCAGTGCCGGACCGGGAGCGGGGCATCCGGGTCCAGACCCGCCTCGAAGGGCAGCGGGTATGCGTGGAGGTCCAGGACCAGGGCGTGGGCATCCCCGAGGAGAACCTGAAGCGCATCCTGGATCCCTTCTTCACCACCAAGCAGGACACCGGGGGCACGGGGCTGGGGTTGTCGATCTCCTACAATATCGTGAAAAACCACGGCGGGGAGCTCGCGATCAGCTCCGAGCCCGGCCAGGGCACCACCGCCGCGGTGCGCCTGCCGCTCCCGCCGGAGGCGGTCGGGGCATGAGCGCGACCCTGTTTCCCCAGGAGCCCGTCCTGCTGGTGGACGACGAGGAGCTGGCCCTGGCCGCCGCGGACTTCGCCTTGAAGACCCAGGGCATCACAAATCTCATGAGCTGCCAGGACAGCCGCGAGGTGCCGGGGCTGCTGGCGGCGGGCAGCTTCGCCGCCGTGCTGCTGGACCTGTCCATGCCGCGCCTGTCGGGCCGCGAGCTGCTCCCTGGCATCGTGCAGGAGCACCCGGAGCTGCCGGTCATCGTGCTGACGGGGGCCAACGACGTGGAGACCGCGGTGCGGTGCATGAAGGACGGGGCCTTCGACTACCTGCTCAAGCCGGTGGACGAGGCCCGCCTGGTGAGCGCGGTGGGCAGGGCCATCGAGATCGGCGCCATGCGCCGCGAGAACTCGGTGCTGAAGCGCTACCTGCTGTCCGACACCCTGGAGCACCCGGAAGCCTTCGCCGGGATCGTGACCGCGGCCAAGAGCATGCGGGCGATCTTCCAGTACGCCGAGGCGGTCGCCCCCACCCCCCTGCCCATCCTGGTGACGGGGGAGACCGGCGTGGGCAAGGAACTGGTCGCCGGGGCCATCCACGCCCTAAGCGGCCGCAAGGGCCCCTTCGTGCCCGTGAACGTGGCCGGCCTGGATGACACCCTGTTCTCCGACGCCCTGTTCGGGCATAAACGCGGCGGGTTCACGGGAGCCGACCGCGACCGGCCCGGCCTGGTGGAGCAGGCCGCCGGCGGCACTTTGTTCCTCGACGAGATCGGCGACTTGAGCCCCGCCTCGCAGGTGAAGCTCCTGCGCCTGCTGCAGGAAGGCAGCTATTACCCGATCGGCTCGGATGTGATGAAGCGCGCGGACATCCGCGTGCTGGTGGCCACCAACCGCGACCTGCGGGCGCTGCAGGCCTCCGGCGCATTCCGCAAGGACCTGTACTACCGCCTGCAGGCCCACCACATCCACCTCCCGCCGCTGCGCGAGCGCAGGGAGGACCTGCCGCTGCTGGTCGCCCACCTGCTGGACAAGGCAGCGCGCGAGCTGGGCCGCGCCGCCCCGACCCCCCCGCGGGAGCTGGCCCCGCTGCTGGCCGTGTACTCCTTCCCGGGCAACGTGCGGGAGCTGGAGGGCATGATCTACGACGCGGTGAGCCGGCACCGCTGCGGAGTGCTGTCCCTGGAGACCTTCCGCCAGAAAACCGGTTTGGACGAATCGCCCGAGACGGGAGGCACAACGGAGGCGGCAGGCGGCCTCCCCTTCCCCGACCCCCTGCCCACCCTGAAACAGGCCGAGGAGGCCCTGATCCGGGAGGCCCTGCGGCGGGCCGGGGGAAATCAAACGGTGGCCGCGGGCCTGCTGGGCCTGTCGCGCCGGGCCCTGAACAACCGCCTGAGCCGCGGGACGGAGGCATGAGGCCGGAAAACGAAGCGCTCCGCGTGGAGAACCTGCTGTTCTGGGGCGGGATGTACGGACTGGCCGGCGGGCCTCATCCGGCCGCGAAGGGGTGCCACGTTTCTTCCCACCTGCCACACACCGGCTGTCCGCCGGGGGGCCGGCCGCCACGCAAGCGTTCTTTTCTCGCCTGAAACCGGAAAAAACCTCGGAAAGAAGCCCAGAATCCGCACGCATTTTGGCACGACACTTGCTATACCATGCGCAGGAGAAAATGATGGAAACCGACACCACCTGCATCCAGTTCCCCCGCCGAGGACCGGCGATCGACCCTGAGACCCTGTACCGCCGATACGGCCCCATGGTCCTGCGGCGCTGCCGCTCCCTGCTGCGCGACGAGGAGCTGGCCAGCGATGCCATGCAGGACGTGTTCGTGCAGCTGCTGCGCAAGCAGCACCAGCTCCATGGAGGATACCCTTCCAGTCTGTTATACCGGATGGCCACCAATCACTCCTTGAACCTGCTGCGCCGGGGCGGCCGGCGGCGCCTGGTGCACAACGAGGAGCAGCTCGAGAACCTGCCGGGCTCCTCCCAACCCGAGGCCGAGGTCGAGACCCGGGACACCCTGGAGCGGGTGTTCGCCGGCGAGCGGACAAGCACCCGGGTCATCGCCACCCTGCGGCACGTGGAAGGCCTGTCCCTGGAGGACACGGCGCGGCAGGTAGGCATGTCGGTTTCCGGCGTGCGCAAGCGCCTGGACGGCCTGCGGCGCCGCAGCCTCACCCTGCTCACCGCGTAAGTGGGGCCCAAGACCATCGTCGTGGTGGACGACGAAAGCCACATGCTGGACACGATCCGGTTCATCCTGGAGGCCAACGGCTACACCGCCGTAACGGCCCGGGGCTGCGAGCACTTCCTGGACAAGCCCTTCGAGGAAGAGGAGCTGCTCAGACGGATCAGCGAGCTGGCTTGAGGCGGGCGAGGATCTTCTCGGCTTCCGTCGTCGCCTCGTCGAGCAGCCGCTCGATGATCCCCCGGACCGGCAGGATGTCCCGCACCAGGCCCACGCTCTGCCCGGCCATCAGCGAGCCACGCTCCACGTCCCCCTCCACGGCCGCCTTGCGCAGGCCGCCGATCCAGAACTCCTCCAGCTGGCGGCCCGCCTCCCGGACGCTGATCTGTCGTCGCTCCAGCTGAGCCACCAGGCCCAGTTGCAGGGTGTTGAAGTCCCGCGTGCCCTGGTTCTGCAGCGCGCGCACCGGGATCACCGGGATGCGCGGGTCAAACTGGGCGGTGGGCTGGGCGGAGCGGGCGCTGGCCTTGATCATCGCCTGCTTGAAGTTTGGGTGGGCGGGGGACTCCTCGGCCACGGCGAAGCGGGTGCCCAACTGTACGCCGGCGGCGCCCATCAGCAGGTAATGCAGCATCATCACGCCGCTGCCGATCCCCCCGGCCACGAACACGGGCACTTCTTCGATCGTGGGCAGGATCTGCTCGGCCAGCACGGCCGTGCTCACGGGCCCGATGTGGCCTCCGGCCTCGTGCCCCTCGATGATCAGGGCGTCGGCTCCCTCGCGCACCAGGTTGCGGGCCACGCCCACGGTGGGCGCGAAGCACACCAGGCGGCTGCTTGTGCGTTTGACGCGTGCGATGGCGTCGCGGGGCGGCAGCCCCCCGGCCAGGATCACGAAGGGCATCCCCAGCTCCAGCACCTGCTCGAGGTGCCGGGGAAAGTTCGGGGCGATGGTGATCAGGTTGACCCCGAAGGGCTTGTCGGTCTTTTCCCTGGCCAGCCGGATCTCCCGCTCCAGAGCCTCCGGGGGCATGTTCCCTCCTGCCAGGACCCCGAAGGCGCCGGCGTTGGAAATAGCGGATACCAGCCCGGATTCCGAGATCCAGGTCATCGCGCCCCCCAGGATGGGGTAGCTCACCCCGAGGAACTCCCGGCCCCGGGTCCACAGGCGTTCGATCAGCTCTCGAGGCATGTGCCTTCCTTCTCAGTGCTTCTCCACGATCTGCCGATCCTTCGGGTCGTAGCGCAGCGTGATCAGGTGCTTCTCGACCGTGGGCGCGTAGGTGCGGCCGTGGCTTTCCAGCACGACCCCCGGGTACAGCACGCCCCGCACCACCACCTCGGCGGGGAAGTCCTGCTTAAACTTCTCCTGCAGGGCCGCAAGGGCCTGGGCGCTTTTCTCCGCCAGCCCTTGAGCCTCCCGCCGCTCGGCCACGGCCAGCTCCAGCGCCTTGCGGTCGGAGCCGGGCCGCTCCAGCTGGTGCACGCGCTGCTTCAGCTCCACGACCCGCGCGGCCAGGTGCGCGGACTCCGCCTGCTCCTGCTCGATTTTTTCCAGCAGCAGATAGTCCTGGCCGAAGGAGACCTCGCTGTGGGTGCCGCTGGGCGAGCCCAGGTTCTGCACCGCCAGGCCGCGCCGCGCCTGGGCTTTGCCCCCGATGAAGTTGCCCTTGTCGGTCTCCAACGTCAGGCGGCCGTTGCAGCGCACCTGGCAGCGCACGCAGGCGTTGCGGATGCGCACGTCCTCCCCGGCGCGGATGGCCGCCTGCTCGGCGAACAGGGCGTTCACGCTTTTCCGAGCGGACATCCTGGCCCGGCCCTCCCCCTTCACCCCCTGCCCGATGGTGATGCTGCCCTCCGAGCGCACGACGGCTGCCTGTACCGTCTGCTCGATGAGCACGTCGTCCCCGGCCTCGACGCTGAAGCCGGAGAGCACCGAGCCCTTGATCTGGACCACCCCGGCGAAGCTGACGTTGCCCTGCTCCAGGCCGATGTCCCCGGCGATGGCGTGCACGGGCTTCACCTCCAGGAGGTTCTGGTCGTAGAACAGCTCCCCGTCCGCGTCCGCGAAGAACTGCACGCGCCCGTCGGGAAGCGGCGAGGAGCGCACGCCCTTGCCGGCGGCCAGCGACTCCTGCTTCTCCCGGGGAGCCGGAATCATCTTGCCTGACACCTCCCAGCCGTCCTCGGCCCCGAGGCCCGGCGGGGACTGCGTGGCGATCAGCTCGCCGCGGTGTACGGAGGTGAGCTTGTCCTGGTTGCGAAAGTCGGCCCTGCCGTCCGCGCTGACCTTCACGCTGGCCCCCGAGGCCAGGTGCACCTGGAAGGCGACCTGGCGTGCCGGCGCAGGCTTGGGCGGCCGGCCCTGGGCGAGCTGGAAGTCCTTGAGGGCCTGCCCGGCCTGGCCCGCCCTGGCCAGCTCGGCGAAGCGGGCAGGCTCCACCCCTTTGGCGATGCCGCCCTGGGCCAGCCGCGTCCTGAGCTCCTCCACGCTGAAGCTTTTGCCCGTGCCCTCGGCGGGGAAGAAGCTGACCATCCCCTGCATGCGGTCCTGGGAAACCGTCACCTGCAGCTCCGCGTCGCGGTGCGCCCGCGCGCGCAGGAGCACGATCCCGCCCCGGCCGCCCCGCTCCAGCAATCCCTTGGCGGCGGCCGTCACGGCGTCCTTCTGCTTCTTCAGCCCCTCGTACAGCTTCAGCTCCGGCTCCGGACCCTTGAGCCCGGGGATCACGACCTTGAACACGTCCACGCCGGGTTCGCCGGCGGTGGCAGGGAACACGCGCACCACCTCCTGTCCCGCCTCCACCCAGCCCACGGACTGCACCTCCGCCAGGGGGAACTCGGCTAGGGACTTCAGGCCGGCCAGGCGCGGCTGGGCGGCGAGGGAACGCTCCCGGACCGCTTGCGCTTCCTCGGGCTTGGCGAACTTCACCTGCCACTCGAGGCGCCCTTGCTCCCCGGTGCCGGGGGCCTTGCCCTCGGCCAGCAGGTACCCGGAGAGCTCCTCCTGAGGGCTGGAGTAGAAGGCGGTCAGGTCCTTTTTCACCGCCTCGGCGGTGAACGCGCGCACCCCGCTGGCCCGGATCGCGTCGCTGATGTCCGCCAGGGAGAGCCTGCGCCCCGCGCCCTTGCCCTTTTTGATCGAGAGGGTGGCCCGCAGCTTGTCAGGGGACACCTGGATAGAAACCGCCGCGTCGGTGGAAGGGGTCAGCGGCGTCTTGGCGAGCGGCGTGCCCTTCGCGGCGGCCTCCCCGAGCAGCCGCTGGATCTCCCCCTCCGGCAGCAGCTTTTCCCGCGGCACGCCCAGCTTGACGGCCTGCTCGATCACCTCCCCCGCGCGCGGCACGGGAATACGCTGGTCGCCGGGGGTGAAGGTCAGCCAGCAGGCCGACTTGTCGGGGGTGGGGGTCACCACCGCCTCGTGGTCCTGGAAAGCCACCAGGTCGCACCAGGTGGCGCCGCGCCGCAGGAACCCCGAGGCCGTCGAGCGGATCTCCTGCCCGCAGCGGCTCACCCCATCACCGAGGAAAAGCTCCTGGGCGGGCAGCCTTGGAGCCGGCACGAGGCGGCCGTAGACGCTGCGGCCTTCCTTGCCCTGCCTGCCGGGCTCGATCCTGGCCACGACCCCGTCCTTGCGCGCGTAGCCGAAAGCCTGGACCGCCGGGTCGATGGCCACCTTTTCCCGCACGGTTTCCTTCACCACCACGGTCTCGATGACCTCCTTGGGCGGCAGAAACGGCAGGGGGGACTTCTTGAGCACCTTCTTCCTTTTCTGCACCTTGCGCTCGCTCAGACGGAAGGCTTCAGGGGGCCTGGCTTCCGCCAGAACCTTCTGGGCGATGGCCTGCAGGCGCGGGGGCACGGCGAGCGGCTCGAACACGAACTTCTCGCTCTCCACGGGGCGGGGCGGCAGGCCGCGCGCCGCGGCGAAGCTGACCGGCTCGCCGGGTTTACTCTGGAGGGTGCGCAAGGCTTTTTCCACCACCTCGGGGATGATGCCCTCCTTGACGCCCTTCTCCCTGAGCAGCGCGATCACCGCGTCGCGCGACGCCTCCCCCGCCCGTGGTGAAGGGGTGAGGGTGACGCGCGCTTCCAGGCCCAGCTCGTCGATCACCAGCTTTACGTCCGCTTTCATAGCCGCTCCCCCTTCAGGATAAACAAGCCGGCTCCCGGGCGCAAGGGTTCGCACGGGGAAATCCGCAACCCCCACCCCCGGCTCCGCCGCGAATCCCGCAGGGACCCGCCCCTTGCCGCAGTACCCCGCCGCATGGTTACATGGGGGAAATGAGCATAGGGTGGAGGCGGGCCCTGATCGTCCTCGCCGCGGCGGCGGTCGTGGCGCTGGGTGGCTGGCAGGTTTATCGGCTGGCCCGGCCGGCCAGACCCGCGGGGCCGACCGGCACCGAAAACGCCCGCCCGCGGGGCGCCGCCCCGGTGGCCGTGCAAGTCGCCCCCGTCAGCCTCGTCACACTGCGCGACTCCCTACTGTTCACCGGCTCCCTGGAGTCCCGCTCGCGCATCGTGGTGGCCACCAAGGTCGCCGGCCGGCTGGAGCGCCTGCTCGTGCAGGTGGGTGAGCCGGTTCGCCGCGACCAGCTCCTGGCCGAGCTGGAAGAGGAGGAGTACCGTCAGGGCCTGGAGCAGGCCCGGGCGGAGGTGGCGGTGGCCCGCGCCAACCTGGACAGCGCGGACATCGGGGTCCAGGCGGCCCAGCGCGACCTGGAACGGGTGCGGTCCCTGCAGGACAAGCAGATCGCCTCGACCGCCGAGCTGGACTCCAGCGAGACCCAGCTGGCCAGGGCGCGGGTGCAGGTGAGCGTGGCCCGGGCGCAGCTGCGGCAGAAGGAGGTCGCCCTCCAGACCGCGGAGCTGCGCCTTTCCCAGACCCGTCTGGCAGCCTCCTGGGACCGGGACGGCGGTCCGCGGGTGGTCGGCGAGCGGCTGGCCGAACCGGGTACGCTGCTGAAGGCGGGGGAGCCGGTCCTGTCCCTGCTGGAGCTGGACCCCCTGGTAGCCCGTCTGCAGGTGGCCGAGCAGGCCTACCCCCGCCTGCGCCCCGGTCAGGCGGCCACCGTGATCGCGGCGCTCTTCCCCGCGCGGCGCTTCACGGGCACTTTGTCCGCCGTGGCCCCCTTCCTGGACAAGAGCACCGGGCAGGCGGAAGCCTGGGTGGCCATCCGCAATGCGGACGGGCTGCTGAAGCCCGGCATGGGCGTGCGCGTGGAGCTGGAGTTCGAGCGGCACGAAAACGTGCCCGCAGTCCCGGCGGCGGCCCTGGCGCGCCGCGGCGAGGTTCAGGGCGTTTTCCAGGTGGAGACCGAAGGACCGCGGGTGCGCTTCGTGCCGGTGCGCACCGGCGCCGCCGAGGGCGGGCTGGTGGAGATCCTGGAGCCGGGCCTGCGTGGGCCGGTGGTGACCCTGGGACAGCACCTGCTGGAGGACGGCTCCGCAGTCATCCTGCCGCCGTGAAGATACCCTCTTTTACCGTTCGCCATCCCATCCTCACCTCCATGATCGCCCTGATCGTGGTGATCCTGGGCTTCACCGCCCTGCGGCGCCTGCCCCTGGACCT
>CAZMWZ010000103.1:0-10101 GCA_964570045.1 uncultured Spirochaetaceae bacterium
TAGCTACAGATTCCCTAAAGGAAAAGGGAACATGAAATAGAGAGTTATGGCGGGGCTGGTTGTGTCCATTCGCCTATTAAATTATTCGTATCATAGGAAGCCACCAGACCATCGGCGTTTCTGCGTAGCTCTGCTCTGACATTCACTTTAATATCGAGAGATCAGGCTTCTTACCGTCGACTATTGTCAGGTTCGTTCTCTATATCGCTCTACGGTTCTTGAAAGGTGGGTGGGCTGAAGGTAGTATCAAGCTGTGAGCCCAACTATTTCAGTGCATGGCGCCGTAATTTCTCAGATTGAAGTGTCCAATATAGGCCAATTCGGTTTGTGGGTCCTCGTTCAGAACCATGAGTATTTCCTTCCTTATTTGGATTTCCCCTGGTTTCGTAAGGCGACGCTCGATCAGATTCTGCAGGTTGAGCTGCTTCCTGGGGAATTTCCTCAAATCTGCCAATCAGCCGCTTTGCCCTGAATGATGCACCAACACCCGCGCCCAGCAGGATGGCACGTCTATGCGCAGCCGGCCGCCGTCGGCCTGGAATCGAGCTCCGTCATTCAACAGGTCGATGAACTCTGAGCCGGGGGCCGGAAGCTCCAGCTCCGCCGGTTGGGCCGCGGCGTTCACCGCAACGATCACCGTCTCCCCCTCGTAGCGACGCTCGAAGGCCAGCTGCTCGGCGGAGACGAATAGCTGCCGGTAGTCGCCCCGGCGCAGGGAACGGCTGGCCGACCGCACCTGAGCCAGGCGCGCGATCGCACGAGCCAGTCCGGCGTGAGCGCTCTCCCGCGCGATCGGTTCCAGCTCCAAACTGGGGCGGAGCGCCCGGTCGCTGCCGGAGCTCTTCGTGCCGGGGATGCCCCACTCACTGCCGTAGTACAGGCTGGGCACGCCGGGCATCGTGAACAGCAGGCAGTAAAGAGGGTAGAGGTGCGCCGGGTCGCGCAGGCTGGAGGCCACCCGGTCCACGTCGTGGTTATCGGCGAAGTTGTACAGCGGAAAGCCCCGGTACAGGCCGCCCTTCCCGAATTGCCGGTTCAGAGAAAAGGCGATCTCGAAGTAGTTGCGGTCATTGTGGCTGGAGAACAGCCCCTTGTAGCACTCGTAGTTGGTTACCGAGTCCAGGAGCCCGGGGCTCAACCAGCGCCGATAGTCGCCGTGGATCACCTCCCCGAGCAGCCAGAAGTCCTTTTTTAGGGCGCGGCACCGGCGGCCCAGCTCACGCAGGAACGCCTCGTCGAGCAGGTAAGCCACGTCCAGGCGCAGGCCGTCGAGGTCGAACTCACGTATCCAGGATTCCACCGCTTCCAATAGGTAACGTGTAACCTCTGGGTTGCGCAGGTTGAGCTTGACCAGCTCCGCGTGACCTTCCCAGCCGTCGTAGCCGAAGGGGTCCCCAAGAGGGCTCCGGGAGCTGAAGTCCACCCCGGCGAACCAGTCTCGGTAAACCGAAGACTGCCCGCGCTTCCGTAGTTCGCGGAAAGCCCAGAAGTCGCGGCCAACGTGGTGAAACACCCCGTCCAGCACCAGGCGGATGCCGCGGCGGTGCAGCTCGGCGCGCAGCGAAGCCAGCGTGTCGTTGTCCCCCAGGCGGCGGTCCACCCGCAGGTAATCGGCCGTGTCGTACCCGTGGGACGTGGACTCGAACAGCGGTCCGAGATACAGGGCGTTCACCCCGAGATCCCGCAGATGGTCCAGCCAGCCGTACAGCTTCTCCAGCCGCGGCACGGGAGTTGAATCGAAATCGTTGCGCTCGGGTGCTCCGCAGAACCCCAGAGGGTACACGTGGTAAAAGATGGCGTTCTGCGGCCAATCACTCATTCGCGGCGAGCCGACAGGCAGCTGCCTACCGTTGGGTGTTCAGGATCAGGGGCATCCCGGTCGCGTTCGGGTTGGTCGGCAGGATCACGCCGACCACGGCGAAATGAATGCTGTAGATGAAAGCACCCATGATCCCATGATCGGCAGGCGGAGGTGAAAACCCGGGAGCCTTTTGCCGCTCTGTACACGGGTTACAGTAAATGGAATACTGGCGTTGGAGCCAACAGCCGTGCTGAGGACCAGCGACCTACGCATCCGCTCGATCTCCCCCCTGATTAGACCCCAGGCGCTGGTCGACGGCCAGCCCTTGAGCGAAAAGGCGGCGGCCGCGGTGGTGGAGTGCAGGGAGGCCATCCGACGCATCCTGCGCCGCCAGGACTCCCGCCTGCTGGCGGTGGTGGGACCCTGCTCGATTCACGACCATCAGGCCGCCCTGGATTACGCCGGCCGCCTGCGGGCGCTCAAGGAGCGGTACGCGGAGAAGCTCCACATCCTCATGCGGGTGTACTTCGAGAAGCCCCGGACCACCCTGGGCTGGCGCGGGCTGATCATCGACCCCAACCTCAACGGCACCTACGACATCGGCGCCGGCCTCACCCTGGCGCGCCGGCTGCTGCTGGAGATCGCGGAACTGGGGCTGGGGGCCGGCACGGAAATGCTGGACCCCATCGTGCCGCAGTACATCGCCGACCTGATCGGCTGGGCGGCAATCGGGGCGCGCACCACCGAGAGCCAGACGCACCGCAACATGGTGAGCGGTCTGTCCATGCCGGTGGGCTTCAAGAACTCCACGGACGGCAATTTGCAAATAGCCATCGAGGCCATGACCGCCGCGCGCCAGCCACAGCATTTCATTGGGATCGACCCCGAGGGCCAGACCAGCGTGCTGGAGACCACGGGCAACCAGGATACCCACGTCATCCTGCGGGGCAGCCGCACCGGCTCCAACTACCGCAAGCCGGACATCGTGTACGCTGCGGAGCTCCTAAAAGAGTCGGGGTTCGAACCGGCCATCGTGGTGGATTGCAGCCACGGGAACGCTGAAAAGCAGCCGGCACGGCAGGAGGAGGTCCTGGCCAGCGTGCTGGCTTCCCGCCGCTCCGGCTGCCGGGAGGTCATCGGCTTCATGTTGGAGAGCAACCTCAAGGAGGGCCGGCAGGCCATCCCGGCGGACCCCCGCCAGCTGGAATACGGGGTATCCGTCACCGACGCCTGCATCGGCTGGGAAACCACCGAACGGCTTTTAGAGCAGGCCTTTCGCGCCCACGAGCTGTAGGCGGCGCGAGGTATATTCGATTGTAGAGTTTATCGCTTCCTGATCCGATAAGAGAAACGCATGGGCATCCGTGCGAAGATCGTCCTCGTCGTACTGCCGCTGATCGTCACGACCCTGCTTTTAACAGGGGCCTCTTCCTTTTTTTCCGCCACCAACGCCATCACCGGGGTGGCTAAGGAGTTCCTGGGCTTCAAGGCCGCGGAAATGGAGAAGTACGCGGCCAGCCAGTGGGGCCTGCTGGTGGAGAACAACTTCACCGAGAACCCCGCCATGGTGGCGGCCACCCAGGCGGCCATCGAGAGCTATACCGCCAGCATCGTGCGCAGCCCCACCGAGGTGATCTTCGCCCTGGACGCCGCCGGGCAGCTGGTCATGAAGAGCAGCGATCTGGAAGTGCGCCCAGCCGAAAAGGCTGCGCTAATGGCACTGGCGGCGGGCAAGAAGAGGGAGCTGGCCACTCCGCGCATCGGCGGCGTGGACCGGGTGGTCAAGGGTTTTTGGTTCGAGCCCTTCGGCTGGTACCTGGTGGTGAGCGAGCAACGAGCCACCTTCTATAGCCGGGTCAGTCAGATCACCACTCGCACGCTCTACATCCTGGGAGCGGCCATCATCGGCGGGGTGGTGCTGATTATGCTTTTCGCCAGCTACCTCACCCGCCCCCTGACCAAGGTGGTGGCCACCATGGAGAACGTCATCCGTACCGGCGACCTGTCCAGCCGGGTGGCCGTGGAGTATCACGACGAGATCGGCAAGCTGGCCCACACCTTCAACCTCATGGTCGGGCAGCTGGAGAGAAACTACAAGGATATCAAGAGCTTCGCCTTCAAAGCGGCGGTGGCGAAAAACCGCGAGTACAAGATCCGCAACATTTTCCAGAAGTACGTGCCCGGCGAGGTGATCGACGAGTTCTTCAAGAACCCCGAGGGCATGCTGGTCGGCAACAACCGGGTCCTGGCGGTGCTGTTCTCCGACATCCGCGGCTTCACCGGCATCTCCGAGAAGATGGCCCCCGACGAGCTCGTAAACTCGCTGAACAGCTACTTCGACGTCATGGTGGACGTCATCGACCAGCGCAAGGGCACGGTGGACAAATACATCGGCGACGCCATCATGGCCTTCTTCGGCGCCCCGGTGAAGCACAGCGACGACGCCCTGCAGTCGGTGCTGGCGGGCATCGAGATGAACGAGGCCCTGGTTGATTTCAACGCCCGGCAGGCCAAATTGGGAAAGCCGGAGTTCCGCATCGGCGTGGGCATCAACTACGGGGTGGTTACGGTGGGCAACATCGGCACCAAGACCAAGATGAACTACACCATCATCGGTGACATGGTGAACCTGGCCTCCCGCCTGGAGGGCCTGACCAAGGAGTACCGACAGCCTCTGCTGATCTCCGAGGGGCTGCAGTCGCGGGTCAAGGAGCAGGTGCCGACCCGGCTCATCGACCGCGTGGCGGTGAAAGGCAAGAGCCAGGGGGTCAAGATCTTCACTGCCCGCAGGAACCTGAACGACCAGGAGACCGAAGCCTGGGCCGTGCACAACGGGGCCATGGAGCTGTACTACAACCGGGACTTCAAGGGCGCGGTCGAGGGCTTCCAGCAGGTGCAGCGCATCCTGCCCCAGGACTTCGCCGCCGAGCTGATGGAGAACCGCTGTCTGGACTACATTCAAAACCCGCCGCCCGCCAACTGGGACGGCGTGGAGGTCATGGACCACAAATGAGCGGGCTGTTCGAGAAGGCGCTGGCCGTAATCAATGGAAACAAGGACCCGGCGCCCGCCGGCGGGGACATGGTCTTCGACGAGGATTCCGGCATTTCCAAGGAGGACCAGAAGGAAATCCTCAAGGAAATCGAGAAGTCCGCCAGCGAGAGCAAGCTTTCCGCGGGAACGCAGGACTTCACGCTGCACGCCGAGCGGAAGGGCGTCCTGATGCCATTGCTCGTGAACCTGCTGGCCGTCGCCCTGCTGGCCGCCGGAGGCCTGGTGCTGTACTACTTCTTCCAGCGCGGGGAGAGCACCCTCAAGGAGGAGGCGCTCACCCTCACGACCGCCGAGGGCAAGCTGATCGAGCAGCTCAAGAAGGAGTCGGAGGAGAAGCTGCTCGCGAAGAACCGGGAGATTTCCCAGATCCAGGGACAGCTCTCCGAAATCGACGAGCAGCGGCGGGACCTGGCCGCGAACATGGAGGCCAAGGTCGAGGCTCGCGAGCAGGAGCTGCGTCGCGGCCTGCAGGAGGAGCTGGAGGAGGAGCGGGAGAAGCTGCGCCGGCAGGGGGTCTCCGAGGACGACATCACCCGCAGGCTGGTGGCGTTGGAAAGCCAGAAGACTGCGGAGTTCCAGACTGAGCTGGCCTCGTACAAGAGGAGGGCCGAAGAGGAGCGCCTCGCCACCGAGAACAGCCTCAAGACCATGCAGCAGGAATTCCAGGCCAACCTGGCCAGGGCCGGCGAGGAGCGCCAGAAGGTGCTGGAGGACTCACGCCAGCGGGAGGCGGAGCTGCAGAGCCAGCTGAAAGCCCGCACCGAGGCCCTGGAGGCCGAGAGCCAGCAGGCCCGCCAGGACCTGGCGCGCCTCTCCGAGCAGCGCGAGAAGGAGCAGCTGGCCTCTACCCAGCTCATCGGCTTCTACAGCCGGGTGAAGAGCGACATGCAGGCCAGCATGCTCGACCGGGCGCTGGCCAACCTGGAGGGCATCCGGCAGTACCTGAACGACCCGGCCATCGGCTCGCTGCCCAACATCCAGCAGCGCCGGGAGGTGGAGTTTTTCGTCGTGGACTCGCTGTCCAGCCTGGTCAGGACGGAGATGCGCAAGAGCGAAGTGGACACCTCCTCCCTGGTGGCCGCCGCCAACCTGCTCACCGAGCTGCGCAAGCGCATCCAGGAAGGCGACGCGCTGCTGGCCGGAGGCGACACGGCCGGGGCGGAGAAGGAGTACGCTCAGGCACTGGCCCTGGTGCCTGAGGTCGACAAAACCCACCGCTACTTCCTGCAGCGGCAGGAGAGGGGGGCCGCGGCCTCCGAGGCAGCGCAGGCAGCGGAAGCGGTGCGCCGCTCGGCGCTGCGCGAGGCCCTGGCCGCCGCCCAGGCCGCCTTCGACGCCCGGGACTACGCTGCCGCCGTGGAGCGCTACACCGGCGCCCTGGCCTACCTCCCGGAGGATCCCGCGGTGATCGAGCGGCTGGTCGCCCAACTGCGTCAGGCCGGCTACGAGCTCGCCGCCGAGAGCCAGAAGCGCCAGGACTCCGCCGCGGCCGCCGCCCCCCTGGCCGAGGCTGACCGGCTGTACTCCCAGGGGCGCTATCTGGATGCGGTCAGCGCCTACGGCAGCGTGGTGGACAAGTACCCGGGCAGCACCCAGGTCCGAGCCGCCCTGCAGGGGATCGGGCGTTCGGTGGAGACGCTCAACCGGCAGGCAGAGGCCGGCTCCGGGGACACCCAGGGACTGCGACGCCAGCTTGAGCAGCGCACGGCCGAGGCGGAGACGCTGAAGGCCTCGCTGGCCAAGGTGGAACAGAATTTGAAGGACCGTGTCGCCCTGACCGAGAGCTTGCAGCGGGAAAAGGCCATGCTGTCCGAGGAGGTAGCTTCCCTCAAGTCGGAGTTGGCGGCAGCCAGGAAAGCGGCTGAAGAGGCTGCGGCCAAAGCCGCAACGGCCCCCGCGGGACCGGTGCTGGACGAGGCCATGCAGCAGAAGCTGGCTCGCCTGGAGAGCATCGAGGCGAGCTACAACCGCATCCTGGCGAGCTACCGCGAGTATGCGTCACAGGAGGACTCCCTGCTGTCCGCGAAGGGCGACGCCGCGCTGGTGGAAGCCAAGCTGCACCTGAACGCCTTTCTGGCCTCCACGGAGGAAAGCTTCCCGGGACTTTGGAACCGCATCAAGCGCTATGACGGGGCCTTCGAAAAGGCTGGCCGGAGCGGCGCCCTGGAGGACCTGAACGACTTACTCTACGAGCTGTCCCTGCGCTCCAGGCAGCCGGAGCGGGAGCAGTTCCTGGACGCCGAGATCCGTCGCCGCCGGGGTGACTCCCTGATGACCCGCCTGCTCACGGAGTTGAAGGGCCTACAGGGCGGCGGCGCCGGAGGCCTACGGGAGGTCAACGCCATCCTCGGCGAAGCCGCGCTGCGGAAGAAGCCGGAAGCCAGGGAGCTGTTCCTGGAGACTGAGATGGTCAAAAACCGCGCCAACCCCGCGCTGTTCCAGTTCCTGGAGCGGCTGCTCAGCCTAGTGCGCCCCTCGCCCTGAACCACCCCGGGTAGCCCGCACCCGATACCCCCGCGCGGTTTACTTCACTATCCCCTATGCTATAATAGAACCCATCCAAAGTTATAAGGGAGGCGTATATGAGAAGAGCATTCCTGCTGACGCTGCTCGTATTGCTGGTCGCTGCTACCGGGCTATCCGCGCAGCCGGTGACTGTCGAGCTCTGGCACGCCATGGGCGGAAAGAACGGCGAGATCACCGCGGCTATCTGCGAGCGGTTCAACGCCAGCCAGTCTGAGTACAGGGTGACGGCCGTGTACAAGGGCAGCTACCCCGACACGATGAACGCTGGCGTCGCCGCTTTCCGCGCCGGCTCCCCGCCGGCCATCCTGCAGGTGTTCGAAGTCGGCACTGCCACGATGATGGCGGCCAAGGGGGCCATCAAGCCCGTGTACCAGCTCATGGCGGAGCAGGGGGAGAAGTTCGACCCCAAGGCTTATATACCCACCATCACCGGCTACTACTCCACGGCCAAGGGGGAGATGCTGTCCATGCCCTACAACTCCTCCACCGCGGTTTTCTACTACAACAAGGACGCCTTCCGCAAAGCAGGGCTGGACGTGGAGAAGCCGCCCAAGACCTGGCCGGAGCTGTTCGACGCGGCGCGCAAGCTCAAGGCCGCCGGTTACGAGTACGGCTTCACCACCAACTGGATCTCCTGGATCCAGCTGGAGAACTTTTCGGCCTGGCACAACCTGCCCTACGGCACGAAGACCAACGGCTTCGACGGCCTGGACACCGAGTTCACCATCAACGGGCCGGTACAGGTGCGCCACTTCACCAATATCTTCAACCTGAGCCAGGAAAAGGTGTTCGTGTACGGCGGGCGGGAGAACAAGGCCAACTCCCTGTTCACCTCCGGTCAGGTGCCGATCCACTTCGAGTCCATCGGCGGCTACGGCAACATGAAGGCGACCTGCAAGTTCGACTTCGGCGTGGCCCGGCTGCCTTACTATCCCGACGTGAAGGGCGCCCCGCAGAACTCCATCATCGGTGGGGCTAGCCTCTGGGTCATGGGCAAGAAGAGTCTGCAGGAGTACAAGGCCGTGGCCAAGTACTTCACGTTCCTCTCCAGCCCCGAGATCCAGGCCTTCTGGCACCAGCAGACCGGCTACCTGCCCATCACCCGGGCGGCCTACGAGCTGACCAAGAGCCAGGGCTACTACAACGAGAACCCCGGCCCCGAGGTGGCCATTCAGCAGCTACTGAACAAGCCCCCGACGCCGAACACCCTGGGCATCCGCTTCGGCTTCATGCCGCAGATCCGGGAGATCATCGACGAGGAATGGGAGGCGATCCTCGCCGAAAAGAAGACCCCGCAGCAGGGCCTGGACGATATGGTCAGGCGGGGCAACGAGAAGCTCCGCGAGTTCGAGCGCATCAACAAATAGGCTCCGAGGACCACGCGCGCGAGGCCGCCCCGGGGACGCACCCCGCGGGCGGCCCCGTGGAAGGTATCCATGGCAAAACAGTACGAGTTCTCAGCGAGGGGGTTGCCGTACCTGCTGGTGCTGCCCCAGATGGCGATCGTCGTCGTGTTCTTTTTCTGGCCGGCGGCCCAGGCCATGTGGCAGTCCCTGTTCATCCAGGATGCCTTCGGCCTGTCGCTGACCTTCGTCGGTTTGGAGAACTACCTCAAGCTGTTCAAGGATCCGCTGTACCTGGATTCCCTGGTCCGATCCTTCGTGTACGCGGGGTTCGTGGCTTTCACCGCCATGACCATCGCCCTGTTCCTGGCCGTGCAGGCCAATCGCCGGATCCGGGGGGCGCTGTTCTACAAGACCATGCTGGTCTGGCCCTATGCGGTGGCGACCCTGGTCGCCGGTGTGCTGTGGCTGTTCATGTTCAACCCCAACATCGGGGTCCTGTCGTATGTCCTGTCCAAGCGCTTCGGGGTGCAGTGGAACTACCTGCTCAACGATCGGCAGGCTTTCCTGCTGGTGACCCTGGCCGCCTCCTGGAAGCAGATCTCCTACAACTTCGTGTTCTTCATGGCCGGGCTGCAGAACGTGCCAGCCAGTCTGGTGGAGGCCTCGGCCATCGACGGCGCGGGCCCGATGAAGCGCTTCTGGGCCATCATCTTCCCGCTGCTGTCCCCCACGACTTTCTACCTGCTGGTGATGAACCTGGTGTACGCCTTCTTCGAGACCTTCCCGATCATCCACCAGGTCACCCAGGGCGGGCCAAGCCAGGCCACGACCATGCTGGTCTACAAGGTCTACCGCGACGGGGTGTTCAACCTGGACCTGGGCAGCTCCTCCGCCCAGTCAGTAGTGCTTATGGCGATCGTGATCGCTCTGACCATCCTGCAGTTCCGTTTCGTGGAACGGCGAGTCACGTACTGAGGAGGCAGGAGACAGATGACCGAACACTCCATCGTCCGCCGCGCGCTGCCCCACCTGTTCCTGGTCCTGGCCGTCCTGGTGATCGTCTTCCCCATCTGGCTGGTGTTCTCCGCCTCCACCCAGACCCTCGCGGATGTCCTGGATGCCCCGATGCCCATCATCCCCGGCCGCCACCTGCTGGAGAACTATACCCGGGCCCTGCTGGAGGGCACGAAGAACCTAGGGGCCTCGGCCCTGACCATGGTGAAGAACTCGCTGATCATGGCTCTGGGCATCTCGGTCGGGAAGATCGTGATCTCGCTGCTGGCCACCTACGCCATCGTCTACTTCCACTTTCCCCTGCGCGGCTTCTGCTTCTGGACGATCTTCATCACCCTGATGCTCCCCGTGGAGGTGCGC
>CAZMWZ010000104.1:0-10095 GCA_964570045.1 uncultured Spirochaetaceae bacterium
ATAGCCGTGCTAAGGGGCCGAGTACGGCAGGTTAGTCGCTTTTGCGCAGGCTCTTTTCCAGGCGGGAAACCCCGAGCGAAAGAGTGAGAGTCAGCACCAGGTACAGCACGGCCACCAGGAGCCACACTTCGAAGGTGAAGTGGGTGCTCACCGCCAGCTGCATGCCCTGGTAGGTGAGCTCCTGGATGGAGATGGCGGCCACGATGGCCGAGTCCTTGATCGTGCTGATGAACTGCCCGGCCAGGGCGGGGAGAATGCGCTTGATGGCCTGGGGCAGGATGACCAGGCGCATCTGGTCCATCCAGGAAAGGCCCAGGGCGTAGGCCGCCTCCCGCTGCCCGCGCTCCACGCTCTGGATCCCGGCCCGGATGATCTCGGTGATATAGGCGCCTTCAAACGCCGCGATGGTCACCATCGCGGAAATGAACTGTATGAACCGGGACACCGGGGCGAACAGCACCCCCAGCAGCGCCTGGGTCTGCGGCGAGCGGGAACGGACGAAGGGCTCCAGGCCCAGCAGCGGCATGATCTGGTCGGCCACGAAGAAGTAGAAGATGAACACCAGCACCAGGGGCGGCAGGTTGCGGATGATCTCCACGTAGGTGCGCCCGACCATGCGCAGGAACGGGCTCTTGGTGGTCCGGAACACCCCCATCACGATGCCGAACAGCGTGGCCAGTATCGAGGCCCATACGGACAGCTTCAGGGTGGTGAACAGGCCCTGCAGGATGTAGTTGGCCGCCCAGCGCCCGGTTTCCGGGTTGCGGAAAACCAGGTACTGGGGCATCGAGGCCCAATGCCACTTGTAGTTCAGGCTCACCTTGATCCGGTAGCCGATGAACACGGCGAACGCCGCCAGGGCCACGATGATGACGGCGTCCAGCCACCGGAAGCGGGTCTTCTGGGCGATCACTGCCTGGTTCCCCCGTGCTTGTCCGGACAAGACCGCCCGCCCCAACCGGGGGCGGGCGGCCGCGAAGATCAGCTTATTGAGTGAGCTTCTCCCACTCGTTACCGGTGAACCAGTACTGGTGGCGCTCCTCCAGCCAGCCATCCCACTCCATGCGGGTGATCCAGCCGTTGAAGAAAGCCATCGCGTCCGGGTCGCCTTTGCGCACCGCGAAACAGATGGGCTCCTTGGTGAAGGTCTTGCCGCCCAGGGGCAGGTACAGGACGTCCGGGTGCTTGTTGACCCAGCCCTCGGGGCCCGGCTGCGAGGACACGCAGGCGTGGGCGCGGCCGTTAACCACTTCCTGGTAGGCCTGGGCCTCGTCGTCGAACTGACGCAGCTGCGCCTTGGGCATGAACTTCTTGGCCGCGGCCACGGGGGTGGCGCCGGTGCGCACGGTCAGGATGACGTTCGGCTTGTTGAAGTCCTCGAGGCGGGTCCAGCCCGGCGCCATCTTCTTATTGGCGCAGATGGACATCCCGGAATAGTCGTACGGCATACTGAAGTTGACCTTGAGGCTGCGCTCGGTGGTCGAGCTCATGCCGCCGATGACCACGTCGAACTTGTTGGTGAGCAGGGCGGGGATGATCCCGGACCACTTGGTCTCCACGAACTCCACCTTCACGCCCATCTCCTTGGCCAGGCGCGAGGCCACGTCGATCTCGAAGCCGACCAGGTTGCCGGCCTTGTCCTTGAACACCCAGGGCACGAACACGTCCACGCCGACCTTCATGACCCCGCGCTTCATGATCTCGTCGACCAGGCTGTCCTTGGCCTGGGCCCCGACGAAACCGGTGACCGCGACCAGCGCGATCAGTGCCAGAATCCACAATCTCTTCATTTTCTCCTCCTTGGTTAGAGTTCAAATAAGTAACTTACTGCCAACGGGTTAAGCCGTACCTACCTCCTTTCCTACAGGATCTGACTCAGGAACAGCTTGGTGCGCTCCTCCCGCGGATTGGTGAAGAAGTGCTCCACCGTCCCCGTCTCCACGATCTGGCCTTCGTCCATGAAGATGACCCAGTCGCTTACCTCCCGGGCGAAGCCCATCTCGTGGGTCACCACCACCATGGTCATGCCCTCGCGGGCCAGGTTCTTCATGACGTCCAGCACCTCGTTGATCATCTCCGGGTCCAGGGCGGAGGTGGGCTCGTCGAACAACATGACCTTGGGCATCATGGCCAGGGCCCGGGCGATGGCCACGCGCTGCTGCTGCCCGCCCGACAATTGGGCCGGGTAGGCGTCGATCTTGTTCAGGATGCCGACCTTCTGCAGCATGTCGCGGGTCATGGTCATGGCCTCCTCCTTGCTCTTCTTGCGCACGCGCAGCTGGGCCAGGTTCACGTTATCGGCCACGGTGAGGTGGGGGAACAGGTTGAAGGACTGGAAGACCATGCCCACTTCCTTGCGGATTTCCAGGCGATTCTTCTTGTTTTCGTCCAGAGGCAGGCCGTCCACGACGATGCTGCCCGAGTCGCGCTCCTCCAGCCCGTTCAGGCAGCGTAGCAGGGTGGACTTGCCGGAGCCGGAGGGGCCCATGATCACCAGCACCTCGCTGCGGCGGATGTCGGTGGAGAAATCCTTCACCGCCGTGATGCCCCCGGGAAAGGTCTTGCAGACGTCCTTCACCGTGATGATGTAGTCGCCCAGGGCTTTTTCGCTCATGCTCTCAACCCACCATCTTGAAGCGCTGTTCCATCCTGTTCACGACCGTGGACAGGCTCACCGTGATCACCAGGTACAAGCCAGCCGTGGTGAACCAGATCTCGAAGGGCAGAAAGGTCTCGGAGACCACGATGCTGGCCTGCAGGGTCAGGTCCGTGAGCGACACCATGCTCACCAGGGAGGAGTCCTTGACCAGCGATACGGCCTGGCTCGCCAGGGGCGGCAGGATGCGCCGGATGGCCTGGGGCAGGATCACGAAGCGGTAGGTGTCCACCGCGTTCAGGCCCAGGCTATAGCAGGCCTGCCACTGCCCCTTGTGGATCGAGACGATCCCGGCCCGAAACACCTCCGAGGCGTAGGCCCCCTCGAACAGGCTCAAGGCCAGCACCGCGGACAGGAAGCGTTCGATGCCGAGGATCGGCCCCAGGATGAAGTAGATCACGAACAGCTGCACCAGCATGGGCGTGTTGCGGATCAATTCCAGATAGGCGCGGGCCAGTGCCCGGCCGATCAGCGAATCCGAGAGGCGCAGCAGCGCCGTGCCCAGGCCGATGACGAAAGCCAGGACCAGGCTGATCGCGGAAATCCTCAAGGTGAGGCCCAGCCCCTGCAGCAGGGGTCCGGCGGTGAGCCGGCCCTCGACCACGCCCAGGATGTAGCGGGGTACGCGGTACCACTCCCAGCGGTAGCCGGAGCGGGAGGCGCCCAGGAGCAGGAGCCAGACCAGAACGGCCAGCAGAACAGCGAACTGGAGAATGTCCCGGGCAGGGGAGCGCAGCAGGAAGAAGTGCTGCCGCGAAGAGGGATTTCCCCGCATGCTCGTCATCGCCGTACCATCGGGCTTTTTCATGAAAAGATGCTGATGCGTCCAGTAGTCATCGGCAGTATATCCAGGCACCCGTGGGTTGTCAAACCGGGTCATTCCAGCACTTGAGAATGAAGTCCCCGCGGGAAAAAGGCACTTGCGGCTTCAGGTGAGCCGCTTGATGCCGGGGCAGCCGTCGAACCCGGTGTCAAAGCTCAGGATTTCACTGACCCCATATCGACGCATGATCGCCACGTGGAGAGCATCCCGAGCGGATAGCCCCTTGGATCCCAGCAACACGTCCTTTGCCTTTTCCGCGTCGATGCGCTCTACGGGAAATACCTCATCCGTGACGCCCAGGAGGGAGTCGAAGGCGGGTTGGATGGCGTCCGGCCTGCCGATCGCAGCATACCGATGCAGGATTTCCTGCAGCACCTCCGCATCCGTCACCAGGCGCTGCTCGATCGCGATGCAGCGCTCCAGCAGGCGCTGGGCATCCGTCTTGTGCGGGTGCGCGGCTCCGATGAGGTACATGGGGATGTTCGAGTCGATGAACACCACGGCGCTATTCCTTTAGATATCCGGACTCGATCTGCTTCAGCATGACCCCAATGTCCTCCGTGGGGAGGGAGTGCCGGACGGCGGCGCGGACGGCCTGGATTTTCCGCTCGCCGCTTTCGGAGGGCTGCCGCTGCCGCATCGCGCGCAGCGCCCGCCGCACCCATTCGGCAACGGTCGTGCGCTGCTGGCGCGCCAGGCGCTGGATTTCCCGCATCTCGTCGTCCTCCAGGATCACCTGCAGTCTCTTGCTCATAACAGGATGCTAATATACTCATGATTATGAGTCAATATGGCTCATGTGGTGTGTCTATTCTAGAACTGTCCGGGCTTGGATTGCCGCTCCCAGGGCCAGGAGCTCCTCATCGAAGTCGAATCGCGGGCTGTGCAGCGGGTGAGCATACCCCCGGGCGGGGTCGCCGGTGCCCAGTTGCCAGTACACGCCGGGGACGCGCTGGTGGAAGTAGGCCACGTCGTCACCGGTGGCCAGCACGCGCTGCAGTGCGGCAACGCGGTCGGCCCCGACCACCGCGGCGGCGGCCTCCCGGAGGCGGGCGGTCAGCCCGGGGTCGTTGAATACCGGCGGGTAGCCCTCCTCCAGCTCGAGCTCGAAACGAGCCCCGGCCGGTTCGCTGACCGCGCGGGCCAACTCCTGAAAGCGCGCGAGCGCGTGCTGCAGCAGTTCGGGAGAGGGGGCCCGCAGGCTTCCGGACAGCTCCACGGTTTCCGGGATCACGTTGGCCGCGGTCCCGCCGCGCACCGAAGCGAAGGCGAGGATCAGCGGCTCGGCCTCGCCGGCCAGCTCCCGGCGCAGGGCTTCTGCTTCCTCGATGAGCCGGGCCGCCAGCAGGAGCGGGTTGACGACCTCGCCGGGTTCGGCCACGTGCCCGCCCCGGCCGATGATCCGCACGCGGAAGGCGAGGGAGGAGCAGGTGGCCCAGCCCTCCTTCACGGCTACCCGGCCGCCGGGGAAGCGGGGGTTCAGGTGCAGGGAAAGGATCCCCCGCACCGGCGGGTCCTCCAGCACCCCCGCCCGCAGCATGGCCAGGGCCCCGCCCGGCGGGGTGTCCTCGCTGGGCTGGAACAGGAACAGCACGCTGCTGGAAAGCTCGGCGGCGTGACGGCAGAGCAGCTCGGCCGCGCCCAGCTGGATGACCGTGTGCCCGTCGTGCCCGCAGGCATGCGACACGCCTGGGTTTGCTGAGCGGTAGGGAACGTCGTTGGCCTCCTCCACCGGCAGCGCGTCGATGTCGGCCCGCAGGGCGATCGCCGGCGCCCCGGCGCGGGCGTGCAGCAGGCCGACCACCCCGGTGCCGGCCACCCCGGTGCGCACCTCCAGGCCGAGGCGCTGCAGGCGCTCGGCGATGAGCGCGGCGGTGCGCCGCTCCTGGCCCCCGAGCTCCGGGTGGCGGTGCAGGTCGCGGCGCAGGGACGCGAGCTCGGGAAGCAGGCCCCGAGCTTCGGCCAGAAGGTCGGCGGCCGTGGTCACCCCAGCAGCTCGTGCAGGCGCGCGCGGAGGCGATCCTGCAGGCTGGGAGAGCCCTCGCGCACCCAGTCCTCCAGGCTGGAGCGCTGCAGTAGGGCGGGGGCCCACAGGGCGGTGCGCATGTGCGCGAGGGTGTGTTCGTCGACCAGGAAGGCATTCTCCCGCGTCGCGCGCGCGCTCACCTCCACGGCCAGGCTCTCCTCGCTCACCGCCAAGCCGGCGGCCAGGCGGCGCGCCGAACCGGCCAGCTCGTCGCACAGCACCAGCATCTCCAGGGAGCCGGTCTTGCCGGCGGACAGGTAGCCCAGGTTGTGGATGAAGGAGGTGCCCGAAAGGGCGGCCAGGTGCAGGTTCATGCCCGCCTCGGCGGCGGCCTGGGCGTCCACCGTGTGCGCATCCGAGCAGCCCGCGCCGGTCCAGGAGGGGATGCCCAGATCGGTGAACAGGTCCACGGCGGCCAGGCCGGCCAGCACGTACTCGGGCGAGCCATAGGCAAGACCGCCCGAGCGCAGGTCCATGGGCAGGATCGAGGAACCGGTCACCACGGGAGAGCCCAGCCCGCTCAACTGGTGCACGACCAGGCCGGCCAGGATCTCCGCGGTGGACTGGGCCAGGGCGCCTTCTAGGGTCACCGGCCCGGTGGTGCCGGGAAGCAGGGCCGGGTAGCAGACCACGGGCAGGCGCCGGCGGGCGGCGAAGGCCAGGCGGCGGCAGGCCTCCGCTCCCAGGCGCAAGGGGGAGCTGGGGCCGGTCAGGTCCAGGGCGAAGGGCCGGTCGGCCAGCGCCTGCCAGCCACCGGCCGCCTCGGCCAGCCAGCCCCAGATTGCCTCATCCTCCGCCTCGTCGTGCGCCGCGTACGCCAAGGGCTTGCGCGTGCCTTCGGCCAGGGCCTGCACCGCGGCCAGCGCCTGCTCGCGGGCGGGCAGCTCGTTGGGGTTGCCCAGGCTGGCGGCCAGGTCGATGTTGGCGAGCTTCTCGCAGAGGCGCGCGGTGTCGCGGATGTCGGCCAGGGTCGAGGAGCGGTGCTCGCCGGTGCGCCAATCCAGGGTGCGGAGGCAGTTGATGCCCAGGCCGAAGCGGGGGACTCGGTCCGCCGTGTCCACCGCCGTCTTTCCGTTCCGGTCATAGAGCACCAGGCGGCGGGGCACGCTCTCCAGGGCGCGCCGCACCGCCTCCTCCCCGAAAAGCACCCGCCCGTCCGCTGCCTGCGGGCAGCCGGCCTGCGCGAGCACCCGGCGGGTGTCCGCGTCGTCCACCCGCATCCCCGTTTCCCCCAGGATGCGGAAGCAGGCCGACTGCACGCGCGCGCTGTCCTCGGGGGGCAGCAGGCGCAGGCGGCCGGCGGTGCGGAGGCTCATCCGCCGCGGTCCCGCTTTTCCGCGACCGCCCGCACGGCCTGGGCGACCCCCGGCGGCAGCTCCGCCGGCCGGTGCGCGTTCAGGATGGCCCGCACTTTGCGGTTGGCCCGCTCGTACAGGGTGGTGGAGCCCTCCTCGCGCCAGCGCGCGTGCTCCAGGCGGTTCATGATGGTGGGGAAGTGCAAGGCGCTCTTGAAGTTCTCCACGGTGTGGGCTTCCGCCATGTAGTTTCCTCCCGGCCCCACCTGCTCGATCGTGGACAGGGCCAGGGTGCGCGGGGACACCTCGATGCCGGCCAGCAGCCAGCGGGCGATGCCGGCCATCTCGTCGCACAGCGCCAGCATTTCCAGCGAGGAGGTCATGCCCGCGCCGACGTAGCCCAGGTCGTGGATCAGGTTCCCCCCGGCCAGGGCCATGGCCAGGAGGTTGTAGCCGGCCTCCATGCCCGCCTGCTGGTCGAAGGTGTGGGCGTCGGAGCAGCCGGCCGTGCAGAACACGGGCAGGTCGAGCCAGCGGGCAATGCTGATCAGGCCCGCGCAGGACAGCGTCAGCTCGGGGGAGCCGTAGGAGCACAGCGAGGTGCTCACGTCCATGACCGGCGCGGCCCCGCCGTAGATGAACGGCGCCCCGGGACCGGCGAGCTGGTGCATGACCAGGCCGGACAGGCACTCGGCGTTGATCTGGGCCAGGGCGCCGGCGATGGTCACGGGCGCGGAGGCGCCCAGCATCACGGCGGGGATGTACATGACCGGCACGCGCCGCTCGGCGCACAGGATCAGCTTCTGCACCGCCTCCCGGCTGTGCTGCAGCGGCGAGGAAGGCTCGGCGTAGAGGACCAGGAAGGGGCGCTGGGCCAGCGCCGCGCGGCCGCCGGCCACGGCCTCGGCCATGGCCAGGATGTCCTCCACGTCGCGGCGGTCGCTCGCCGTGTACAGGATGGGTTTGACGGTGTTCAGGACCATGGCCTCGAACTGGTGGAGGTAGGAGGTCGCGGTGGGCACGTCCGAGGCTAGCCCTAAGGACATCACGAAGTCGATGTTGGGCAGGGCGTCGGCCACGCGCGCGGCGTTGGCCACGTCCTGCTTGACGGCCAGGCGGCGCTCCCCGTGCGATAAATCAAAGGTGAACTGGGTGTCGGAGCCCGTGCCGAAGTGAGGGCGGCCCTTCTGCAGGCGCATGGCCGGCCGCCCGTCGCGCGCGGCGATGGGCACCGTGCCCGGGGCCGTGGCCAGGGCCTGCCGCACCAGAGCGGCGGGCAGGAAGGCGCGGTCGCCCTCCACGCGCGCGCCGGCCTGCCCGAGCAGGGCCAGGCCCTGCGGCTCGTGCACGCGCACGCCGACGCGCTGCAGGATCTCCAGAGCGGCGAAAAAGATCTCCTCGCATTGGTCCGGGCTGAGCACCTGCAGCCCCAGGGTTTGCTGGTACACGGTATTGGCTCGCATGACTGCCGATGATACTTCCTGACCTCAAGGCGGTCAAGAAACAGAAATCGCGGTCACTGCCCCGGCGTGCTCTGGATCGAGGCGATCAGCTCTTCCAGAAGGCGCGCGGCCTTGAGCACCACAGGGCGGCACTTGAGCTCCTCGGTGCGGTACCTGGCCTTCAGCGGGGCGCAGTCGATGCTACCCATCTCGGCCTTGTAGGCTTCCAGGAACCGGGAGCAGAGCTCTTTTACCCGCGGGCTTTCGTGGCCGCGGTCGCGGGTAAAAAGCCGCCCGATCACCATGACCGCCCCCGTGAGGGCTCCGCAGGTGGCCTCCACACCCATGCCCCCGCCGAAGCCGGCAGCCAGGCGCAGGGCGTTGCGGTCTAGCCCCAGATCGTACACCGCGTTGGCTCCCCACAGGATGGTCTCGGCGCAGTTCAGGTCATGCTCTTCGCCGTAGCCGTTCTCCAGAAGCTCGCTCAAAGGCCTTTTCATCGGCTGGAGTATAGACCGCAGGCTCCGCGGGGGGCAAGAAGAGGATTCCGGAGGCTGAGAAGGCTCTCTTTGACCCGGCGCGGGGTTTTCCTCTATGATGCGCCCATGGATACGCAAGTCCCGCGCTTCGCCAACCCCGGCGCCCTCGGCGCCCGCAAATACGTCCCGGGCAAATCCGTCAAGGAGGCCATGGCCGAATTGGGGCTGAAGGAAATCGTCAAGATGGCCTCCAACGAGAACCCCTTCGGCTCTTCCACCAAGGCCCGGGCCTGCCTGGCGGAGCTGGCCTCCGAGCTGCACGTCTACCCCGATGCCATGAACGAAGCCCTGCGGGGGCGCCTGTCCGCAAAGCTCGACGTGCCCAGGGAAATGCTCACCATCGGCAACGGGGCCGACGGGGTGATCTACAACCTGGGCATGGCCGTGCTGGACCAGAATGATGAGACGCTCATCCCCCGCATCAGCTACCCGATCTACGAGAGCATCATCCGGGTCATGCGCGCGACCATCACCTACACCGCCATGAAGGGGCTGCGCATCGACCTGGAGGACCTGGCCCGCCGCATCACGCCCAGGACCAAGGCGATATTCCTGTGCAACCCCAACAACCCCACCGGCGACGCCCTGCCTCGCGCCGAGCTGCTGGCCTTCCTGCAGAGCCTGTCCCCGACGGTGCTGGCCGTGCTGGACGAGGCCTACATCGACTTCGCCGACCCGGAGTTCCGGCCGGGCGCGGTGGCCCTGGTCAAGCGCGGGATGAAAAACCTGTTCGTGCTGCGCACTTTCTCCAAGCTGTACGGCCTGGCGGGCTTAAGGGTCGGCTACGGGGTGGGCGACCCGCAGGTCATCGAGCTCATCCATCGCATCAAGCCGCCCTTCGGGGTGTCGGCCGTCGCCGAGCGGCTGGCCCTGGCCGCGCTGGAGGACACGGAGTTCGCCTGGAAAACCCTCGAAGACTGCGCGCGGGAGAAGCGCTACTTTTCGGCGGAGCTGGGCCGCCTGGGCCTGGACTACGTGCCTTCGCACACCAATTTCGTGCTCGTGGACACGAAGCGCGACTGCCTGGAGGTGTTCCAGCGCCTGCTGACCCGCGGGCTCATCGTGCGGCCGGCCAAGCAGTACGGGTTGCCCACCAGCGTGCGCATCACGGTCGGCCAGCACCACGAGAACGTACGCCTGTTCCAGGAGCTCCCCAAGGTGCTTGCCGAGCTGCCGGCCCCGGGGGCCTGAGCGGCCGCGGGTGCCGGTCTACCGCAGCGGAACCGGAGGTCAAGCTCTGCCCTACCCCCTGCGCCCGGTCCCGCCGGATCCGCCTACCTTCGCCGGCAATCCCAGAGCTACTCCCTGAGCCTG
>CAZMWZ010000105.1:0-10035 GCA_964570045.1 uncultured Spirochaetaceae bacterium
CCGGTTCTGCAGGTGGCCTGCGGCCGCAGCGAGAAGCCGCTGAAAGAGTTCGCCGAGCGCTGGGGCTGGAAGCACACCGAAACGGACTGGAAAAAAATGGTGCACCGCGACGATGTGGACATCGTGGACGTGTCGCTGCCCCAGAGCCTGCACCGGGAGGTGGCGGTGGAGGCGGCCAAAGCCGGCAAGCACATCTTCTGCGAGAAGCCGCTGGCCACGAGCGTCGCCGACGCCAGGGCCATGGTCGAGGCCGTGCAGAAGGCCAAAGTGGTGCACTACCTGAACCACAACTACCGCCGCTGCCCCGCGGTGCGCCTGGCCCGGCGCCTGATCGACGAGGGGAGGATCGGCCGGATTTTCCACTGGCGAGGCGCCTATCTCCAAAGCTGGATCATCGACCCGACCTTTCCGCTGACCTGGCACTTGCGCAAGGAGACTGCGGGGTGGGGACCCCACGGGGACCTGAACTCTCACAGCGTGGACCTGGCGCGCTACCTGGTCGGGGACATCAAGAGCGTGAGCGCCATGTCCAAACGCTTTATCGAGGAGCGTCCCCTGCCCGACGAGGCGGTGGCCGGCACCTTCAAGGGCGGCGCCCGGGGAACGGAGAAGGGCAAGGTCACCGTGGAGGACGCCCTGTTCATGGTCGCGGAGTTCGAGAACGGGGCGCTGGGCAGCTTCGAGGCCACGCGCTTCGCCACCGGGCGGAAGAACTACAACTACTTCGAGATCTACGGCAGCAAGGGGGCCCTGGCCTTCGACTTCGAGCGCATGAACGAGCTGCAGTACTTCTCCAACGAGGACCCGGACTACGCCCAGGGCTTCCGCAATATCCTGGCTACGGAGGGCGTACACGACTATATCGCCAACTGGTGGCCGCCGGGGCACATCATCGGCTACGAGCACGAGTTCGTGCACGGGGTGGTGGACTTCATCCAGGCCATCGCCCAGGGTGCTCAAGTGGAGCCCAATTTCCACGACGGCCTGAAATGCATCCAGGTGATAGAGGCCGGCGCCAAGTCGGCTGAAACCGGCCAGAGGGTCGCGGTCGGGAACTGAAGCGGCCTACAGCCGGCGGACCGTGAGCCCCCCGTCCACCGTGATGACCTGACCGGTGGAGTAGGCGAGCTCACCGCGGGCCAGCATGGCCACCGCTTTTCCCACGTCCTGCGGGGTGCCCCAGCGCCGCTGCAGGGTCAAGCCCTGTTCGATGAGCGCGTCGTACTTGGCGGTGACCCCGGCGGTCATGTCGGTTTTGATGATCCCGGGCCGCACCTCGTACACGGCGATGCCATCCCCGGCCAGGCGCGTCGACCAAAGGAGGCTGGCCATGCTCAGGCCCGCCTTCGAGATGCAGTACTCGCCGCGGTTGACCGAGGCGACCGCGGCGGAGATCGACGTGATGAACACGATACAACCGCGGAAGCTTGGGTCGGCCCCTTTCAGCTCGAGCAGGTAGCGGGCCACGGCCTGGGTGAGGAAGTAGGGCCCGCGCAGGTTGACCCGGATCAGGCGGTCGAAGCTCTCCCGTGTTGCCTCCAGGATGTCTTTTCTCTCCCGCGGGGCCACGCCCGCATTGTTGACCAATGTGTCGAGGCGGCCGAAGCGCTCACGCACGGCGGAGACCAGCCGCTCGGGGGCGTCGTCTTCGCCGATGTCGGCTCGAACGTAGAGCACCGCGGCCCCGGCGTCGCGCAGCTTCTGCAAGGCGGGTTGGACCGCCTCCTGCCCGCGCACCCCGCAGACCGCGAGGTCCCAGCCTTCGCGGGCGAGAGCCTCGGCCGAGGCCAGGCCGATGCCCCGGGTCCCCCCGGTCACCAGCGCCACCCTCTTCGTCATGTCAGGTCTCGCCCAGTTCGGGGATATCGACCCAGCGGCGCGACCGCGAGGACTCCAGGGCGGCTTCCGCCAGCTGGACGCCCTTGGCCCCCGATAATAGGTCCCAGCCGAAGGGTTCGTCGAGGGCCACGTGCCGCAGGAAAAGCTCCCATTGGGCCTTGAACGCGTTGTCGTAGGTCCTCTGCTCGGGGAGCTTCTGCCAGGTCGAGAAAAAGTCGATCGGGTTGGGGATGTCGGGGTTCCAGATCGGCCGCGGGGTGGCGTTGTAGGGCTGGATCCAGCAATCGCGCAGGCCCGCCACCGCGGAGCCCAGGGTGCCGTCCACCTGCAGCGTGAGCAGGTCGTCCCGCCGGACTCTCACCTCCCAGGAGCTGTTGATGTGCGCGATGACCCCGTCCTCCAGCTTCAGGGTGCCGTACGCCGCGTCCTCCGCGGTGCAGCGATAGGGCTTTCCGGCCTCATCCCGGCGCTCGGGGATGTGCGTGGCGGCCAGGCAGGAGACCGCCTTCACCTTGCCGAAGAGGTTGTCCAACACGTAGCGCCAGTGGCAGAACATGTCCAGGACGATGCCGCCTCCCTCCTCGCTGCGGTAGTTCCAGGAAGGCCGCTGGGCCGGGATCAGGTCGCCTTCGAACACCCAGTACCCGAACTCCCCGCGCACCGACAGGATGCGGCCGAAGAACCCCTTCTTGTTAAGGTCGGCCAGCTTCAGCAGGCCGGGCAGCCACAGCTTGTCCTGCACCACCCCGTGCCTGACCCCCTTCTTCCTGGCCAACTCATAGAGAGCCAGGGCCTCGCGGCTGCTGGTCGCGGTCGGCTTCTCGCAGTACACGTGCTTGCCCGCGTCGATCGCCTTCGTGACGGCCGCGGCCCGCTGCAGGGTGGTCTGGGCGTCGAAGTACACGCTCATCCGCGGGTCGCAGAGCGCCGAATCCAGGTCGGTGGTCCAGCGGGTCACACCCGCCGCCCGGGCCGCCTCTTCCAGCTTGCCGGCGCTGCGCCCGACCAGCAGCGGATCGGGCAGGAGGAACGTGTCGGGGCCGGCCTTCACTCCCCCCTGCCGGATGATGGGTACGATGGAGCGCAGCAGGTGCTGGTTCAAGCCCATGCGCCCCGTGACCCCGTTCAGGATGATGCCGATCCTCTGGGTGGCCATCTCAGCCCCCCGTGTGCTGCGGCCGCGCGCCGGCCGGCAGCGGCGGCGCAGCGCTACCGGCGCGCGGCAGGGTGCCATCGAGCTCCTGGCGCCAGTGCGCCACCTCGCCCGCGGGACCGTACACGTAGATCATGACCAGGGGCTCCTCCCCGGTGTTGGTCAGCTGGTGGAACACTTGTGGCGGGATGTAGGCGGCCTGCCCCGCCGTGAGGGTCGTGCGCTCCTCCCCGAGGCAGGCCTCCCCGGTGCCCGCGAGGACGAAGTACACCTCTTCCTGCTCCTGATTGTGCCAGGGCACCTGGCCGCCCCGGGGCTCCAGGGTCACGTAGCCCATGCAGAAGCTCCGGGCCTGGATCGGCGAGGCCCCGCCGACCAGGTTCTGGGTACGGCGCCGGGCGGGGTAGGTGCGTCCGCTGATTTGCGAAAGAGCGGCGATGGTCATGCGCCGTCCCTCCTTTTCCAGAAGGCGTGGTAGGGGCCGCCGCCGGCCAGGCGCTGCGCGTACAGCCCGGCTTCCCGCAGGTGGTAGTCGCCCCACATGCTGGACTCCCCGCAGGGGACGGCGCGGCCGGCGGGAATGTGGTCCCAGCCGTTGGGCCGGTGGTAGACCGAGTGCAGCAGCAGCCCCTGATGCTCCGTGCCGACGCTCAGGTAGGGCTCCTCGAGCAGGCGGGCGAGGACCCCCAGGCCTGCAGAGAGGTACTTGGCCGCCTGTGGTTCGTGGCGCGCGTTCAGATAGTGTCCGAAGCGCATCAGGCCCTGGCAGGCGATGGCCGCCGCGGAGCTGTCCACCGGCTCGAAATCATTGTAGGGCTCGGCCGGCTTCCCGCGCCATTCGCCCAGCCGGGCCAAACCGGGCGCGCCGGTGTCCCAGTAGGGGATCCCGTCGGCTGGCGTGTTGTCCAGATAGAAGTCGCAGGTGGCCTGAAGAGCCCGCAGCAGGAAGGCGAGAGCCTCCTCCCGGCTGCCGGCGGCGGACGGCTCCCAATCGGCCAGGCTGTCGATGAACTCGATCTGCTCGGCGAACCCCAGGATGGCCCAAGCCAGCCCGCGGGTCCAGGTGCTGAAGGGCGAGTAGCCCTGCTGGGAGTTGGGGCAGCGGTACCGCCCGTCATTTACATTGAAGATCGACTCGTGCGCGACCCTGCCGGGCACGTCGTAGCCGTCGCGCCCCTCGCCGTAGTACACGGAGAACCGGGCGGTCGCGCGCGCGTGCTCAATCAGCCGCTGGAGCAGCGACACCCGGCGGTCGTTCTCGTCCATGAGCACGTGCCCCAGGAGGTGGGCCAGGGCCAGGGAGCGCAGGGAACGGATGGTGTCCACGAACAGGGAGTGCGGCCCGTTGAAGGAATAGATGAACCCCCCCCCGTCGGCGATCCGCGTCCACCGCCGCGCCTGCACGGCGCCGCTCCCCTTGAGGGCCAGCTCGTAGAAGGACCTCTCCCAGGGGTTCTCCGGGATCCGGCCTTCGTTCATGAGCCGCAGCAGGTTGCCGTAGGTGCTGACGTTGTTGAAGCCGTGGTCGTGAACCCCGACGTGGGTCAGGTGGGCCGCCATCTTTTCAACCGTGTTCTTCCGGCCGATCTCCAGAAACTGCTTTTCCCCGGTGGCGTCGTACTGGAGGATGGCCGACCCGTACTGGAAGCCCTGGGTCCATTCGGTCCATCCGCGGGAGGTCCAGACGCCGCCGACCGTGAAGACCGGGGATCCCCTGGTTTGATCGTAGGAACGCTCGCCGGCGAGGATCTTGTGGGTCGAGAGCTCCCACATCCTCTCGAGCTTGCCTGCGAGCTCACGCGGCGCGAGGGTCAGGTCCGCCTTCATAGGAGCGACAGCAATCGGCCGCTATCCATGACCATGCCGAACTTCATCGCGAAATTCCTCAAGGTGGCGGCGTGCAGCTCCGGGTCGAAGGAGGAGACCGCATCGGCGAGCAGCACGGTCTTGAACCCGTGGTGCAAGGATTCGCGGCCCGTCTCCTCGACGCAGATCTGGGTGACCGTTCCCGCGATCACCACCGTGTCCGCTTTTTCCGAGGTGAGGATATCGGGGAGATTCGTTCGGAAAAAGGCGCCGTAGCCGAACTTGTCCACGACGTGGTCGCCCGGCAATACGGGCAGCTCGTCGATCACTGCTATGCACTCGCGCTCCGCGGCGATATCCTGATAGTGCCGGCGGAAGCCGATCCGGCAGCAGTTGACCGGCGGATAGATCTGGGGCGACCATTTCCAGAGGAGCGTCTCCCCGGGGCCGGCGACGAAACGGGTGTACACGATGGGCCTGCCGGCTTGCCGGAAAACGCGGCTGACCTCCTGTATCGGGGCGATGGTCTTGCGGGTGTCGGGGACCTCCAGGGGCGCCCCGGCGCGCACGAAGTCGTTCTGCATGTCGACGATCAGGAAGGCCGAGGAGGAGAGGCGGATTTCGAAGGGATCCGGACTGCTTGCGCTCATGATACCCGACACCGTAACGGCTTGCGCCCGGTGGGGTCAAGCCTTGACAGGGATACATCGTGATGTTACGATGTATTGTGCAGGCGACCATACCGCGCTACCTGCGGGTGTACGGCTCCCTGAAGGCCCAGGTGGAGGCCGGCGACTACAAGGTGGGGGATTTCCTGCCCGCGGAGCCGGAGCTGCAGAAGCTGTTCAACGTCAGCCGTACCACGGTGCGCAGGGCGGTGGAGCTGCTCTCCCAGGAGGGCTTCGTCTCCATCCAGCAAGGCAAAGGCACCGAGGTCCTGGACTTCAAGGCCACCCAGCGGCTGCAGTACGTGACTTCTTTTTCCGAGACCCTGCGGGACAAGGGCTTCACGGTCCGCTCGCGGGACATCGCCGTGGACTTCATGGCCGCCCCGCGGCGCATTGCGGTCGACTTGAAGGTCGAGGCCGAGGCCGAGCTGGTGCGGATCCAGCGGGTGACCCTGGCCAATGGCAAGCCGATCGCCATCATGGTGAACTACCTGCTGCCGGGGCTCGTGCCCGGCATCGAGAAGCGGATCGGGACCATGAAGTCCCTGTACGCCTTCCTGGAGGCGGAGTACAACGTGCGCATCGAGGCGGCCACGGATTTCATCTCCGCCAAGGCGGCCTCCGCGGCCGAGGCTGAAAAGCTCGAAGTTCCCGCGAAGTCGCCGCTGCTGGTCGTGAAGAGGGTCACCTACAGCCGCGGGCGGCCCATCGAGGTGGCGATCCTGCACGTGGTGGCGGACAGGTACGAGTACTGCGCCCAATCCAAGGACCGGCCGCCCTGCGCGGGGTGAAGGAGCGAGGACCATGCGACTGACGGCCAAGGACATCGCGCGGCTGATCGACATCAGCGCCGTGCGCACCCCGTACGGGGAGGCGGATATCCGGGAAATGGCGGAGAACGCCAAGAAGTACGCCTTCTTCGCGGTGCACGTGCTGCCTTGCTGGATATCCTTCCTGCGCGGCCTGCTGGCGGACACCCCGGACATCCTGGCCGGAGGGCCGGTGGGCTTTCCGGCAGGAGGCCACCGAACGGACATCAAGGCGGCCGAGGCCAGAGCCCTGGTCGCCGACGGGGTGCAGGAGATGGACATGATGCTCAATGTGGGCAAGCTGCGCTCCGGGGACCGCCGTTACGTCCTGGAGGATATCCGGGCGGTCGTGGACGCCGCCGGGGAGGTGCCTGCGAAGGTCATCATCGAGGCCCCTCTGCTGACCGACGACCAGATCAAGGTCGCCTGCGATTTGTGCATCCAGGGCGGGGCCGCATTCGTGAAGACCTCCACCGGCTGGATGCCCAACGGTTCGACCTTACCGATGATCCGGCTGATCACCGCGCACGTGGGCGGCGCCATCAAGGTCAAGGCGGCCGGCGGCATCCGGGACATCCAGACCGTGGTGGACATGCGCCGCCTGGGGGTAGCGCGTTTCGGCATCAACCTCCACACGGCCGTGCAGATCGTGAGCGCGGTGGCGGAAATGCCGGGCGGGGCGGTGGAGGTCTAGCGTGGCCGCAAAGATCATCGCCTACGACCTGGGCACCGGCGGCAACAAGGCCTCCCTGTTCGACGCGGACGGCTCCTGTCTGGCGTTCGCTTTCGTTCCATACGAAACCTTTTACCCCGACGCGGGGTGGCACGAGCAGCGGCCGGAGGACTGGTGGCAGGCCGTAGTGACCAGCACTCGCGAGCTGTTGTCCAGCTCACCGGGAGCGGCCGCCGACATCGCCTGCCTGGCCATTTCGGGCCAGAGCCTGGGGGTGGTGCCCGTGGACGCCTCGGGAGCGCTCCTACGCGAAAAGACCCCGATCTGGTCGGACACGCGCGCCTCCCGGCAGACCGCGGCCTTCTTCGAGAAGATCGACCGCGAACGCTGGTACATGACTACGGGCAACGGCTTTCCCGCGGAGTGCTACGCGGTTTTCAAGATCATGTGGTACCGGGACAACGAGCCGGCCATGTTCTCCCGGGTCAAATCCGTGCTGGGCTCCAAGGACTACATCAACCTCCGGCTCACGGGCCGCTCCTGCACTGACTTTTCCTACGCCTCCGGCAGCGGGGCTTACAGCCTGCTGGACTGGGCGTACTGCGAGGAGTTTCTCGCGGCCAGCGGCCTGCCCCGGGGGATCTTCCCCGAGATCGGGCCCTCGACCCGCATCCTGGGCACGCTCACCAGGCAAGCCGCCGCGGCGCTGGGCTTGCCTGAGTCCGTGCAGGTGGCCTGCGGCGGCGTAGACAACTCCTGCATGGCTTTGGGCGCGCGGAATACCCGGGAGGGCAGGGTCTACACCTCTCTGGGCTCCTCCTCCTGGATCGCCGTCTCCTCGAAAAAGCCGGTCCTCGACTACCAGGACAAGCCGTACGTGTTCACGCACGTGGTGCCGGAGCTGTTTACCTCGGCGGTGAGCATCTTCTCCGGCGGCAACAGCTTGCGCTGGATCCGGGACAACGTGTTCTGCGCCGCCGAGGCCCAGGGGCGCGACCCCTACGAAGCGATGGGTGAGCTGGCCGCTTCCTCGCCGGCCGGCGCGAACAAGCTGCTGTTTAATCCGAGCCTGGCCGGCGGGGGCCTGCAGGAGCCCTCCCCGAACATCCGCGGCTGCTTCGCCGGGCTGGACCTGCGCCACACGCGGGCGGACCTGGTGCGCGCCGGCCTGGAGGGCATCGCCCTGAACCTGGGCGCGGTGCTTGCCGTGCTGCGCCGCTTCGTGCCGCTGGCCGACGAGATGCTCATGGTGGGGGGCGGGAGCAGGAGTCCCCTGTGGCGGCAGATCTTCGCGGACGTGTACGGCATGAACATCGTCAAGACGAACATCGACCAGGAGGCGGCCTCCCTCGGGGCCGCGGCGGTGGCGGCGGTGGGCGCGGGCCTGTGGCAGGACTTCGCCCCCGTGGACGCGGTCCACCGGGTAGCCAGCGTGGAGAGGCCCAACGAGCAGACCGCCGCGGTCTACCGCCAGCTGCTGCCGGCCTTCGAACATTTACGAAAGAGCCAGGCCGAGCTCGGCGACTTGTTGCGCACGATTGAGATCTGAGCACTGAAGGAGGCATGGGAATGAAGATCGGACTGTTCACGGCGACCTACCTCGACCTGGCGCTTGCGGAGGTGTGCAAGCTGGCCTCCGGCCTGGGCTACCAGGCGGTGGAGCTGCCCGCCTTCGCCGGCAACCCCCACCTGGACCTGGACGAGGTCCTCAAGGGCTCCAATGCCAAAACGCTGGCCAAGATGATCGGCGGCTACGGCCTGATCATCTCCGCGCTGGCCAACCACCCCGAGGGCCAGATCGTGCTGGGCCCCTACGGCAAGGACACCGACGCGATCTGCAAGGGCACAAAGGAAGAAAAGATCAAGTTCGGCACCCAGCGCATGATCAAGACCGCTCAGGCCGCCAACGCGCTGGGCGTCCCCGTGGTCACCGGCTTCGTGGGCTGCGAGAACTTCGGGCGCTTCTTCCCCTGGCCGTACTCCAAGGGCTGGGCGGACATGGAGCAGGAGTTCGTGGAGCGCTGGGGCAGGATCCTGGACAAGTTCGCCGAGTACGGGGTGAAGTTCGCCCACGAGCCGCACCCCAACGAGCTGGTCTACGACGTGGACTCGGCCCTGCGCAGCGTGGAGCTGATGGGGGGCAGGAAGGAGTGGGGGTTCAACTTCGACCCCGCCAACCTCATCTACCTCGACATCCACGTCGAGAACTTCATCGACCAGCTGAAAGGAAGGATCTACCACGTGCACGCCAAGGACGGCGAGGTGGTGGAGCACAACGTGAAGCGCTCCGGGCGCATCCCCCAGGGGGACTGGCAGCGCCTGGGCCGGGGGTTCCGCTTCAGGATCCCCGGTTGGGGCTCGGTACCCTGGAAGAAGGTGCTCACCGAGCTTTCCCTGATCGGCTACGACTACGTGCTGAGCTACGAGCACGAGGACGTGACCATGAGCCGGCAGGACGGCATCACCAAGACCATCGCCTATCTCCAGCCGCTGCTCATCGAAAAGCCCTACGAGGGCCGGCACGACGTGCTGTTCCAGTAACAGGAGGGATACAACTCATGGCAAGGACAATGAAAGCCGCGGTCGTCGAGAAACCGAACGTCCTGGTCATCAAGCAGGTGCCGGTGCCCGAGTTCAACGACGACGAGGTCCTGATCAAGGTCAAGTACACGGGCATTTGCGGGACCGACTGGAGTATCTTCACGGGCAAGTACTCCGCGGACAAGCTGCCCCTGATCCCCGGGCACGAGTTCTCCGGCACCGTGGCCCAGGTGGGCAGGAGGGCTAGGGGCCTGAAGGAGGGGGACCGCGTCACCGCGGACATCAACATGTCCTGCGGCACCTGCTTCTACTGCCGCAAAGGCCAGAAGCTCATGTGCCGGGATTTCCACCAGCTGGGCATCCACGTGGACGGCACCTACGCGCAGTACGTGAAGGCGCCCTTCGAGCAGGTGCACAAGCTGCCGGACAACCTGGACTTCCTGGCCGGGGCCTTCATCGAGCCGGTGTCCTGCGTCATCCACTCCTCCAAGGCCGCGCGGGTCACGCATGGCAGCTCGGTGGCGGTCATCGGCTGCGGGCTGGGCG
>CAZMWZ010000106.1:0-5683 GCA_964570045.1 uncultured Spirochaetaceae bacterium
TGGTGGGCTAGAACGGCATGGACTGGATGTACTCCAACTGCTCCACCACCGCCCAGCAAGTGGCCCTGGACTGGAAGCCGCGCTTCAAGGGCGCCAACCTGCCGGTGTTCCGCGAGCTGTACCAGTCGGTCAAGGACGGCAAGGAGACCGAGATCGTGCTGCGGGTCAACAGCGCCCCGGACTACCGAGAGAAGCTGGAAGCGGAGCTGAAAATCATCCGCGAGTCGGAGATGTGGAAGGCCGGCGCGGCGGTGCGCTCCCTGCGTCCCGAGAACTGGAAGAAGAGGTAATACCATGGCGATCCCCTTGCGCAGCTCGATAACTCTTCAGGGCCGGCGGATGGCCGGCGCCCGCGCCCTGTGGCGGGCCAACGGGCTGAAGGACAGCCAGATCGGCCGCCCGGTGGTGGCGGTGGTCAACTCCTTCACCCAGTTCGTGCCGGGACACGTGCATCTGCACGAGATCGGCCAGCACGTGAAGAAGGTCATCGAGGGCCAGGGGTGCTTCGCCGCGGAGTTCAACACCATCGCCATCGACGACGGCATCGCCATGGGGCACGACGGCATGCTCTGCTCCCTGCCCTCCCGCGAGCTGATCGCCGACAGCGTGGAGTACATGGCCAACGCCCACCAGGTGGACGCCCTGGTGTGCATCTCCAACTGCGACAAGATCACGCCGGGCATGCTCATGGCGGCCATGCGTCTGAACATACCGGCGGTGTTCGTGTCCGGGGGACCCATGGAGGCCGGCGTGCGCGGGGACAAGCGCTACGACCTGGTGGACGCCATGGTGCTGGCCGGGGACCCAGGTGCGAGCGACGAGGAGTTGGCCGCGGTGGAGAGCTCGGCCTGCCCTACGTGCGGCAGCTGCTCGGGAATGTTCACCGCCAACTCCATGAACTGCCTGAACGAGGCCCTGGGTCTGGCCCTGCCGGGCAACGGCACGGTCTTAGCCACGCACGCCAACCGCCTGAAGCTCTTCGAGCAGGCCGCAAAGCGTATCGTGGAGATGGCGGAGGCCTGGTATTCCCGGGGCGACGCCTCGGTGTTGCCCCGCTCGATCGGTTCCAAGGCGGCCTTCCTCAACGCCATGGCGCTGGACATCGCCATGGGCGGCTCCACCAACACGGTCCTGCACCTGCTGGCCATCGCCCAGGAAGCCGGGGTAGATTTCACCATGGCCGACATCGACCGGCTGTCGCGCAAGATCCCCTGCCTGTGCAAGGTGGCGCCCAGCTCCCACTACCACGTGGAGGATGTGAACCGCGCCGGGGGCATCCACGGCATCCTAGGGGAGCTTGCCCGCGCGGGGCTCCTGGACACCTCGGTGGTGCGCGCCGACGGCCTGACCTTGAAGCAGGCCCTGGGGCGCTGGGACCTGCACTCCCCCGCCTGCACTGACGAGGCCCGCGAGCTGTACGCCAGCGCCCCGGCCGGGAAGAAGAACCTGGTGATGGGCTCGCAGGCCAGCCGCTACCGGGAACTGGACACGGACCGGGAGAGGGGCTGCATCCGCGACCTGACCCACTGCTATTACGCAGACGGCGGGTTGGCCGTGCTGTACGGCAACCTGGCCGAGCGCGGCTCGATCGTGAAGACGGCGGGGGTGGACCCCGCGATTTTCAAGTTCCGCGGGCCGGCGCGCGTGTACTCCTCCCAGGAGAGCGCTTGCGACGGCATCCTGGGCGGGGAGGTCAAGGCAGGGGACGTGGTGGTGATCCGCTACGAGGGGCCCCGGGGCGGGCCAGGCATGCAGGAGATGCTGTACCCGACCTCCTACATCAAGGCCCGGCAGCTGGGCAAGACCTGCGCGCTGGTCACCGACGGCCGCTTCTCGGGGGGCACCTCGGGGCTATCCATCGGGCACGTGTCGCCGGAGGCCGCCGAAGGGGGGGCTATCGGCCTGGTCCGGGACGGGGACCTGATCGCCATCGACATCGCCGCGCGCAGTATCCGGGTCGAGCTTTCCGACGCGCAGCTCGCCCGCCGGCGCAAGGAGGAGGAGGCACAAGGGGCCGCGGCGTTTACCCCGCGGGATCGGAAGAGGGAGGTATCACTCGCCCTGAAGACCTACGCCCTGCTCACCTCCTCGGCAGACACGGGGGCGGTGCGCCGCCTGACCAAGGAGTGCTGAAGCCTCTGGTAACCGCCGTGGTCGAAAGGTTATAATAGAAATAGTACCTGCATCGTGGGCGTAGTTTTGGGTTGCTCAGGAGGGTAGAATAGTATGGCCACTGCAAAGAAGAAGGTCGCAAGAAAGGCTGTCGCCAAGAAACGACGGGAACCCGTGAAAAAGCCGTCCCGCCCCGCGGTGAAGAAAGCCGCGACGCCGACGGTCAAGGCCGGCCCCAAAGGCGAGCGAGGCCCCCGGGGGCCTCAGGGACCTGCCGGCCCCCCGGGAGCTCAGGGGCCTCAGGGACTGCAAGGACCGCAGGGGCTTCAGGGACTGCGGGGGGAGCCGGGTCTCCGTGGTGAGCCCGGACGCGAAGGCCTGGTGGGCGCCGCCGGATTGAGGGGCGCTCCTGGCGCCGGCATCGACCTCTCGCAGGCGCCGGCCGACGGCAAGGAGCGGGCGATTTACGTTGACTTCAACGGGCGGCTGTGCTACCGGGAAGGGTCGGTCCATTACCTGATCACCCTCACGCCGAAGTAAGCGGGCAGCGCCTCACAGCCCATCCTCTCCCCTTCCGGCTTGACTCGGCTGTGCGAGCATGTCCTCGGAGTTAATCGTCTCGGCCGCACGAACCCGACCCGGACGCCTGTTCGGCAAGGGGCGCCGCAGGTTCCCGACTTGCGTCGACACGGTCAAACTGTTCGACGGAACCACGCTCGCCGCCGGACTTTGCCGGCTGGGGCGCTGAACCTATCTCGTCTGCACTGATTCGGGAAGAACGGCGAAACCCTGCCCCGCGGCAGCCTCGCGCAGCCGACGGTCCAGCGAGCATACGGCCAGAGGCTCCTCCAGGTGGGGGCGCAGGTACAGCGCAGTGGCCAGATGAATGGCATCCAGGCTCCTGCACCGCGCCAGCGAGGGGTTCTCTCGGATGGTCTGCTCGATGGACTCGTCGATCGTCTTGAAGGTCATGCCGGCGTACAGACGTTCCAGTTCGACCAGGCGGCTGGCTGCCCATTCATCCTCGGGCTGCAAACCCTGAAGGATCGCGGCCCGCCTGACTGCGATCAGGCACTCGATGCGCAGCAGATCCGAAGCCAGGCGGGTGCCCGCCGACTCCCAGAGCGCTACGTGGTCGACGCTGCCCCGCGCCTCCAAGACGAGCGAAAGCACGGCGCTGGAGTCGTATAAGAGGACCACTACGGAGTATCCGACCTCAGATCGTCCATTAGGCGCTGCAGGTCGATCGGTATTGCCGGCCGCGGCAGTCGGGTCAGGCGAGCTACGGCGTTGGAATTGGAGGCGGTCGCCCGACGGATCGAACCTCGCCGCTCCTCGTCGTTCAAGAAGGCCTCCCAGCGGTTGACGTAACGCGAAAATGGTCGGGAAGGCCGGTGGATCTCGGCGATCACCTCGTCGCGATCCATCACCAGAACCGTCTCCCCTTCTCTGACCAGGCGAAGAAACTTGCTGAGGTTGTCCTTGAGTACTTTGATCCCCACCGCCTTCATAGTCGAAAAGTAGCTAAGTTAGCTACTTTTGTCAATCAGGTGAATAGCCGCTACTGCACTCGCGGCGGGCCGACATGAACGACCATCTGGGCATGAACGCGGCGCTCCCTCCGGACCCGTAATCGAGGTTGGCGAGGCGGAGGAGCAGACAGCTCGTCGACTCGGCCTGCAGCAACCCGCCCAGGAAGCACTCAAACAGGGTCTGGGCACTTTTCTTCTGCCGGCGGTTGTGGGGTCCAGGAGCACGAGCAGGCCGAATCAGGCGGCTCTGCCCAGCGCGTTGACTACCAGTACGCCCATAGGCTCGCTCCTCCTGCTCCCATTCTAGAACCCTGCGGGCCGGGTTCTAGAATGGGAACCAGAGGGCATCTGCTTTTCGCAGCACAAGAATTTGTGAATCGCCGGGAACTAGAGTAGAATGTTTGGAAGACGCCGACGTTTCTGCCTGCCCGGTCGGAGCTGAATTTCGCCGGAGACTGCACGGTTTCGACCACGGCAGAGCGACAGGAAGCAGAGGCGAACGATGGCAGGTGCACCGGCCTGGGTCGAGGTTACCGGCAGATGAAAGGAGGTCGGCGGCAGGCAATGGACTAGGCCGGCAGCTAATCTGTTAAATCCCCGCAGGGGGGCAATCGAAGTCAAGGAGGTGTGGGAATGAAATTGAAAACGTTAGCGGTGATCCTCGTGCTGGTATTAGCGGTGGCGCTCGTGCTGCCCGCCCAGGCCCCCGGCAAGTGGGCCTCCAAGGTCCGCGTCGTCTTCTTCCCCGGCGGACCGCAGGGCGGTGTTTTCGCGGTGAATGTCTACAACGGCGCGCGCCAGGCGGAAGCCGATCTTGGCTGCAAGGTCGATTATGTCTGGTCGGACTGGGATCCCCAGAAGATGATCCAGCAGTTCCGCGAAGTGGTGGCCACCCGGCCCGATGGGATCTGCGTCATGGGCCACCCCGGGGATGAGGCATTCGATCCGCTCATTGAGGATGCGCAGAAAAAAGGCATCATAGTGACCAGCCAGAACACGGAACTGCCCAAAATGGAGGCGAAATTCGCCGGCAACGGTTTCGGCTATGTCGGCGCCGAAAACTACCCTGCCGGTCATGCCTTGGGCGTTGAGGCTGTCCAGCGCTTGGGCTTGAAGAAAGGCGATCTGGCCATGGTGTGGGGACTGCTGTCCCAACCCACACGCGGACTGCGCACCAAAGGCGTCGTCGATGCGTTGAAGGAAGCCGGGTTGACCGTGGATTATCTTGAAATCGACGCGGCCACGAACAAGGATCCACCGGCAGGAACGCCGACCTTCGCGGGCTACGTCTCCTCGCACCCGAACGTGAAGCTGGTGGTAACGGACCACGGCGGTCTGACCGCAACCGCCGAAACGTACCTGAAGGCCGTGCGCAAGAAACCTGGCGATATCTTCATCGCCGGTTTCGATCTGTCGCCGGCGACCATCGCGGCGATCAGGGGCGGCTGGACCACCCTGGTGATCGATCAGCAGGAGTGGCTGCAGGGCTACCTGCCCGTCCTGCAGGTCTGCCTGACCAAGGTCTACGGCTTCGCCGGCCTGCACATCAACACCGGCGCAGGCTTCGTGGACAAGAGCAACGTGGAGTTTATCGCACCGCTGGCAGAGAAAAACATCCGGTAGCTTAAGACGAACAACAACGGTCGGCGCGGGGCTGCCTGCCCTGCGCCGATCCCCTTTGGCGAGGTGAGGCGATGAGCCATATCCTGGAGCTGAAAAATATTTCAATGACCTTCGGCGAGGTGGCGGCTCTGCATGGCGTTGACTTCGAGGTAGGCAGCAACGAGATCGTGGGCCTGCTGGGCGACAACGGCGCGGGCAAGTCCACCCTGGTCAAGATCATCACCGGCTACCACCACCCCGACCCCGGTGGGCAGATGTACATCAAGGGAGAGCGGATCGAGCACCTCACCGTCGCTAGAGCACGCGACCTGGGCATCGAGGTCGTCTACCAGGAGCGCGCGCTGGCCGACAAGCAGTCCCTGTGGCGGAACATCTTCATGGGCCGGGAGCTGGCCAACCGCTGGGGCAGGCTGGAT
>CAZMWZ010000106.1:5693-9971 GCA_964570045.1 uncultured Spirochaetaceae bacterium
CGGCATGCGGATTGAAACCCAGAAGCTGATGAACACCCTGATGGGTTTCACCTCCTCGGCGGTGACGCCGGAGTCGGTGGTCAAGACCTTCTCCGGCGGGGAGCGCCAGGGGGTGGCCATCACCCGCGCGCTGTACTTCCAGGCGGAGCTGATCATCCTCGATGAGCCCACCATGGGCCTGTCGCTTTCGGAAACCAAGAAATGCCTGGACTTCGTGGCGGGGATCAAGAGCGCGGGCAAGGCGGCGATCTTCATCGACCACAACATCTTCCACGTCTACCCCGTGGCGGACCGGATCATCGTGCTGGACCGGGGCGCGGTCGCCGGGCAGTTCATGAAGGATGAGCTGAGCCTCCAGGAACTGATCGACCGGCTGTACCTCGTGGCCCAGACGGGCCGGTTGAAGTAGAGACAGGAGCAGCACATGGATAGACCGCTTTCACCCACGGCGGCCCGCGGCGGGTTTGCCCGTCAGCTGCGCAAGTACTCCCTGCAACTGGGCATCGTTGGGGTAGCCGTATTCATCTGGCTGCTTTTCCTGATCGGCTCGCCGCGGACCTTCCTGGCCGGGGATATCTATGTGGCCTTCATGTCCACCACGCCGTTCTTCGCGCTGATTGCTATCCCCCTGACGCTGGTCATCATCACCGGCGAGATCGACCTGTCCTTTCCCTCGATCATGGCCTTCGGCATGACGGCCTTCGACGTGGTGTTCGTAGCCACCAAGAGCGTGTGGCTGGGCTTCATCGCTTGTCTGCTGGCCGGGGTGCTGGCCGGTTTTTTAAACGGCATCATCGTGGTCAAGATCGGGATCCCCTCGCTGGTGGCCACCATCGGCACCCAGTTCTTCTGGCGGGGCGCGGTGATGGTGGTGACCAACGGCCAGGGGCTGGGCATGACCCCGGTGCGGGAGACCATCCTCTACCCGGCCCTGGTCGGACGGATCGGCGGCCTGGTCCCGGCGCAGTTCGTCTGGACGATAGTCTTTGCCCTGGTGGTCTGGTTTTTCCTGAACCGCCACCGCTTCGGCGCGCATGTGTACCTCACCGGCGACAACGTGGAGAGCGCGCGGCTGATGGGCGTGAATGTCGACCGCACCAAGGTGATTACCTTCGCCATCGTGGGCTTCGCGGCCGCCTTCGCCGGTTACGTGGTGAGCGAGGAGGTCCTGTTCTTCTGGCCCACGCTGGGTGAAGGCTACATGCTGAACACCCTCGCCTCCGTGTTCCTGGGCGGTACGTCCGTGTTCGGCGGTACCGGAACGGTGTTCGGAACGTTCGTGGCCTCCTTCATCATCGGTGCCATCAACGCGGGCATCGTGGCCGCCGGCCTGACCGGCTTCTGGACGAGCGTGATCTACGGCCTGATCATCATAACCTCCGTGTCCCTCCAGGCGGTTGTGAGCCGGCGGATCCGATGAACGCCACGGACAAGCTGCGGGAGTACGTCGGCGGGCTCACAATCCTCGACACCCACGAGCCCCTGCCGCCACACCGGCTACGGCCAGGCGCTCGACATCGCGGCGCAGTGGAAGATTTAAAATTGCAGGTGGGCAAGGAATGCCTCAGCGTCGTCGAGGCAATCAAGGTGCATGCGCCGCGTGTCCTCGCGCAATGCTGACGAAGTCCCATGGAAATCGCGCAGACGGACCATCTGGCGGGTGGTATAATTCTCTATTCAAGGATACGTGCGGGCAAACCCCGCAGGTTCAGGGGTTCCGCTGGGGGGATCTCCGGGCATGAACCTCTACTTCTTTTCCGGCACCGGCAACTCACTCTTTGTTGCCCGGGAGTTGCAGAAGCGCTTCCCCGAAACGGCCCTCATCCCGATCGCCTGCCTGCTCGACCGGGAAGTGATCGCAATCGAAGGAGAGACGGTCGGACTCGTGTTCCCCATCCACGGCATGTCGCTTCCTATACCCATCCGCCTTCTCCTGGCGAAGGCGACCTGGGAATCGCCCCGGTATGTTTTCGCAATCGCCACGCGGGGGGGCACTGTTTTCACGGGATTTAAACGCATCGACCGGGTGCTGCGAAAATGGGGCAAGAGGCTGGATGCCTCGTTCGCACTCACGATGCTCAACAACGATCCGAAATTCAAGACCTACCCCGTTGCGACCCCGGACGCGATCGCGAAGAGCGAGTCGGAGGTTCGGGAACGCCTGAACACTATCCAGCACGTTATCGCCGGCAGATTCAGCTTCCAGGAAGCGGATATTCAGGGGGTGACCTTTCCGACCATCCTCCCCGTTCGGATCGCCTGGGGATGGCGATGGTGGAACGCACCGGAGTCACGGGCGAAGGTCCGGTTTGGCAGGACAGGGTCAAGTGCTACTTCTGCTATGCCTGCCTGAACTACTGCCCCACCCCTGGGCGACTGTGAAGGACATCGCCGGCCAGAAGGATCGGGCGAACCCTGGCACCCCCGCGGCAGGCTAAGCGCAGAGATCGACTGGGTGACGACGCCGGCACCACCGGCGCGGTATCCGGCCAGCTGCCCGGCGCCTATCACGGCTTCCGGCGGTATCAATCAATGACTACGCTTGCTCCAGGCCTGGCTCGAGCAACCAGAGTGCAGCGTCGTAGATCCGGATCGCGGGCGGAATATCACGCGCCGATTCCGAGGTCATAGTGACCAGTGCGAGGTGCGCGCGCGGGTGCTCTTTTGCCGCTGCCAGAAGCGCCCGCACCTCGCGGTCGCGGGTCGCCTTGTCGTCCAGTTCCGCGCACACCTGAATCAATTGCTCTTTTCCCTCCGGCCGGCGGACCAGGAAATCCACTTCAAAGCCCTCTGCGGTGCGTACGTAGCCCGCCTCGGACCCGTGGCGCAGAAGCTCGACGAGCACGGCGGACTCCAGCGCCTTGCCAGGCTGCGGCCGGCCGCTGCGGTCGAAAATGGGGATGAGCCCGGGATCAGCCGGATAGACCTTGCGCGGATTGCTCATGCGGCGGCGTTCCGAATCGGTGGCGAGCCAGACACTGTGAACAAGAAAGGCATCCTCCAGATGACCGAGGTAGGCATGGAGCGTGTCCTTGGAGGTGGGAATGCCCTGGGACTTCAGCTGGTTGTAGTAGCGATGAACGCTGAACAGCCCTGCGGCGCTGCCAAGCAGGTGCCGCGTCAGATGTCGCAGGGCCACAGGTTGGGAAACGGCGTACCGCTCGATGACGTCGCGCAGCAGCGTCGCATCCACGTAACCGCGTAGCAGCTCCATCCGGTCGCGGGTGTCGGCCCTTTGTGCTTCAGGAAAACCGCCTACAACTAGGTAGGCGCGCAAATCCTTCATCAGCGCGGAACGCGCAGCTTTGGTCAAACGGTCTGGAGATGCCGGCTCGCGTCCCTGATGCCGCAGGTATTCGCGGAAGCTGAAAGGAAAGACCCGGGCCTCCATGGCCCGTCCCCTCATGCTGCTGGCGACTTCGCGGGAGAGCATGCGAGCCGAGGAACCGGAGATGAATAGCTCGACCTTTTCCGTATCTAATAGTCGGCGAGCAAAGCGTTCCCAGCCCGGGATCATCTGGATCTCATCGAGGAGAAAGGTCGCCTGGCGGGCATCGCGCCAGTCCGGATGAAGCTGGTAGTACTCTTCGACCAGCGAAGACAGGTCGGCAGCGCTCATGTCCGACAGCCGCTCGTCGTCGAAGCTGAAGTAGAGGATCGCTTCCCGCGGCAAGCCGCCTGCCACCCGATCCGAAAGGATCTGCCATAGAAAGGTGGTCTTTCCCGTTCGCCGCATGCCGGTGATGGCAATCGCCTTGCCTGGGATGGCGGGGACGCGGACCCCTCGCCGGGTGAAAGCCGGAATCGGCTGCGCCTGCGCATCGAGCATCTTCTGTCGGAGGATTGATCGAAGCTGTCCTTCCATGAAGGACAGAATACCGTATTACTGTCCTTATGGCAAGGATAGAATCACCCTTTGAAGGATCTCGATCACCTGGAACACGAGCTCATGGACGGGTTCATCATGCGCGACGAGGGGTTGTCCAGCCACGTAGCTTTGGTGCGGGATGCGTACAATCCGAAACGTCGGATATACTGCGCCTCACGAGGCAGGATGTGCTGGGTTGCCTTGGCCATGAACTGTAACGCTGTGAATGTTTGGGTCTTTCCGTTGAAGAACTCATTGTCAGGCGTGTAGAAAATCTCAGGGTGTCATCTCCGACCTCCTGAAAGATAAGCTTCTTCAGAGAGATCGGCGGGCGAACAGGCGCCGGCCAGCGTAGAGCTGCTCCAGGTAAGATTTACTTCGCAAGAGCGCCAGCCCGGAAGCGACAGAAT
>CAZMWZ010000107.1:0-7868 GCA_964570045.1 uncultured Spirochaetaceae bacterium
TGCGAACCGCGGGGCAGGCGGGTGAGGCCGCGAAGCCGGTCAGGGCACAGATCCGGGCACTCGCCAATCCGGGCGGCGGACCACTGTCCTCCAAGCCGGCCCGGACGCCTGCCTTCCCCGGCGGCGTCTGAAGTTCCTCCAGCAGAACGCGCACCACCGCGGCCGGCACGGAGCTGCCGGTGACGCCGTAGGCCGCCCGGCGGTCCAGGCTCCCAGCCCAGACCCCGACGGTGTGCGCAGGGGTGGCGCCCAGGCACCAGAGGCTGTAGTAGCCGCTCGCGGTGCCGGACTTGAACATCGCCGGGAAGGGCGTGTTCAGGCGCGAGCGGGTGCCGAACCCGGTGGCCCGGGCCGAGGGGTCGGAAAGCACGGACCCGACCAGCCAGGTGCTCTCCCGGGAAAACACCCGCCGACCGGCAGGAAGCGGCACCGGGATGACGCGCCCGTCCGCGGTGCCTAAGGAGCGGATAGCGGCAAGCGGCGGGAGAAGACCTCCCCGAGGGAAGACGCTGAAGGCCCGGGTCAGCTCCAGGAGGGACACCGAGGCGTTGCCGATGGCCGCCCCCAGCCCCAGGCGCTCGGCCGGACCCGGCTCCAACCCGAGTGCCTCGCAGGTGCGCAGGAAATCCCGCAGCCCCACCCGGGACAGCAGGTAGACGGCGGGCACGTTCAGGGAGCCGGCCAGGGCGCTGCGCAGGCGCACCATCCCCCGGCTGCGGCGGTCGAAGTTCTCCGGCCGGTAGAGCTCCTCCCCCCCGAAGCTGAGCGGCAGGTCGGGGAGCAGGGAGGCGCAGGTCCAGTCGCGCTCCAGGGCCAGGGCGTAGAGGAAGGGCTTCAGGGTGGAGCCGCTGGGGTTGCGGACCCGCGCGGCGTCGATCGCGCTTCGCTGGCTGCCGGATTCCAGCCCCGGCGCGCCCACGTAGGCCAGGATCTCCCCGCCGGCGTTGTCCAGGATCAAGACCGCGGCATCTCGCAGCGCCGTTTTGCCGCCGGCCGTAGCGCCTGCGAGCTCCCGGCCAAGCCGCATCCCCGCCGCCTCGGAAAGCTGCAGGTCCAGGGTGGTGGTCACCTGAACTATCTGACTCCCGCGGGCCGGCAAAGCGGCAAGTCGCGACAGCTCGTTTTGTACATAGAGGGTGAAGTGCGGGGCCAGGCGGCCCGGCCGGCCGCGGCGCAGGGTCGTCAGGGCCCTCTCCACCTCGGCGGCGGGTACGCCGACCCGGGGCGCCAGCGCGAGCGCGGTGCGTCCCAGAGCCCGGGGGTTGCGGAAGGGGTCGAACAGCGACGGGGCGCGGGGAAGGGTGGCCAGGAGAAGGACCTGCGCAGGGGACAACTCGTCCAGCGGCCGGTCGAAGTAGGTCACGGCCGCGGCGCCCACCCCCACGGTGTTGAGCCCGTAGGGCAGGAGGTTCAGGTAGAGCCGCAGAATCTCATGCTTGTCGAGGGTTGCCTCCAGGCGCAGCGCCCCCAGGGACTCCCGCAGCTTTCCGCCCCACCCGCCGCGGTGCGGCTGGAGCAGGCGGGCGACCTGCATGGTGACCGTGGAGGCTCCCGACACCACGCCCCGGCTGGAGAGGTTGTCCCGGGCGGCGCGCACCAGGGCCAGGAGGTCGATCCCGCGATGGAAGAAAAATCGGCGGTCCTCCAGGCGCACAAAGACCCGCTCGACCTCCTTCGGGATCTCCCCGCGTCCGAGCCTTAGGCTGAAGGCTCCGCCCTCGCCCGGCAGCGTGGTGAGCAGCCGGCCGTGCCGGTCGGTCAGCCGCACGCCGGCTAGCGAGGCCCGATGCGCCTCCAGCGGGGCGTTGGGCAGGTACAGCCCCACGGCCGTGGCGAGGGGGAACAGGAGGAGGGCCAGCGCCTGGAAGCGCAATCTCCTATGGAACAACCCGAACGACCCGGCCGGCGGTCCGGCCGAACACCTCTTGCTCATACATCAGCTCGGCTGTCGCCGGCGGGGTGCGAAAGCTGCCCGGGGTGGTGGTGCGCACCAGGAAGGATACCTCCTGCCGGCCGCGGGGGAACCAGTCGAAGAAGAAGCGCACCTCCGCGTCGTACACCCGCTGTACCGGCAGGGGGGAGTAATCCTCGGAGGGCGGGAACGACTGCGATGTGGTCAGGGAACCGTCGATGACCTCGGCCCCCGCCGGAATGGGGACGCGCAAGGCCAGGAAGTCGCGGTCGCGGCTGGAGTACACCACGGCCTTCACCTGGTACACCTCCCCGAGGCGCAGGCTCTCGGCCGCTTCCTTTCCCGCTCGGTCCACGACGCTCGTGGCCACCCCGATCCCCTCGTCCCGGGCTTCCAGCCCCGCCGCCTCCAGCGCGTAGCTCAGGCTGGCGGTGTAATAGAGGCGGCCGGAGCCTTCCTTGCCGATCTCTAGGGTCAGGACCGGCCCTTGCCGGCCGCGCGCCTCCTTGCGGGCCACCTCCCGCAGGGCGTCCGGCTCGATGCGCCGGGTGACCGGCTTGCGGGACAGGCCCTTGAAGGACTCCTCCGCCAGCACCGTGGCGCCAAGGCGCACCCGTGCCAGGAAATCCGCCTCCCGCTCCCCGCTACCCGCCAGGTACTCGGCGAAGGCCTGCAGGACCCAGCCGGTGGTGGAGGTGTCCAGCCAGGCGCCTCTGCGCTGAGCGGCCAGCAGGTCATCGGCCAGCGCCTGGGTGATCGGCGAGTCCGGCGCCAGGCGCCGGTAGAGCATGAGCATCAGGGCCTTGGCCTGCAGGTCCCCGCCGAAGTAGTACCACGACTCCACGGGCCCTGAGAGCGTGACGGAGCGGGTGCCCACGCGCAGGAGGTTGCGTAGGCCAGCCAGCAGGCGCTCGGCCTCCGCGCGCTCGCCAACCTGCTCCAGGGTAAGGGCGGTAAGGGCGCGTCCTGCCAAGCCCAGGCTCTCCGTTTGACGCGCCGCGCGCAGGGCTTCCGCCCGCACGTCCCTCCCGGACAGGGTCAGCACGTAGAGGGCGTAGGGCCGCAGCGCGGGTTCCGCTTCCGCGTAGCCGCGCGCCAGGTAGCCGATCAGGGCCTCCCAGTCCAGGCCCGCGGGCGCGGGGATGCCGCGCTCCCCCGCCAGGGAGAGCAGGTGCGCGGTGCGGGCCGACACGTAGTAGTTGGACCGCCGGTGCCCCGGGTCCTGCCAGTAGGTGAAGCCCCCGTCAGCGGTCTGGTAGGCGGGCAGGGCGGCCAGTTCCCGCTCCACCGCGCTGCGGTTATCGGCCAGCCAGTCGTAGAGGATGTAAGCAAACAGCTTGCTGGTCCGCTGCTCCAGGCAGTCATAGGGGAACACCTCCAGGAAGCGGATGGCTTCCACCAGGCTGGAGGCGATCGTGGAGTCAAGGGTAATGGTCAGCCCTTCCTCCGGCACGCCCAGGAAGCGCTCGGGCACGGCCAGGCCCTCCTGCACGCTGCCCTCGGTCATGCCGACGATCGTGAAGGCCTCCCGCACCCAGCTTGCCTCCACGGGAACGGAGGCCTCCAGGCCCTCCTGCAGCACGCTGCTTTCCACGGCGAAGCGCAAGCCGGCCCGCCCCGCGCGCGGGGCCGACCAGCGGAAGGGGATCTCCCTGGTCTCGCCGGCCCGCAGGCTGAGCTTCTTCTCCGCCTTGTCCCGGATCTCCAGCAGGTCGCTCTCCGCCCGGACGGTCACGATCACCGGCTTGTCCTGCAAATTCGTGACGACCACCCCGGCCGCGGCCTCGTCCCCCGCGCGCAGCAGGCGCGGCAGCGCGGCGCGCACGTTGAGCGGGTTGGCCACGCGCAGCTCCGTCTCGCCGCTTCCGAAGCGGTCCCCGGAAGCGGCCACGGCCGTGGCCCGGAAGGTGGTCAGGGAATCCGGCAGGCGGAAGCGCGCGGTCACGGTTCCGTCGGCTCCGGTGACCAGGGCGGGCTCGAAGACCGCCAGGGCGCGGAAGTCGCGGCGAACGGAAAAATCGGCGCCGGCAGGCGCCTCCTCCCCTTCCTTGTCCCCGCCGGGCAGGTCGCGCACTTTCCACACCACCGGGTCGATCAAGAGGTCCCGGGAGTCGGCGTGGTGCACCCGGTCGGGGTACAGGGCATGGCTGTAGAAAGTGCCCAGCGGGTCCGGGAGGTGGTAGTCGATGAGGTCCAGCACACCGCGGTCCGCGGCCACTAGCGCGACCTCCGCGCCGGCCAAGGGCTTGCCCTGCCAGGAGGCGCGCACCGTGACGGCGGCCTCTTCCCCCGGCCGGTAGCTGGCCTCACCGGCGGCCAGCTCCAGCACGATACGCTTAGAGGCCGGGTCCACGGCCAGGGCCTGAATCCCGAAGCAGCCGCGAGGCTTGCCTAGGTCGGGCAGGTCTGGCGAAACTGGCGGCGGCGACGTGCGCCCGGTTACCGCCGAGAGGGTCACGTACACCACCGGCACGTGAGCCTCCCGGATTTCGATCTCCACGGTGTCCGTGCTGCCCTGAAGCTCGATGACCCGCTCCTCCTCCAGCCCCTCGCGCTCCACGGTCAGCAGGTAATGCCCCCGCTCCAGCGGGCTTTTCACCAGCAGGCGCGCTTTGTCGCCGGGGGCGTAGGAGGGGCGGTCGGGCACCAGCTCGATGCGCTTCTCGTCCCAGCGGCGCCACAGCACGTTCGCGCTCCCCGTGGAGTAGAACTCCAGGCGGGTCAGGGCTTCCCGCCCCGCCCGGTCCTTGCTGGAAAGCTCCAGGTAGTAGAGCCCCACTGCGGCGGTGGCCAGCTCCTGCCAGGCCAGCTGCCGCCCCTGGACGTCCCGGCGCCCGGGCAGGCCGACCGCGAAGCTCTTCTCCTCGATCTCCTCCCGCACCCAGCGGGTGTCCAGCCGGCCGCCGACGCTCTTCTCGCGGACCATCTTCCAGTTTTCCCGCAGAAGCCGCCCCTTCAGCTCCTTGGCGCCCGCGTAAGCCGCGCCGAGGGGGTCCAGCGCGGTGGCCGATACCAGGAAGGGGATGCCGGAGGTAACGAAGTAAAGCGCTTCCTTCCCCTCCCGCGAAGCGGTGAGCCGGGCGCCGATCAGCAGCTCCGAGGTGAACACCGGCAGGCTCGCAGCCTTGGACACGGCCTGCCGATCCACGTCCTCGACCGTGGCGTTGAGCTCGTAGCGGTAGACGCGCCCGGGGCGGCCCTCGGCCAGCTTTTGCCGGGCCGTCACGGTCCCATCCCCGCCCAGGCTGCCCTCCTCCCTGCCCAGGTCCTCGTAGTAACCCTCGTACTGGTCCCCGTAGTATTCGTCGTAGTACTCGTCGCCGCCGCTGCGCGCGCCGAAGCGGAAATCCTCGTACCGCCCTCCCGGGTCCGGCGGGCGGTAGGAGACCTCGCGGCGGGCCCACCAGTAGCTCCAGCGGCCGCGGCTCACGTTTCCCCCGGCCAGGTAGCTGCCGGCGAAGCGCGCCTCCAGGCTGTCGCCCATGTATTTCGGCCCCGGGGGCAGGTCCAGCTCCAGGGCGAAAGCCACCCGCCGGAAGAAGGCGATCTTCACCGGCGTCTCCTGCCGGTGCTCGCCTCCGGCCCGCTCGTAGACCAGCAGGTAGTCATCGGGCTCAAGTGCGGCGGGCAGCTCCAGCGAACCCCAGAAGCGCCCGGAGGCGGAAAGCTGACCCACGGTGCGGGCCACTACGTTCTGCCCGGAGTACCCCTGCCACAGCTCCACGGAGTAGGCGCCCCGGCGAGGCTCGAGCCTGCCCAGCACCTGGTCGCGATCGATGCCGAGAAACGACAGGCTCTCCCCCGGGCGATAGATGCCCCGGTCCGAGGCGAGCCAGGTCACGGGCACCGGACGGGAGGCGGTCATCACCGAGTGAAAGTTCCAGGAGTAGGAGGGCGAAACCCCCGGGCGGTACACCAGCCGGTCATCGCCCCGGCGCACCTCCAGCTCCAGGTCTTTCTCGTCGGCGCCGACCCTCGAGGCCAGCTCCCCGGCCCGGAAGGCGAAGGAGGCCAGGCCGCGCGCGTCGGTCACTCCCCTCTTCCACTCCCCGGCGGGAGAGCGCAGCAGCACCTCCGCCCCGGCCTCCGGCCTGCCCTCGGCCAAGCTCGTCACCCAGGCGAGGAGGCGGTTGTGCGCCAGGTGCGTGGACACTCCCAGGCCGGTGACCTGCAGGCGCAGGTCGGCGCTCTGCTCGTCTATCTCCTCCGACCACCAGGAGCGGACCCGGAAGCGCCAGCGGGCGAACGCGCTACCCGTGCCCCCGGCGCTCAGGAATGGGCCCAGGTCCACGGCCCGGAAAGCGCGGGTGTTGCGCGGCAGCTCCCCGTAGGATGCCAGCGGCCAAGAAGGGATCGTCTGGAAAGGGTGCTCCAGCCGTCCGGCGACGAAGGCGCCGCCGAGTGCGTTCTGGAACTCCACGACGGCCACGGGCGGGAAGCCTTTCTCGAGGATCCGGTCCCCGGCGGCCCGGTAGCTCACGTAGCTGGCCGCCGGGCCCGCCTCCAGGGTGAAGCTCTGGTCCGCGGGCAGGCTCTGCCCGTACAGGTCCTGCAGGCCGGCACGTACCGTGACCGTGAAGGAAGACTCGAAGGCCACGGGCAGGTTGCGCAGGGCGATGGCGTTGCCCGACACCTCCGCGTTGTCCTCCACCCGGTAGCCCGGGAGCTGCACGCGCAGGAAGGCCAGCGCCCCCTCCTTTATAAGTGGGTGGTTGAACTGGATCGAGGCCTCCACCGAGGCGAGCCAGTCGTAGAGCTCGGCGTTGTCCGCCCGGAGCGGCTCCAGGGTGTGAAAGGACAGCGCCTGCTCCGCGGGGGTGCCGTAGGTCGCGGGCGCGGGGCGGGCGCCCTCTGCCAGGCGGACGGTGACTTCCGCGTCCCAGGGCAGCTCCCGCTTCAGCTCGAGGAGCAGCACCCGCCGCTCCTCCCCCTGCGGCCGGCGCAGCTCGAAGGGGTAACTCCGGCCGCCGGCCTCCACGGCCAGCGCCGGGCGGATGGTGTCCGGCTCCACGGGGTAGTTGAAGGCCAGCTCCAGGGTGCGGCAGCGCTCCGGCTCCACGTCGGTGCCGGAGGGCTCCAGGGACAGGAGCTCCAGCGGCGGGGTGCGGAAACGGAAGGCGTCCATGCCGGCCAGGCCGGAGCCGTCCTGGGCCTTGAGCTTCGGATCCAGGAGCACCGTGTACTCGGTGGCCGGGGCCAGCGGCCCCTGGGGCTCGAAGGACAGGAGGCGCGAGCCGTACCAGCGGAACACGCCTGGGGGCGCCGGGTGAAGGCTCATCACCTCGGAGGTGGCGGCCGGCTTGCCCAGCCGGGCCAGAGGCACCACGGGCTTGTTGAACAGCGCCCACACCCCCCCTTCCAGGTTCTCCCAGGGGACCTCCCCTGTGGGGGCGTGCTCCACCACGGCCAGGGAGCCTTCCGGCAGCTCCTCGAGTGGAGGGGCGTCTTCCGGGAACACCCGCCCCGCCAGGTCGGAGTCTCCGCGCACCGGCCTGTTTCCCAGGCAGGCGGCGAGAAGGATCGGCATCGCCAGGGAAAGGAGGCACAGGCGCTTCATGGCCTCAGAGTATGGGCAACCGCCTCCGCGCGCAAGTCACCCGGGGGGGGCTACTCGGGAAACCAATCGCCCCCGGTCCCCAGGGGGTCCTCCTCCTGGCCTAGGCCCTGCAGGCCGTCACCTTCGGCCAGCTCCTCCAGGAGGCGACCGCCCGCCAGGACGCCTTCGACCCCCTGGGCCAGCGGGCGGGCGTAGAGATCTTCCACCAGGGCGGCCAGCTCGGCACGCACCCTGCGGCCGGTGCGGGCTTCGGCCGCCAGCCGCGGCGCCTCAATGCCGGCTACGACGGTCAGGAGCGCCGCGGCCGCGGCCGGGACGACCCACCGGGCTGGGGAGCGGCGGGTGGCGCTTCGCGGGAGTACCGCGCTTCGCGGGAGTACCGCGCTTCGCGGGAGTACC
>CAZMWZ010000107.1:7968-9894 GCA_964570045.1 uncultured Spirochaetaceae bacterium
GGCGCTTCGCGGGAGTACCGCGCTTCGCGGGAGTACCGCGCTTCGCGGGAGTACCCCCGCGGCGGCGGCCGGGTCGGGCAGCGCCGGCGACAGGGCGTCCAGCGCGGCGGACAGCTCCCGGCCATACCCGGACAGGAACTCCCGGAAGCGCCGGCAGCGCGGGCAGCGGGCCAGGTGGGCCTCCGCCGCGGGCGCGAACCCGGCCGCCTCCGGGGCCGCGCCGGGCTCGACCTGGAGGGGCGCGTCGTCCCGGTCGTGGCGTTCCTGGAGCCAGGACCGCACGCGGCGGCAGCTCGCCCTGTTGCGCTTTGCCATATCAGACCTCCAGAAGCCGGGCCAGGCGTGCCCGGGCCCGGTGCAGGCGGGACTTGGCGGTACCCACCGGCGCGGCGGTCATGGCGGCGATCTCCTCCATGGAGAAACCCTCCACGTCGCGCATGAGCAGGAGCTGCCGGTCGCCCACCGGCAGGCCCCTGAACGCGCGCAGGAGCCGCGCCGAGCGCTCGCCGGCTAGCAGCGGCTCCAGCGGATCCGCGGGGGGGTCGGGGGGCAGGAGCCGCAGCCGCTCCACCCCGCGCAGCCGCCGGCGGCCGCGCCGGAGCAGGTCCAGGGCGCGGTGGCGCGCCAGGCTGTAGAGCCAGGTCGCGAGCGAGGACTGGAAGCGGAACCCGGCCAGACCCCCGGCTACCGCCAGGAGCACCTCCTGCTCCGCGTCCTCCAGGTCCTCGCGCCTCCCGCGCATCAAGCCGGCGAGCAGCCGGCGGAGCATGGGCAGGTGGCGTCGGACCAGGCTCTCGAAAGCGCGCGGGTCCCTGCCGGCGAGGTACCGGCGGACAAGCTCGAAATCCGCCTCCTCAGCGGGGGGCTTTTCGGCCAGGCTCGTCCCGCCCAGATCCGTTCCCCTCGCCATCGTCGGCCCGGGCCCGGCGCATGCGCACCGCTTCCATGAGCCGGGCGTACTGCGCATCGCCGAGCAGCCGCCGCAGCTCCACCTGGCGGGCGATCTGCGCCAAGCGCAGGCGGTACTCCCACTCCAGGCTGCCGCGCAGCAGCTTCTCCACCTCCGGCATGTCCACCGGGTCGCGGTACAGCACCCTACGGATCTCCGCCTTCAGCACGTCGATTTCCACCCGGGCCTCGCGGATGCTCTTCTCGGAGCGATCGTAGATCGCCCCGCTCCGGCTGATCTCCTCCTCGGTCAGGCCCAGCTTCCGCCAGACCTGCCGGTCCCCCAAATCCTGGCTGAACGCGGTGGCGACGGTCAGCCCCAGGATCAGCGCGGCAAGGGTGATGCATCTCATCTGCGAACCTCCTGGGGGGCTCCCCCTATTGTATCTCATTCGTCGCCGCCGGAGGCCGCGGGTTCCCGGAAAAACGAACAAAAGAGGCGGTGCGCCGGGCACCGCCTCCTGGAATCGAACTTCGTCTCCGGGTGAGCTTACTTCGCCAGGAGTTTCTTGCCGATTTCCACGGCGCTGGCCGCGTCTGCGGCGTAGCCGCTGGCGCCGATCTCGTCCGCGTAGTTCTGGGTCACCGGGGCCCCGCCGATGATAACCTTGGTCTTGGCGCCCTTCTCCTTGAGGCTCTCGATGACGCCCTTCATGCCCACCATGGTGGTGGTGAGCAGGGCCGACAGGCCGATGATGTCGGCGCCGTCGGTGGCCGCCTTCACGTACTTGTCCGCGGGGACGTCCACGCCCAGGTCCATCACCTCGAAGCCGGCGCCCTTGTACATCATGGCCACCAGGTTCTTGCCGATGTCGTGCAGGTCGCCCTTTACGGTGCCGATGGCCAGCTTGCCGATCATCTTCACGCCGGCCTTGACCAGCATCGGCTCCAGCACGGACATGCCGGCGTGCATGGCGCGCGCCGCGATCAGGACCTCGGGGATGTAGATTTCGTTGCGCTTGAAACGGCCACCGATGA
>CAZMWZ010000108.1:0-1891 GCA_964570045.1 uncultured Spirochaetaceae bacterium
TTTTGTGCCGTGGCTGAAGGGCGTACCCATGTACATCTCCTCGCACATCGAGCTGGCCTGGAAGGACAAGTCCCTGAAGCGCCTGATGTCCAACGAGAACCCCAACCCCCCCTCCAAGAAGGTGCTGAAGGCCATCACCGAGTACGGCGCGGTGGCCAACCGCTACATGGACCAGGGCCTGCTGGTGCGCGGCAAGATCGCCCAGATCAACGGACTGGCCGGCCCCGAGAACGTGCTGGTGGGCAACGGCTCCAGCGAAGTGTTCGACATGATCTTCCGCACCTTCCTCGAGGTAGGCGACGAGGTGATCCAGCACACGCCCTGCTTCGGGATCTACAAGCTGCGCTGCGTGGTCTGCGGCGGCAAGCTGGTTTCGGTGCCCATGCGCTACGAGAACAAGCAGGTCAACTTCGACGCCAAGGTAGTGATCGCGGCCATCAACCCGAAGACCAAGATCATCGTCATCGCCAACCCCAACAACCCCACCGGGAACTTCATGGACCCGAAGGACTTCGAGGCGATCGCCCAAACCGGGGTGCCCTTCGTGGTGGACGAGGCCTACGTGGAGTACGCCGGCCTCGGGAAGTCGCAGGTGGCCCTGACCAAGAAATACGAGAACGTGATGATCACCCGCACCCTCTCCAAGGCCTACGGTTTGGCGGGGATGCGCTTCGGCTACATGCTGGCCGCCAAGCCGGTGGTGGACCAGATCGCCGCCACCCTGATCCCCTGGAACGTCAGCACCATCAGTATGTGGGGCGCCCTGGCCGCTTTCGAGGACGAGACGGCGCTGAAGCAGCGCGTTGACTTCAACAACCAGCAGATCGAGTACTACGAGAAGGAGCTGGGCAAGATCCCGGGCCTGAACATCCTGAAATCCTACGGCAACTACATCCTCTTCGACGCCAAGGAGTGCGGCAAGAAGGGCAAGGACATGGTGGCCTACGCCCAGGAGCGCGGCGTGATCCTGCGGCCCCAGGCCGACATGTACGGCAGCGACGGCTGGTTCCGCATCAGCATAGGCTCCGCGGAGGAGAACCGCCTGACCGTGAAGCTGATCCGCGAGTTCTGCACCCGGTAAGTACGCCACACCGCGCGGTGTACAGTCGTCGTGCCCCCTCCTGGCCCCGTCGCCGAGGGGGCACCTCTTTTTCCCGCTAATGCCGGCGATGCGTCGGTTCACAATCGTATTTGATTTCGACGGCACCCTACTGCCCATGGAGCCTTGGGACAGCGAACAGGCGCTTTTACTGAGCTGGCTGGAGAGCCGCCGCCCGGCGTTGCCTGCCTGGCGGCGGCTGCATTGCCGGCTGATCGTCGAAGCGGACCGCAGGGGCTGGCTGCAAGGATCCTTCAAGAAACACTACCTGCGGTTTCTCCGCGGGACCCCGGAAGGGCTGTTGGACCGGGTCGCGGCGCTGCTGGCCGCACGAATTCCCCAGGAGGACCGCAGCGCCCTTTATTCCCTGAAAAGCCGCGGACACCGCCTGATCCTCTGCAGCTGCGGCACCGCGGACCTAAGCGAACGGATCCTGGCGGCCTGCGGGGTGCTGCCGTGCTTCGAAGCGGTTTTTGCGAACCGGTTCGTCTTCCAGGACGGGCTGGTTTCGGGAATGCGCCTGGAGGTACCCTCAGGAAGGGCGAAACGCGAACTTCTGCAATCCCTGGGTATCGACCCCGCCGGCACCGTGTCCGTCGGGGACGGGGCCACCGACCTGCCGCTTTGGGACTGGTCCGCGGTCCCCGTGGTGGTCGATCGCAGCGGCGCCGCTCGCGCCCGGTTCAGCCGCAGGCCCTATCACTTCGTTTCCTCCTCAGCCGAGGTGCTGGGAATCGTGACGCGCCTCGGAGGGTGAGCGGCCATGAAGTGGCTGATCGTTTTCGACATGGA
>CAZMWZ010000108.1:1991-9885 GCA_964570045.1 uncultured Spirochaetaceae bacterium
CTCCAGAGGGAGCGGCTCCTGGCGCCGCCCCATCTGCTCCGACGGCTGGCGGCCCGCCACGTCCTGGGCATCGCCACCGGCAGGCCCGAGGCCGAAGCGCAGTTCTTCCTCGCCCGTTTTGCCCTGCAGCCCTATTTTCGGCAGGTGCTCACGCTGGAGGACTGCCAGCGGGAGGAACGCCGCGTTTTCCTGCAGGAAGGCAGGCGCGTGCGGTTGGGCAAGCCGCACCCGTTCCTGCTCGATGCGCTCGCCGAGGGGCTTGACGAGCGGGTCGACGGGAGATACTACGTGGGCGACATGCCCGACGACATGCAGGCGGCCCTGCGCTCGGCCAAGGGCTATCAGCCCATCGGCCTGGTCCAGGCCGCCCCGGACCGGGAAGCGTTGCGGAAAAAGCTGTTGCAGGCCGGGGCGCTATGGGTGGCCGAGAATTTCTCCGAATTGGTGGCGGCGTTCCTCCGCGGCGGAGGAAGTTTTTTTTCTTGACAAGTGGATTCTTTGAGACGACAATCCTCCGTCATGAAGGAGCTGAAGAAGCAACGCGATCTGTTAAAGGTCAAGTTCACCGAAGAGGTTGTCAAAGAGCTACTGCCCGAATGGAATGACGCGCAGAACATCGAGATCGTCGTCCTGGAGGGCGGGATCACCAACAAGCTCTACCGGATCAAATCCGACAAGGGGGACGTGGCCGTGCGGATCTACGGGGACCGCACGGAAATGTTCATCAACCGGGACTGGGAGGCGGAGGCCATCGAGAAGATGGCGGCGGAGGAGATCTCCCCGAAGCTGGTGAAGTACCTTCCGGAAAAGAAGGTCACCATCGTGCAGTTCATCACCGGCTGCTACACCCTGAAGAACCCCGATTTCCTCAAACCGGAGCTCCACGAGCTGATCGTCGATCCCATACGAAGAATCCACCGCAGCAGCCAGAAACTCACGAAAATCTTCGATCCACTCGTGGAAGTGGAGAAAATGGCGAACATCCTCGAAAAGGACGTGGGGGCCAGTTACCCGGAGTTCGACATCGCGGGGACCCTGCGCAAGTTCCGCAGGCTCGCGGAACACTGCAGCATCCCCAAGGCCGAGTACACCATCAGCCACAACGACCTGCTGGCCGAGAACTTCCTGCTCGTCCGTGAACCCTACCGGGACCTCTTCGCCCGGCCGCTCTACATCATCGACTGGGAATACGCGGGCATGGCGCCCCGGTACTACGATATCGCGGATATGTTCCAGGAAATCCTGGTTCCCCGGGAGGTGGAGAAGAAGATCGTCGAGCATTACTGCCAGGGCAATTGCCCGGACAAGACAATGTACCTGATCGACCAGTACAAGCCCTTCCCGGACATCTACTGGTTTCTGTGGGCCCTAATCCAGAAGAACGTCTCGACGATCCCATTCGACTTCTACACCTACGGGAAGGTGAAGTACGACAACGCGCAGAAGAACATGCGCTTCATCCAGAAGGAGTACGGAATAGCGCTGTAGCTAAACGGGCGCTACCGCAGGAACTCCCGGACCACCGCGGCTATCTGCTCGGGCTGCAGCCCGTTGTCCCGCAATACATCTTCATACGGCCCGCTCGGGGGAAAGCGGTCGTTGATCCCGACCATCCGCATCGGCACGGGGCACTCCCGGACCAGCAGCTCCGCCACCGCGCTGCCGAGGCCTCCGGCCAGGTAGTGCTCCTCGACGGTGACGATCTTTCCGGTCTCCCGGGCCGCCCTGCACAGCAGGTCGCGGTCCAACGGCTTCAGGGTGGGCAGGCTGATCAACCGCACCCCGATCCCCTCCGCCCGCAGGGTTTCCGCCGCCCCGAAAGCCCGGGGCAGAGCCGCGCCGGTCCCGATCAGGGTGACGTCGCGGCCGTCCATCATGACGATCCCGCGGCCGATGGTGAACGGGCAGTCCGCCTCGGAGGCGTACAACACCGGGATCGGGGGGCTGCCGACCCGCAGGTACACCGGACCCACGTGCTCCGCCGCCGCCTGCACGGCCTTGACCAGCTCGATGGGGTCTCCTGGCGCCATGACCACCATCCCCGGTATGGTGCGCAGCAGAGCGATGTCGTCGATGGACTGGTGGGTGGGTCCCAGGTCCGAGTAGGTAAGCCCCGCCGAGCGGCCCACGACCTTCACGTTCTGCCGCATGTAGCCCACGTCGTTGCGCACCATCTCGAAGGGCCGCGAGGTGACGAAGGGGGCGATCGCGGCCACGAACGGGATCTTCCCGGTGGTGGCCAGGCCCGAAGCGTAGCCGATGACGCCCTGCTCCATGATCCCGAACTCCAGGTGCCGCTCCGGGAAGCGCTTCTTGAAGGGGCTCAGGCCCGAGCCGCTGGAGCTGTCCGCGCTGAGCACGACGATCCGCGGATTGCCCTCGGCCAGGCTCAACACCGTCTCCCCGAAGGTCTTTCTGGGGTCCTTCAGCTCTCCGCGCTTCATCCTGCCAGCATCCTTTCGATGGCCTTCAAGTCCCGCTCGGCCAGCTCCAACTCCTCGGGAGGAGGCTTCCAGTAGTGGTACTCTACCTTGCCCTCGGCGAAGGAAAATCCCCGCGATTTGATCGTGTCGGCGACGATGACGCTGGGCTTTCCGGCCTCGAAGGGAGCCGCCTGCAGGGTCTGGAGGATTCGGCTGAAATCGTGCCCATCCACCCGCCGCGCCGCCCAGCCGAACGCCCGCCAGCGCTCTTCCAGGGGCTCGTAGCTCATCACCTCCACGGTGGGCCCGCTGATCTGCAGCCCGTTGCGGTCGACCATGACCACCAGGTTCTCCAGCCGGTGATGCCCCGCCGCGGCCGCCGCTTCCCAGTTGGACCCTTCGGCCAGCTCCCCGTCGCCCATCAGCGCGTAAACCCGGGAGTCGAGGCCCGACAGCCGCAGGCCCAGCGCCATGCCCCCGGCGATGGACAGCCCGTGGCCCAGGGCTCCGGTGGAGGCTTCCACCCCGGGCAGCTTGTGCATGTCGGGGTGGCCCGGCAGCCTGGAGCCGAAAACCCCGTAGGTGTCCAGCAGCTCCTCGGGGATATAGCCCCGGGCCGCCAGCACCGCGTAGAGCACCAGGGCCTTGTGCCCGGCGGACAGCACGAAACGGTCGCGCTGCGGCCAGTCCGGCCGCGCCGGGTCGATCTTCATGTGCCGGTAGTACAGCGCGGTGACCAGCTCCACCGCGGAGAGCGCACCGCCCACGTGCCCCGCCTTGCCGGCCCGGATGAGGCGCAGGATGTTGCGCCGCACCTGCAATGCCGCTTTTTGCAGCGCCAGGGCTTCCGCCGCGTTCAGCATTCGCCCTACCCCCGCTGCTTTTCGTAAGATACGATGCGCTGCACCTTCGGCTCTGACTTCCCGCCGGGGGTGTACTCCGCTTCCATCCAGGTGCGCACCAGCACCTTGGCCAGTTCCACCCCGGTGGTGAAGGCGCCGATGGTCATGATGTTGGCATTGTTGCTCTTGCGGGCCCGCTCGGCCGAGTAGGCGTCGGCCACCAGCGCCGCATAAGCCCCCGGCACCTTGTTGGCGGCGATGCTCATGCCGATCCCCGTGCCGCACAACAGGATACCCCGGTCGTGCTTGCCGGCGGCCACGGCCTCGGCCACGCGGATGGCCACGTTGGCGTAGACCGGATCTTCGCTGCCGTAATCTTCGCAGTCGTGGCCGAGCTCTTTGAGCTCCCTCTTGATGGTTTCTTTCAGCTCCACAGCGTTCGGGTCGCAGCCGATCGCTATCTTTTTCATAGGAAGCTTCCTACGTAGTCCATCATTTCTTTCGTGGCGTTTACGAACTCGACCTCATTTTCCAGGAGCGAAGGAATCTCGTTGAACTGCTCCACCTCGTAGCCGTTTTCCTCGCTGGCCAGGCGGAAGTAGGGAACCTGGTTCAGCTTGTCGATGGTTTCCTGCGGAACCGGTTGCGACCAGAGGGGCTTCAGCTCCCGGTCCCGGTAGTAGGTCAGGATGTGGCCGTACACATTGGGAGGGATGGTGTAGACCAGATCCCCGCCCATGAACATGTCGACGTGCGGGTAAAACCACTTGTCATTCTTGCGGTGCAGGCGCGCCGAACAGGTCAGCATCTTGATGGGCAGATTGCGCTCCCGGAACAGACGGGCGCATTTCTTCACCACCACCTCGGAGGCGGCGCGCAGCTCCAGGGCGTCGATGTCCAGGTTGTCCTTGTCGATCACCCCGCGGAAGGCCTTGCTGTCCTCCAGCCGGCCGGTCATGTGGGTGCAGACCGCGCGCCAGCCGTGGCGGGGCGTTTTGGATTCCTTCAGGTGAATCTGGCGACCCTCACCCACCATGCGGCCCACCGCCATGATCTGCGGCACGGTGAACACGCAGGTGGCGTTGGTGGCGATCCCCTTCGAAGCCAGGTGCCGGAAAACGGGGATGCCCTGGGTGGAACCGGGGATCTTGACCATCACGTTGGGCGAAAGAGCGGCCAGCTGCTCGGCCATTTCTTTCATGGCCGCCTCATTGCGCATCTGCTGCATGTCCACCTGCCCGGAGATGTGCCCGAGCTTGCCGCCGGAGCTTTCGAAAATGGGCAGCAGACTCTCCGCCCCGCGTTTCACCACTTCGAAATACACCTGCTGGAACAGCCCGTACTTGGATTTGCCTTTGTAGGCTTTGCGTTTCTCGCGGATGATGTTCGCCCACTCTTCTTTGCGCGTCTTCAGCACCGCCCAGGACAGGGGTGGGTTGGTGGTGCAGCCCTTGAACGCCCAGCCTTTTACCGGCGCGCCGATGAACAGGCTCTCCAGCTCCTGCCGGTACCAGTCCTTCTCGCCGTCGGGACGCCCTTTCAGGAAATCTTCTTTAAAATTCGGCCAGACCAGGGGAGAAGAATCCCACCAGATCTCCGTATCGGGGTTCATGGCGGCGATCGTCTTCCAAGGATTGTTGAATGCGTTGCCCATGCACGGTTCTCCTCTCAGGTTTCTTGCTCAGGAAACGGGAATTTCAGGCTTTCGATATGCCTAATGCTTACCAGAAGCGGTTTTTTTTGTCAACCGAGAGGGCGGCAGGCTTCGGCTTCAGTCCTTCGGCTTTTGCGGCTCTTTGGACACCGTGCGGATGACCACCTCGCCGCCCTCGAAGTCGGCCACGGCCTGGCCGCCCCCTTTGAGCTCCCCAAAGAGCACCGAGTCCACGAAGAACTTCTTGATCTTGTCCTGCACGACGCGGGCCACGTTGCGGGCCCCGAACTCCGGGCTGTAGCCCAGGGAGGCCAGCTGCTGGCGGCACTCCGGGGTGACCTCCAGGCTGACGCCCTTCTCGGAGAGCTTCTCCTTGAAGGCTTGCAGCTCCTTGTCCACGATCGACAGCATGATCGTCTGGTCCAGGGCGTCGAAGCTCACCACCTTGTCCAGGCGGTTGCGGAACTCGGGGGCGAAGATGCGCTCCACCGCCTCCTCCACCGCGTCCTCCCCGCGCCGGCGCTCGCCGAAGCCGATGGAGGCCTGGCCGATCTCCCGCGCCCCCGCGTTGGAGGTCATGATCAGGATCACGTTGCGGAAGTCCGCCTTGCGCCCCGCGTTGTCGGTGAGGGTGGCGTAGTCCATGATCTGCAGCAGCACGTTGTAGACGTCCTGGTGGGCCTTCTCCACTTCGTCGAGCAGCAGCACCGCGTGCGGGGTCTTGCGGATGGCGTCCGTCAATAGGCCCCCCTCCTCGTAGCCCACGTAGCCCGGGGGCGAGCCGATCAGGCGCGAGACGGTGTGCCTCTCCTGGTACTCGCTCATGTCGAAGCGGTGCAGGGCTATGCCCAGGCTGCTCGCCAACTGCCGGGCCAGCTCGGTCTTGCCCACTCCCGTGGGGCCCACGAACAGGAAGTTGGCCACCGGCTTGTTGGGATCGCGGAAGCCCGCCCGCGAGGTCTTGACCGCCTGCACCACCGCCTCCACGGCCCGGTCCTGGCCGAAGATGGTGCGCCGCAGGTCCTCCTCCAGCTTCGCGAGGCGATCCACCTCGGACACGCTCACGGTCTTCTCGGGGATGCGGGCGATCTTGGCCACCACCCGCTCGATGTCCGCCTCGCCGAGCGTGGGGTTGGGGCTGCCCTGCCCCTTGAAGGCCAGGATGCGGGTGAAGGCCCCGGCCTCGTCGATCACGTCGATAGCCTTGTCGGGCAGGTGGCGGTCGTTGATGTACTGGGCCGAGAGGTCCACCGCGGCCTTCAAGGCCTCCTCGGTGTAGGTGACCTGGTGGTACTCCTCGTAGCGCCCGCGCAGGCCCTGCAGGATCTGGTAGGTCTCCTCGGTGGAGGTCTCCGGCACCTCGATTTTCTGGAAGCGCCGCGACAGGGCTCGGTCGCGCTCGAAGTACTTTTTATACTCGTCGTAGGTGGTGGAGCCCAGGCAGCGGATCTTGCCGGAGGCGATGGCCGGCTTGAGCATGTTGGAGGCGTCCATGGAGCCGCCGGAAACCGCGCCGGCGCCGATGATCGTGTGGATCTCGTCGATGAACAGGATCACCTTCTCCTTCTTCTCCAGCTCCTTGATGACCTGCTTCAGGCGCTCCTCGAAGTCGCCGCGGTAGCGCGTGCCGGCCAGCACGCTGCCCATGTCCAGGGCGTACACCTCGTAGCCCTTCAGGAGGTCGGGCACCTGGCCCTCGGCGATGCGGCTGGCCAGGCCCTCGGCGATGGCGGTCTTGCCCACGCCGGCCTCGCCCACCAGCACCGGGTTGTTCTTCAGGCGCCGGCAGAGCACCTGCACCGTGCGCTCCAGGATGTCCTCCCGGCCGATCAGCGGCTCCAGCTCCCCCGCGCGGGCCGCCTGGGTCAGCTCCCGGGTGAACTGGGCCAGCGCGCCGCGCTTGGGCTTGCGCCGGGCTTCCGCCCCGCCGGACTCCTCCTCCGCCGCCTCCTCGGTCCGGGTCTGGCCGTTCTCCTCCTCGCCCTCCGGCTCCTCCACCCCGTGCGAAACCACCCGCAACAGGTCGTAGCGGCTGATCCCCGCCTTTTTCATGTAGAAGGAAGCGAAGCTCTTGGGCTCGTCGAACAGCGACACCAGGATGTCCCCGATGTCCACGATCTCCTTGGAGGCCGCCTCGGTGTGGAACAGGGCCCGGGCGATCACGGACTGGAAACCCAGGGACTGGCCGGGCTCGGTCTTCTTCACCGCGGGCATCTTCTTCTGGAGGTGGCTGTCCAGCTCCTTTTTCATTTCCTCCGGGTCCGCCCCGCAGGCCGCCAGGAACTGCCGGGCGACCTCGAAGTGGGTGGCCGCGTGCAGAATATGCTCGGGGGTAAGGTACTCGTGGCCCAGCTCCTTGGCATGGAGGTAGGCCGCCTGCAGAACCCCCTGGACGTCGTCGCTGACTTTCATTCCCAATCCTTTTTCTTCAGGCCGCCTCGATGGTGCACTTCAGCGGGTACTCCCGCTCCTTGGCCATCCGGTTCACCGTCGCGACCTTGGTCTGAGCGATGTCCCAGGTGTAGACCCCGACCACGCCCCGTCCCTTCTTGTGCACGTCTAGCATGATGCGGGTGGCCTCGATGGCCGGCTTATGAAACACGACCTGGAGCACCTCCACGACGAACTCCCGAGTGGTGTAGTCGTCGTTGTGCAGAACCACGTTGTACATATCCGGTTCCTTGAGCTCCTTCTCCACATCTTCGAGAAGCTCGCCGTCGAACCGGGGATCCATCGCTCTGTCGGACATATCTCAAGTGAAAAGGTACGAAAAACCTCACCCGGCGACAAGGGCATTGTGGGGGGACCCCCGGGGTGCGTATAATCCCCGGTATCCCCATGCGCTTCGTCGCCGACCTGCACATCCACTCCCATTATTCGATCTCCACCAGCCGGGACCTCGACCCGGAGCACCTGGATGCCTGGGCGCGGCGCAAGGGTATCGTCGTGGTAGGCTCGGGCGATGCCACCCATCC
>CAZMWZ010000109.1:0-4874 GCA_964570045.1 uncultured Spirochaetaceae bacterium
GGATCGGCTTCACCGACCCGCCGCACGCCCTGCTGACCCACATGCCGATCGGCCTGATCACGGGCGCCCTGCTGTTCTTTCTGGTGACGGTGATTTTCGGCCGCAAGATCCTGGTGCCCACCGCACGGCACGTGTCCATTCTGGCCTTTGTTTTTCTCTTCCCGACGATCCTGTTCGGAGTGCTGGACTGGCTGCACTACTTCCGGGGGGCGATGTTGCTGCCGATCAAGGTCAAGATGATCCTGGCCGGGGCGGTGCTGCTCATCGTGGGTGCCGGCATCATCCTGGGCAGCGAGGTGAAAGTGCGGACCGTGCCTCAGCTTGTGCTCTATGCCCTGGCCTTCGTGGGCGTGGTCGGCCTGGGTTATTTCGGCGCGAAACTGGTCTACGGGGGTTGGGCGGAGAAAGGTACCGCCGTGGAGGCGCCCGCCGGGAAGGAGGAGGCCTTCGCCTCCGGCTCGCAGCTGTTCGCGGCCAACTGCCAGGCCTGCCACCCCGGTGGGGGCAACATCATCGATTCCGGGCTGCCCCTGAAGAGCTCCAAGAAGCTGGCCGAGCTGGGCTCGTTCACGGCCTTCATCCGCTCGCCCGGGGGCAACATGCCGAGCTTCGGCGAGGAGCTGGTGAGCGGCAGCCAGGCGCAGGACCTGTACCTTTACCTCACCCACAAGCGCTGGTAGGAGCGCGCCGGGGATACTTCAGATACGGCAGGATCCGGTCGTTCTGGGGGGTCCCTGTCCCGTCGTAGGTCAGGGAGACCACGGGCACGCCCGTGACCCGCTCGATGTGCGCGCCCATGGCCTCGGTCACCAGCGAGGGGCAGCAGAAGGCGGGGCTGGCCTGCACGAACAGCGCGATGTCCGGGTGCTCCCGCTTCAGGTGCAATATTTTCAGAATGTTGTCGTAGGATTCTCCGCTGGCCTCCAGCTTCACGTTGAAGCGCGCCAGGTCCTCCTCCAGGCGCTGGTTACGGAAGGTGGAAGGCGGGCAGATCCAGCGGGCGTAGGCCGGGCCGAAGCGGCGCTCCACGGCCTGCCCCACCGCCAGCAGCAGCCGCAAGTTGAGCCACTCCAGCAGCCGGCCCCGGCGCAGCGCGTTGTGGAAGAAGCTCTCCGCCACGATGCGCAGGTAATCGCTGTAGGGGGTGGCCACGACCTCGCCCCCGGCCCGCTCCACGTCACGAACGAGCCCCTGGTTGAACACTTCGTTGGTGCGCACGTACAGGTCGCCGAAGATCGCCACCTGGGGCCGCCCCCCGTTCCCGTCCCGCGGCACGGCCTCGAAGCGCTCCAGGACCTCAGCCAGGGTCCGCTCCCGCGGGCGCTCCCCCCGGAAAACCTCCAGGAAGAGCCGGTGGCTCTCGGCCGCCAGGCGGTCGGTCTCCCCCGGGGAGCGCTCGTAGGGGCGGATGCGGCAGCTCAGGGTGCGCAGCAGGCCCCCGAAACAGTAGGCCAGCGCGGTCTGTAGCGCCAGCCCCGGCGCCAGCTCGGCGTGGAACATGGAGCCCGCATACACGGACAGCCTGGAGGCCCCCCCGTCGTAACGCTCCAAAAGGCTGCGGATGTAAAGCGGGAACATTGGGAGGTTGCAGGTCCAGCTGGAGAGGGGCAGCCACAGCACGGTGCGCGCCGGGTCCAGCGCGTGGCGCTCGATGTACTGCACGGCCTCTTCGGCGATCGCGTTGAGCGGAATGCACTGCCCGGTGTTCCAGCGCATGCCCCGCCGTATGGACAGCTCCTCCTCCTCCAGCACCCGGGCGTCGATCCCGGCCCGGCACAAGGACGCGGCCACCAGCGGCAGGGACAGGGCGTCCCAGTTGGGAAGAAGCAGGGTGCGGTTCCGCAGGCGCCGCTCCAGCGCCGGCAGGTACGCGCGCGTAAGCCCGCTATCGCGGCGCGTTCGCGGCGAGGCCGCTGCTGCCGCGTGGTTGCGGAAGGAGTGCACCCCGGCCTCGATCCGCGTCTCGTAGCCCACATTGGAGGCGTGCTCGTCGATCTGCAGCACCAGGTACGGCTTGCGGTGCGCGTCCAGAAGACGCTTGAAGTATTCCAGGAGAAAGGAATCCGGCGAGCACTTGAAGGAGGTCACGAACACCGGGTACAGCCCGGGCGTGCGCGCGGCCACGGCAGCAGCCTCCAGAATCCGTCCCGCGAAGTGCCAGGGGAACGCCCTGCGCAGGGGGCCCAGCTCCCGCAACAGCCTGCGCACCTCCGGGGACCCCGCCCCGCCGCGAGGGAGCATGTCCTGGAACAGCGCCCGGACCCCGAGGGAGGCGAAGATCTCCGGGATCCCCTTGTTCATGGCCGGGTCCAGCACCACGTACGGCCGCCCGAGGAGGAGCACGTGGATGTCGTCGCCGGGCTGCAGAGCCTTATCGTCGCACAGCGCCCGCAGCCGTCGGTTTTGGAAGGCGAGGGCGCGCCGGTAGGACGCGGCAACCCGCCCCAGGGTGAGCGGCCGGCCGCCGGCCTCGGGGGCCAGCGGCGCGAGAGCTTTCCACAGCTCGCGGGCGGTTTTACGCGGGCGGCCTGGGTCGACCAGGGGCAGCAGGCAGCGCTTGCCCGGGCCCGGCGCCCGCGACAGGGACACCACGGTGGGCGCGAACTGGGTGTAGTAGCAGAAGGCGCGGGAGCAGCGCCCGCCTGCCCCGCCCCCTTCCCGGCGGGCCTCGAGGTACACGGGAAGGAACACGGCGTCGCAGGCCAGGCGGCGCACGTGCCCGTGCAGCGCGGCCACGGGCGCGCAGAACTCCGCGCCGGCGGCCTCCTTGCCGGCGGGCAGGGCCTCCGCATCGGGTCCGCTGGCGACCGTGGGCAGTCCCAGCTCTTCGAAAAATCGCTCCCAGAGCGGCAGGTCGGCGGCCAGGTGCAGGGCCGCGGGCAGTCCGATGAGCGGGCCAGCGCCGGCCGGGCTCGTGGCCCGCGCGGCGGGCCGCTTCCGCACCGGCCTGGGCTCACACGCCGTCCCGGGCTCACGCGCCGCCGGAGCTTTGCGCAACGCCTCGGCCCGGGCCTCCAGCAGCTCCAGCCCGGCGGCGGAGCGTCGCACGAAATGCCGTGTCTGGTAGTCGCGCCCGCACTGAAAGCCGTAGGCCACGGTGCTGCCCTGCACCTCGGCCAGGCTCAGGCGGCAGTGGTTGGCGCACAGGCCACAGGTCTCGCTCGCCACCGGGATGTCCTCCCGGTACAACCCGATGCCCCGGAAGCGGCTGGCGGCGGGCGGAGTCTCGGCGAGGGACAATGCCACGCCCAGCGCTCCGGTCAGGTGGCAGTAGCGGGACACGTAGATCGGGCGGCCCAGCTTCCGCTCGAACACCGCCACCAGGGCGCGGTTGCGCGCGGTGGCCCCCTGGAAACAGACCGCCTTCCCGATGAGCGCGCCGGAGGCCACCTTCAACAGATAGTTCTCGCAGACCGAGTGCAGGGCCGCGGCCAGGATCTCCTCCACCGCATACTTGTCGGCCAGCAGGTGGTTGATGTCGCGCTCCATGAACACTGTACAGCGGTCACTGGCCAGCGGGGCGGGCCGCCCCTCGGCCAGCCCGGAGTACTCCGACAGGCTCACCCCCAGGCGCAAGGCCTGCTCCTCCAAGAAACTGCCCGTGCCGGCCGCGCAGACGGTGTTCATCTGGGCGAAGGTGACCTCCCCGGCGCGCAGCACGGTGAACTTGGAGTCCTGGCCGCCGATCTCGATGATCGTGTCGGTGGCCGGGTCCAGCTCCACCGCCGCGCGGGCGTGGGCGGTGATCTCGTTCACCATGGCATCCGCCCCGATCACCTGGCCCACGAACTTCCGCCCGGCCCCCGTGGTGCCGACCGCCGCCAGGCTCACCTCCCCGGCGGTCTCGGCCAGCGCCTCCAGGATGGCCCGCACGGCAACCAGCGGCCGCCCGGCGGTGCGCGTGTAGAACCCGGCCAGCACGCGGCGGTCCGGGGCGAGCAGCAACGCCTTGGTGCTGGTGGAGCCGATGTCCACCCCCAGGATCCCCGCTTCGCTGGTCCTCTCCTTGCAGAGGGCGAACAGCTCCACTTCCACCGCCGGTGCGTCGCGCACCACACGCGGGACGTAGCTCCCCGCCTGTGCGTCGCCGAAGTCCGGGTAAGAAGACAGCCGCAGGGAAAGGGGCGCGTGGAAATAGCGCCTCCCGACCGGGGCCTCCACTACGGCCGGCCGGCGGGCCTCTCCCGGCGTGCTTTGCTCCAGCTCCAGCAGGCAGGCGCCGATCGCCCCGTAGAGGTGGGCGTGCTCGTCCGTGGTCAGGGGGCAGCCCAGCAGGGTCTCCAGGTGCCGCCGCACGGCGGGGTTGCGCGCCACCCCGCCGGCGAACACCACGGGCGGGCTCAAGCCCGTACCGACCGTGTCGGCGATGTTGCGCGCCAGCCCGAGGCACAGGCCGTCGCAGATCGCCTCCAGGGAAAAGCCCGAAGCCTGGGCGTGGCACAGGTCGGTCTTGGCGAACACGGAACAGCGGGAGGCGATGACCGGGAGGGTCCCCCGGCTAGCCTGCGCCCGCTCGGCCAGCTCGGCGCTGCCCGCGAGGCCCAGGCGGCGGGCCTGCTGGTCCAGGAAGCTGCCGGTGCCCGCCGCGCAGGAGGAGTTGGTGCGCAGGCTGCGGAAGCTCCCGTCCTCTTCGAAGTGAAACAGCGCGAAGCGCTCCCCGCCGACCACCAGCAGGCCGGAGGGTTTCCCGTGGAAGTGCCGGGCCGCGGCGATCTGGCAGAGCTGCCCGTCGTAGGTCCTGGCCCCCTCCAGGAGCCCTCCCGCGGTGGCGGCCGCCACGATCGGCTCGCGCACACCCAGCTCCGCCAGCAACCCCTCGAGGGTCTCCCGGATCCTCCCCTGGTGGAAGGCGTAGCGCCCGGCGACCAGTTCCC
>CAZMWZ010000109.1:4974-9786 GCA_964570045.1 uncultured Spirochaetaceae bacterium
ACCGCCACCGAGCCGACGTCCACCCCCAGTACGTTCACGCGAGCAGCTCCCCTGTCATTACGGTCACGGCCCTGCCGGCGAGCTTGACGCGCGGGCCCGCCAGGCGGACCCGCACCAGGCCGCCGCGCGCGGAGGCCTGGTAGCCGGTCAGCTCTGTCTTTCCCAGGCGTACGCCCCAGTAGGGGCCCAGGCAGCAATGCGCCGAGCCGGTCACCGGGTCCTCGTCGATGCCGGCACCCGGTGCGAAGAAGCGTGAGACGAAATCGTAACTGCGGGCGCGGGCGCGGCTGGTAACCATGACCCCGCGCTCGCGCAGCGCGCGCAGGCGGCCGAGGTCCGGCCGCAGGGAGCGCACCGTGTCCTCCGAGTCCACCTCCACCAGGTAGTCCAGCCGGTTGCGGCCCACGAACAGCGCCGGCACGTCCAGGGCCTCGCGCAGGGCCGGCGGGGCCTCTACCGGCTCGGCCGGCTCGGCCGGGAAATCCAGCTCCAGCCAGTCCTCCCGCCGCACGGCCGTGAGCAGGCCGCTGGCCGTGTGGAAGCGTGCCTCCCCGCCGGCGGCGAGGAGCCCACGCTCGAACAGGATGTGGGCCGCCGCCAGGGTGGCATGCCCGCACAGGTCCACCTCCATGACGGGGGTGAACCAGCGCAGGTCGAAGCCCTCGGCCCGGGGCCGCAGGAAGGCGGTTTCGGACAGGTTCATCTCACGGGCAACGTCCTGCAGCCAGCCAGCATCGACTGCGCGGGGATCGTCGGAGGACAGCAGGCAGACCCCGGCAGGGTTGCCACCAAAAGGCCGCTCGCTGAACGCGTCGACCTGGAAGATGGGCAGGCTCACTCCCTACCCATATCACATAGCGCCGTGGAATTAAAGCGGTACCCGCCGGGGCTTGCGCCGCGGAGGTGAAAAACCGCTCAGGAACGCCCGTTTTCGGTCGATGGGAAAAACAGATGAGCAAGACCGAGGAAAAGCTGCTAGACCGCGCCCGCCAGCGGTTCGGCCGCATCCAGCCGTGCGCCGGCAAGACCCTCTCCGAGTGCTTCTACTACCAGGGCGGCTGCCTGCAGTTCTGGTTCAACGACACGAGCGGCAACACCCACCTTCTGTACGTGCGCGCCGCGGGGCGGGCCTGAGGGTTCAGGCGCCCTTCTTGGAGTCCAGGTACCTGCGTATCGCCTGATCGTCGATGTACCCCAGCTCGATGGCGATCTCGCCGAAAAGCCGTTTGTCCCCTCCTGACTGCAGCCGCAGCACGTCATCCACCTGGTAGCTCTTCATCGCGCCGATCCGCACCAGGGCCTCGCCGATTTTTTCTTCCATGGCGGCCCCATGATACCAGAAGAGCGGAGAAAACACAAAACCGCGAGCCCGAAAACAGCGGGCCGGGGGGCTGCGCGCCGGGGACCGCGCGGCCGGGCTTCCTTGCCATTCCCGACCCCTGCTGCTACTCTGTAGTCAGTACGACGAAGCCAGGAGGTCCATATGGCAAAAACCAAGGAAAGTAAAGACAAGCCTGCTCAGCCGTCCTACCCGCTCACCCTGAAGGGGGAACTCGAGGAACCGCTGTCCCGGTGGCTGTGGCTGGTGAAGTGGCTGTTCATCATCCCCCACGCCATCGTCCTGTTCTTCCTGTGGATCGCGGTGGGGTTCGTCACGGCCATCGCCTTTTTCGCCATCCTGTTCGCAGGGCGCTATCCCCGGCCCTTGTTCGATTTCACCGTCGGGGTGCTGCGCTGGAGCTGGCGCGTGTCCTTCTACAGCTGCGGGGCCCTGGCCACCGACCAGTACCCCCCCTTCAGCCTGGGGGAGGCGGACTACCCCGCCGACCTGGAGGTGGAGTACCCCGAAAAGCTCATCAACTGGATGCCGCTGGTGAAGTGGCTGTTCGCCATCCCGCACTACGCCTGCCTGGCCGCAATAGCCGGGTGGGGCTGGTGGCACTCGGCGCCCGGCGGCTCACCCGGGGGCGCCTTCCCCTTCGGCGGCCTGCTGTGGGTGCTGGTGGCGATCACGGCGGTGCTGCTGCTGTTCACGGGCAAGTACCGCCAGGACATCTGGCAGCTGGTGATGGGGGTGAACCGCTGGTCCTTCCGGGTGTTCGCCTACGTAGGCCTGCTCACCGACGAGTACCCGCCCTTCCGCCTGTCGGAGTGAGCCACACTCCATGACCCGGCGCGAGCGGGTGTTCGCCGCCGTGAAGGCTCAGGCGGTGGACCGCGTGCCCTTCGCGCTCTGGCAGCACTCCACCGTGCACGAGCGCAGCGTGGAGCGCTTCACGCGCTTCACGCTGGACTATTACAGAAAATACGAGCCGGACCTGGTCAAGGTGATGTACGACGAGCAGTACGACCTGCCGGTGGACCGCCATCACATCCGCGACGTGCGGGACTGGGCGCGGCTGGAGGAGTTCGAGCCCCACACCGGGGCCTTCGGCCGCCAGCTGGAATGCCTGGCGCTCATCCGCGCCGAGGTGGGGCCGGAGGTGCCCGTGGTCCAGACCATCTACTCCCCCTTCCACGTGGCCCACAAGGTGGCCGGCCGGAGGGTGCTGGAGGATTGGCGACGGGACCCGGAAACCGTGCGCGGCGCGCTGGCGACGATCGCGGCCAACTACCGCCGCTTCGCGGAGTGCTGCCTGCGCGAAGCGGGCGTGGACGGGTTCTTCTTCGCGCCCATCGGCTGTGAAGCCTCGTTCATGGGGGAGCAGCAGTACGTCGAAATGATCCGGCCGTCGGACCTGGCGGTGCTGGAGGCGCTGCGGCAGGCGCCGCTGTTGATCCTGCACATCCACGGCGAGCGGGAGGTGATGTTCGACCTGCTGGCCCGCTACCCCTGCGACGTGTTGAGCTGGGAGGACCGCGTGGCCGGGCCTTCCATCCCGGAGGCCCACCGGCGCAGCCCCCGCTGCCTCATGGGCGGCATTGACCATCTGGCCGCGCGCGAGTGCGCGGCCGAAGAGCTCGTGCGCCAGGGGCGGGAGGCCATCACCCAGGCGGGCGGCGGCTTCATCTTGGCGCCGGGCTGCACTTTCCCCGCGGACACCCCGGAGGCCAACCTCCGAGCCCTGCGCCGGGCAGTTCAAAAAGACTGAAGTGCCGGGGTGAAAGCCGCAATAGCGGGCTTCGCGCCGGTTATTTGCCGGCGTGCCGGGTTTTTGGCCCGGGCGGCCGCGTGCCTCAGGAACCCAAGGCCTGCTCCACGGCCTTGCGCACCGGCTCACTTGCCGGCTCCTCCTTGGTCTGGAAGCGGGCCAGCACCCCCCCGTCGCGCCCCAGCAGAAATTTATTGAAGTTCCAGGTGATGCCCCCGGCAAAAAGGGGGTTGGTGCGCTTGTCGGTGAGGAATTTGTACAAGGGGTGGGCGTCGCGGCCCTTCACGCGGATCTTGGCAAACATGGGGAAGCTCACCCCGTATTTCAGGCTGCAGAACTCCTTGATCTGCTCGTTGCTGCCGGGTTCCTGACCCAGAAAATCGTTGGACGGAAAGCCCAGCACCACCAGCCCCCGGCCGGCGTACTCCCGGTACAGCGCCTCCAGGCCTTCGTACTGGTAGGTGTAGCCGCACCGCGAGGCCACGTTCACGATCAGCAGGACCTTGCCCCGGTACTGCTCCAGGTTCACGGAACGGCCCTCGATATCCACCACCTGGTAATCATAAATCGACGAGGCTTCGGCCGTCGATCCGGCCAGCGCCGTCACCGCCGCCAGGGCCGCGGCCAGGGAACCGAGTTTCATGTTCACCTCCAGGAAAAAGGTACTCACCCGGCGAGGCGGCGGCAAGGCACGCGGGCCTCGCTGCCCGATTTGACAGCAGCGCTTCGCCTGGGTAGCTTACAAGCTAGCGTATGCATCCTGCACGCCTTCAGTCCCTGCTGCTCTCCCTGTTCCTGGGGCTCGCCCTGGGCCTCGACGCCCAACCGGCCGCGGGCAAGTTCCTGGTGGCCACGCGAGGGCTGGCCGACCCCAACTTCGAGCGCAGCGTGGTCCTGCTGGTGCAGCACGAAGCGGAGGGGAGCTGGGGGCTGGTCATCAACCGGCCCACCGGGGTGCCCCTTTCCCGGCTGTTTCCCGAGGAACCCGGGCTCCACAGGGGGGACGGCACCCTGCATACGGGAGGCCCTGTCGGCGCGGGGCGTTTCCTGCTGCTGCTGCGCGCCGCGCGCCGGCCGGAGGATGCCCGTCCCGTGTTCGCGGACGTGTACCTGGGCTGGACCCCGGCCGCGCTCAAGGGCGCCCGCGCAGTCTCGGACTTCCGGGTCTACTCCGGGTACGCGGGCTGGGCGCCCGGGCAGCTGGAGGCGGAGATCGCCCGCGGCGACTGGCGCCTCCTGCCGGCCGAGGCCCCGCTCGTGTTCGCGGACAATCCCGAGCGTGTCTGGGAGGCGGTCACGCGGAGGCTGGACACGCCCGTGGCCTCCGACCAAGGCATCACGATGGAGGTACCCTTATGAGCCTGGACATCGACAAGTTCCGTCACACCGTCGACGAGCTCTCCACGGCCCTGCGCCGGGTCCCGGAGGAGCTGACGGCGATCAACCTCGCGGCGGACAAGTGGTCCCTGCGCGAGATCCTCGGGCACCTGGTGGATTCGGCGGCCAACAACCACCAGCGCTTCGTCCGACTGCAGGATGCCGCGCGCCTGCAGTTCCCCGGCTACGTGGCGGAGCGCTGGATCGAAATCCAGAACACCAACCAGGTGCCCTGGCCGACGCTGGTATCCCTCTGGCGGTCCTACAACGCCCTGCTGCTGCACCTGGCCGCCGGCGCCCGCCCGGAATGCCTGGGAAACGTCTGGGAAACCCCGGAAGGGCC
>CAZMWZ010000110.1:0-9725 GCA_964570045.1 uncultured Spirochaetaceae bacterium
GCAACATGGTGGCCGGGGCCTGGGGGCTGGACGCCGCGGTTCTCACCGTGGCCGCGGACGACGGCTGGATGCGGCAATCCGAGGACCACACCCGCGTGCTCTCCGCCCTGGGGGTCGGGCGCCTCGCACTGGCCGTGACCAAGTGCGATCTGGCGGCCCCCGAGCGCGTCGAGGAGGTGCGCCGCGAAGCCCTGGCGCAGTGCGCGCGGCTGGGCTACGCGGAGGCGCCCTCGCTCGCGGTCTCCGCGCGCACGGGACAGAACATCGCGGCCCTGCGGGAGCTGCTGGTGGAGCTGGTCGAGGGCGCCCCTGCCGGGCAGGACTGGGGCCCGCAGGGCTGCCTGCTGTACGTGGACCGGGCCTTCGGCGTAAAGGGCGTCGGGGTGGTGGTCACCGGCAGCCTCAGGGCGGGCCCCGTGGAGCGGGGCCGGGAACTGCGCCTGCTGCCCGCCGGCCGCCCGGTGCGCGTGCGCGGGATCCAATCCTACTTCCGGGAGCAGGAGCGCGTCCTGCCCGGGGCGCGGGTCGCCCTGAACCTGCACGGCGTGGAGCTGGCGGAGGTCCGCCGCGGGGACTGCCTGGTGGAGAATCCGGCCGAGTGCTGGGTGCAACGGGAGCTGCTCGCCCGCCTGGCGCCCGGGGGCCCGCAGCCCGCTCAGAGCGCGCACGGTGCAACGCGGAGCGCGGCGCAGGATGAGCTCCCCGCCCGCACCGAGCTGGAGGTCGCGCTGGGCACGGGGCACTATCCCGCCCGTTTCAGCCGGCTGGAAGAGGGGGGACTGGCGCGGCTGCGCTTCGCCGAACCCGTCGCCGCCTTCTGGAACCAGCCCTGCCTTCTGATCCGGCAGGGAGGAAGCGACATCCTGGGCGCGGCCCGCCTGGTCTGGGGCGGCGCCTGCGAGCGGCGGCTGCGCGTGCGCCTGGCGGCGGCGCTGCGGGAGCTCCCGCCCGCCCTGAAACCCTCCGATCAACCCCTGCTGCGGCTGGCCGTGGCCGGCCGCATCCGCCGGCGCGAGGCCCGCGCCGCGCCCGAAGACACGGTCGCCCGCGGGGAATGGCTGTTCCGCGCTGAGCTCCTCGACGGGCTGGAACGGGAGGCCGTGCGCCTGGCCGCCCTTCCCGGCGGGGTCCCGCTCGCGGAGCTGGCCTCCAGGCTGGGCCTGGAGGCGGAAGTGCTGGGGGCCGTGATTGGAGAGCTGGAACGTCGGGGCAGGCTGGCCCTCAAGGCAGGACTGGCCTTCCTGCCCGCGGACCCGGAGGCCAACCTCTCGCCTTTCGCGCGCGGACTGCTGGGCGACCTGCGCCGGGCGGGACCGCTGGGTCTGGAGCCCGAGCGGATGAAGGTCGCCGGAGCGCGCAAGGAGCTGGGCAGCCTGGCGCGCGCCGGCCTGGCCGTTTCCCTGGACGGGGCCATCTTCTACGCCGCGGAGACCTACCGCGGCCTGGCGCGCGCCGCCCTGGCGGGGCGGCCGGAGGGCTCGGTGCTGGAGATCGCCGACGCCCGGGCGGCCTGCGGGCTGTCCCGCAAGTACCTCATCCCGCTGCTCAACCGCATGGAGGCCGACGGGTACGTGAAGCGCGAGGGCGACGCTCGGCGGGTCAGGCGCCTGCCGGACTGAACAGCCGCCGCCGGGCCAGGCTCACCGCGGCCAGCAGGCCCGCCAGGACGCCGGCCACGATCAGGTAGGCGCCCCGGATGCCCACGCACGAGGCTGCCGCCCCCAGCAGGAAGGGGAAGAGCATGCCTCCCAGGGACACGGAGGCGAACAACACGCCGCTGGCCACGCCGGGACAGTCGGGAAAACTCTCCGTGCCGCCGGCCATCAATAGGGGAAAAACGGGGGAAACCCCCAGGCCGTAAGCCAGGATGGCGGCGAGCTTGACCGGTATCCAGGGGGCGGCCAGGAAGACGGCCAGGCTCACCAGGGCCAGGCCCAGGCCGCCCTGCACGATCCGGCGCGGGGGCCGCACCTTCACCAGACGCGAAGTCGCCAGGCGCCCCCCGATCATGCCGATCAGGAACACGCTCACCACCGCGCTGGAAAGCCTCAAGCTCACGCCCAGCTCCGTGCGGAAGTGCTCGGCCAGCCAGAAGGAGAAGCCCAGGTCAGGCGCCACGGAGAAGAAGATCAGCGCGGCGGCGAGCCACACCTGCCGGCTGCCAAGAACCCGGCCGAGGGCCCCCCGCGGGCGCCCGCCAGGCCGCATCGCGGGCAGGCGGGTGAGCAGGATCCCGAGGAACAGGAGCAGAGCCAGTCCCGCCGCCTGGGCGAAAGCCCAGCGCCAGCGCCACGCGCGCTCGGAGGTGACATTGACGGATACCAGCAGCGGGGCGGCCAGGCTGCCCACCGAGGCGAACATGGTCTGCAGCGAAAGCAGGCGTGCGCGGCGCTCGGGGTACAGGTCCAGCAGGATCGACTGGCCCACCACTCCCGCCGGGCTGCCGAACAGGCTCAAGACGAAAATCGCCGCCAGGATCCAGGCGTAGGAGGGCGCCAGGGCCACCCCCACCAGGCCCATAGCCAGCAGCAGCGCGATCCCCGCGAAAAGCGTCTTGCGGGGCAGGGAATCGGAAGCCAGGCCCCCGAGGAAGGTGCCGAACAGCGAGCCCAGCGAGAGCAGGGTGAAGAACAGGCCGGCCCGGGTGTAGCCGATGCCCAGGTCCGCCCGGATCGCCGGGACGGCGGGGCCCAGCAGCCCGAGCACCAGGACCCACAGGAAATTGGAAGCGAACCCCAGGAAAGGCATGCCGCGGGCTACAAGTGCGCCAGGGCCTGCTTGGCGGTCCACCCCCCGTGCACCACCCCTACCATGGCCTGGACCATGGCCCGGGGATCGGGGTGCTGCCAGATGTTGCGCCCGATGGCCACCCCGGCGGCTCCCGCCTGCATGGAGCTCCACACCACCTCGAACACCTCTTCGGGGGTGTTCATCTTCTCCCCCCCGAGGACCACGATCGGCGCGGGACAGCCCTCCACGACCTGGTGGAAGCTGTCGGGGTCGCCCGTGTAGTAGGTCTTCACGATGTCCGCCCCGATCTCCTGCGCCGCGCGGGAGGCCAGCTTGATGCCCTCCGGGTCGTCCGCCTTCAGGTCCTTGCCCTTGGCCATGGCCTCCACCATCAGGGGCAGGGCCCAGCGCTCGCAGGCGTCCGCGGCCAGGGAAGCCTGCCGGGTGAACTCCCCCTCGCGCGGGTGGCCGAACTTCACGGTGACCGCAGCGCCGCTGGCCCCGTACATCAGCGCCGTCTCCGGGCTGGAGATCATCTCCTCCTCGAAGCAGCCCCCCAGGGTGGTGAACCCTCCGGTGAGGCGCAGGATCAGGGACATGGGGCGGTCCCATTCCCCGATTGAGGCCTTCACCAGGCCCCGGGTGGTCAGGATGGCGTCCGCGCCCCCCTGCAGGCAGGCCCGGATGAGCGGCGCCGGCTTGAGGATGCCCTGGATGGGACCGGCGATCCCGCCGTGATCGATGGCCACGATGACCGACTTGCCGTCGGCCTTGCGGAAGATGGAGTTCATCCTGAGAGCCTTGCCTGGGTTCATGCCTCCTCCTTGAATTGCACGCGGGAAAGCGCCGCGAAAACGTCCTTCAGCCCCGAGTAGGACCGGCGGTACAGCCCGAACAGCTCGTCATACGGCCCCTGGAGCTCCGGGCGCGGGTGGTACACCTTGCGGATGCGCACCAGGGCTTCCGCGGCGGCCTCCAGCGAGCGGTGGCTTCCCAGGGCATACAGCCCCACGATGCCGTCGCCCAGCAGCTCCGAGTCGATGATCTCCGGCACCAGGATGCGCCGCCCGGTGATGTCCGCCCGAATCTGGTTCCACAGGGGGCTGCGGGCCTGCCCGCCGGTGACCCGCAGCTCGTCGATGGCCAGGCCGCTTTCCCGCATGACCTCGATCACGTCCCGGATGGCGAAGCCCACCGACTCCACCACCGCCCGGGTCATTTCCTTGCGGCCGTGGTTCATCGTGAGCCCGATGAAGCACCCCCGGGCGTACGGGTCCCACAGCGGCGTGCGCTCCCCAGCCAGGTACGGCAGGAAGATCAGGCCCCGCGAGCCGGGGGGCACCTGGCAGATGTCCTCGAACAGGCCGTCGTAGTCCTGGCGCTCCCGGCCCGTGGCGTTCTTGAACCAGTCCAGCGCCTTGCCGGAGGTGGAGATGATCCCGGACACGTTGTACAGGCCCTCGATGATGTGCGGCAAGGACAACAGGCGCCGGTCGGCCACCGGGGCGCGGGAGCAGAGGTTGACCCCTTCGGAGGTGCCGGCCCGGTCGCAGGCTCGCCCCGGCGTCACCGTGGCGGTGCCCAGCAGGGTCATGATGAAGTCCGGCCCGCCGGCGAACACCGGGGTGCCGGCGGGGATGCCCAGCACCTCCTCGGCCGCGGGCCGCACCTCGCCAATGGCGGCCCCCGGCTGGACGAACGGGGGGAACTTCCGCGGGTCCATGCCCAGCCTCGCGATGGCCTCCTGCGTCCAGATGTAGGGCAGGAACGGTTCGGAGGGCAGCACCGTGCAGGCCTGCCCGGTCAGGTAGAAGTCCACGAACTCCGGGCAGGACAGGAAGTGCCGGGTGTCGCGGTACACGCGCGGCTTGTGCCGGAACAGCCACAGGGCCTTGGGCAAAAAAAACGATGGGTCCACGTACCGTCCCGTGGCCTCGGCGGCCAGCTCCGCCTCCTCCACGCCGCGGCGGTCCAGCCAGGTCATGGCGAAATCCAGGGGCCGGCCATCCCGACTCACCGGCACGAGGGTCGGGCCGTTCCCGCTCACCACCACGGCCCGGATACGAGGAAAACGGGACAGCTGTAGCTGCGCGGTGACCAGGGCCAGAGCGCCGATCCAGTTGTTGGCGTCCGCCTCGTGGTGCAGAGGCTCTTCGCGGTCGGCCAGGTGGACGGGGACCTCGGCGCGGGCGGCCAGTTTCCCCGCCTCGTCGAACAGCCCTGCCTTGAGCGTGGTGGTACCGACGTCGACGGCCAGGACCACGCCCTACCCCGCCTTGTGCTCCAGGAGCACGCGGTAGGTGGCGGGGCTCATCGCCGCTTTCATACCCTCCACGATGCGGTCGAAGCGGGTGAGCGCGCTCACCAGGGGGGCCACGTTGAGCTTGCGGAAACTCAAGAGGCGCACGGCCTGCAGGAAATCATGCTCGGTACGCCCCTCGCTGCCGGTGATGAGGGTCTGGTCGCGGTGCACGGTGTTGGCGTCCACGGGCAGCACGGGGCGGTCGCTGTAGGAGGTGTAGATGTTGATCCTGCCGTTCTTGGAGATCGAGTCCACGGCGGATTTGAGGGCCTCGTGCGCGGGGCTCGTGACCACGCAGGCCTCCGCGCCCCGGCCGTCGGTGTGCTCTTTCAACACCTTCGGCAGGTCCTCGCCCCGCGGATCCACCGTCAGGAAAGCCCCCAGTTCGCGGGCCTTCGCTCGCCGCGCCGGGTCCGGGTCGGACACGAAAACGCGCGCCCCGAAGCACAGGCCCACCATCAGGTGCATGAGCCCCATGGGTCCGGCGCCGATCACCAGCAGGTCCTCGGCCAGGGCCAGGCCCGCCTTCTTCAGGGAGCGGATGCAGCAGGCCAGCGGCTCGGCGAAGGCGGCCTCCGCCAGGGCGAGGCCGGCGGGCACGGGGAACACCTGCTTGGCGGCCACGGCGATGTACTCGCCGAAGCCGCCCAGCACCTTGCCCCCGTTGCGGAAGCGGTTCAGGCACATGTTGGACTGCCCGGTGCGGCAGTAGTGGCACTCGCCGCAGCGGGTGACCAGGTCCAGGGCCACCGGGGTGCCGGGGGGGATCCCCCCGAATAAAGATTCGCCGCAGCCGGCCACCACTCCCGAGGCCTCGTGCCCAGGGATGAGCGGGTAGCCGATCTTCATGGCCCCGGTGTACAGCCGCTGCTCCAAGGTGCAGATGCCGCAGTACTCCAGCCTCACCAGCACCTCTCCGGCTCCGGCAACCGGGGTGGGGACCTCCTGCAGCTCCAGACGCTCGGGCGCGGTCAGGACGGCGGCTTTCATTCGCTCTCCTTGTAGAACTTGCACATGCCGGCGAAGCGGCACTGATGGCACTCCTGCCCGGGGCAGGAGCGGAAGTCGCCGACCCCCTCCAGCTGCTGGACGTGCCACTCCAGCTCGTTCAGGTACTGCTCCAGGCGCAGGCGGCGGTCGGCGGCCTCCCGCCACTTCTCCCGGTAGCGGGCGAGCAGGCGCAGGCGGCTCTTCTCCCCGGAGGGGTCCTCGCGGGCCAGCTCGAAGATCTCCCGGATTTCCCCCAGGCTGAGGCCGTAGCCCTTGAGCTGCTGCACCCGCTGCAGGTGCAGCAGGTCGGTGTCGGTGTAGCGCCGGTGGCGGCTGGGGCGCGCCGGGGGGCTCAAGATCCCCAGCTCTTCATAGTAGCGGATGGCGCGCACCGTGACCCCGGCCTTGCGCGCCAGCTCGCCGATCCTATAGGTCTTCTCCCTGGTCTTTGCGGTCGTGGCCACGGTCATCCGGCGCCGCCTCCGAATATAACGTGATACGTGAGAATCAGAGTAAGGGATTCTGCGGGCGGCGTCAAGCTGCCGCCCGGAGGTGCCTAGATGGAGCGGATCTCCCGGCGCTGGAACACGATGTAGGACACGGCGAAGCAGAGCACCAGGATGGCTACCAGGAAGACGATCTGGGGGAACACCATGAGCAGGCTCTGGCCCAGGGAAAGGGGTCCGGAGAAGCGCGATAGGGAGATGTCCTCGTTGCGGCCCACGGCCACCAGGGCCGAGGTGGTTCTGCGCAGCGGATCCACGATCACGGCCATGCTTTCCAGGTACATGCGCATGGGCGACACCAGGGATAGGGTGCGCTCCAGCTCGCTGAGACGCATGACGTAGCCCGTGTTGGATTCCCCGGCCAGCGGCGGGGCCGCGCTGGCCGCGGCGCTGGCAGCCAGGGGAATCAGGAACGAGAAGAAAATCCAGGAGGCCAGGGAGGCCAGGGCGGAGGTGGTGATGGACCGGAACAGGATCGAGAACAGGATGGCCACCCCCAGCCAGAAGCAGATGTACACCAGGCTCACCAGCAGGTAGAAGAAGATCCGGTACAGCTCCTCGACCCCCGGCACCACCCCCAGGGTGACCAGGCCCAACCCCGTGATGGCCAGCACGATGGAAACCAGGGTCACGGCGATCACCAGCACCCCGGCCAGGAACTTGCCGTTGACCACGGCGTCGCGGTAAATGGGTTGGGCCAGCAGCTTGCTCAGGGTACCCTCGTTCCACTCCCGGTTGATCGAGTCGAAGCCCAGGATCAACCCGACCAGCGGCCCGAAGAAGGCCACGAACTGCACCAGGGGAAAGCCGATGCCCGAGGAGGTGAACAGCATCAGGAAGACGAAGGTCGGCTTGACCTCCCCTTCCAGGTCCTGGCTGATCTTCAGCCCCGCCATGTACACCATCAGGATGCTCACCATGGCGATCAGGGAGAACAGGATCAGGAAGCGGTTGCTGGAGAAGTGGTCGGAGACCTCCTTCCTCATGATGGCCCGCAGGGCGCTCATTGGGCGCTCTCCCGGAAGTACTTCAAATAGATCTCCTCCAGGGTGTACTCCCCGCCGGCGACCCCGAACTTGGCGTCGCGCAGCTCCCCCTGGGTTCCCAGGGCCACCAGGCGTCCCCCGATCATGATGCCGATCCGCGTCGAGATGCGCTCCACCTGCTCCAGCAGGTGGGAGCACAACAGCACGGTCATGCCGCGCTCCCGGGCCAGGCGCTGGATCACCTCCAGCATCCGGCCGGTGCCGTCGGGGTCCAGGCCGATCGTAGGCTCGTCCAGGAAGGCGATGCGGGGCTGCTTTAACAAAATCTCGGCCAGCCCCAGCCGCTGGCGCATGCCCCGCGAATAAGCGCCGATTTTCTTGGCCGCCTCCCCCGCCAGCCCCACGGCCACGAGGGCCGCTTCCGCCCGCTCCCGGGCCTCGCGAGCGGGCAGGTCGTTCAACTCGGCGATGAAGGCCAGCATCTGGCGGGCGTCCAGATCCCGGTAAAAGCCCATGTTCTCCTGCAGGTAGCCGACCTGGCGCTTGACCCGGATGGGCTGGCGGCGGGGGTCCAGGCCCAGCACCCGGGCCGTGCCCGAGCTGGGCTCGGTCAGGCCCAGCAGCATGAGCAGGGTCGTGGTCTTGCCCGCGCCGTTGGGGCCCAGGAAGCCGAACACCTCCCCCTCCGCCACCTGGAGGTTCAGGCGGTCCACGGCCGACTGCCTCCCGTAGCGTTTGCAGAGGTCCCGGGTCTCGATCGCCGGCTGAGTCGCCATCGGCACCGGTCTCACCGCCTGCCCAGCCAGCGGAACAGCACCGCCAGTCCGCCGATCACCAGCACGATGATGGCGATCCCGATCCAGCCGAATATTGAGGAAGCCTTGACCGTGACGCGGAACTCGATCGGCTTGGAGACCTTCTCCCCGTTGGCCTTGAGCTCCAGGGAGTAGTCCCCCACCAGGGCTTTCTCGTGGGGGGTGACGATCACCTCCACCTGCCGGGTGTCCCCCGCTTCGAGGCCGTCGATCGCGTCCGGGATGAAGTCCACGATCCAGTTCTCCGGCTGGAAGGAGAAAAGCCCGATGTGGTTCTGCGCGGCCGTGCCCGTGTTCTTGATGCTGATCGCCAGACGCGCCGGCTTGCCCTGCTGGGCGGAAAAGGACAGGACCCCGGAGGCGCTTTCCACCGCCAGGTCGTAGGTGCCGGTGAGCACCACCGTCAGGGTGGTCTCGGCGAAGGCCGCGCCGGAGCTGATCCGCACGTTAACCGGGAATTCCCCCGCCTTGGCCCCGGCGGGCGGCTTCACCTCCACGGTGAGCTTGCCCGACCTCTTGGCCCGCAGCTGGAAGCTGGAAATGTAGCGCGGCTCGTAGGCCGGCTTGAAGTTGACCTCCCAGCCCTCGGGGCCGCGGGCGGCGAGGTCGAAAACGGTGTCCTCCTCCAGCTTGTTCTCCAGCTCCAGGGAGAACTCGTAGAACACCTCCGAGGAGCCCCGCAGGATCGGGTAGGCGGTGGTGAGCCCTATCCCCGCCGTTCCCCGGGCCTGTTCCCTGCGCTCGCGCACCATGGCGGCGAAGGTCTCGCCCAGGGCAAGCTCGCCCGCCTGGGCCTCGACGCGGAACAGGTAGCGGCCCGCGCGCAGCTCCAGGGGGGGCGCGGCCTCGAAGTTCAGGGTCTTGGACTGGCCCGCGGGCAGATACACCCCGGTCACCGTGAGCCCGGAGCTCTTGACCGCCGTGTTCCACCCCGCGGGCCGTTCGGCCACCCGCACGTTCACGCTCTCATCAACGGTTCCCTTGTTCTGGAGGATGAGCCCCACGGTGATGGTCTCGCCCAGGAACACCTCCACCCCGGGGTACTCGAAGGCCAGGGTGATCCGGTTCTGCTGGCCGAACGCAGGCAGCCCGGCGAGCGCGAGCAACGCGAGACAGAGAAGCTGTTTTACCTTCATCTTTTTTCCTGGACAGAAAGCTACGGGAAAGAGGGCCAGCCGTCAAGTGGCGTGAACTTGACGTCTGCGGGAGCGCGCTTTTATAATCCTCCATCGGAGGTAACGAATGAATCTAATGGAACGCTTCCGCCGCCAGTTCGCCTTCACCTGGGGGGTAGGCACGATCGAATTCGGCGCCGGCAAAGTCGCGCAGCTGGGCCCCATAGCCAAGGGCATGAAGGCGCGCAACCTGCTGGTGGTCACCGACAAGGCGATCGCCA
>CAZMWZ010000111.1:0-9589 GCA_964570045.1 uncultured Spirochaetaceae bacterium
ATCGCCGCTGACTCCTCCAGCTCCCGCGGCACGCTCTTGACGAAGCCGTGGTACATGAACACGGCCAGGGGCGCGCCCAGCCCCCAGTACATGGGGATGATGCCCCAGATGCTGGAAAGGCGCAGGTCCGTGGCCAGGCCGACGATCGGCACCATCACGATCTGGAAGGGGATCACCAGGGCGAAGGCGAAGGCCGAGTACAGCAGCCAGGAAAGCCGGGTCCCGGTGCGCGCCAGCTTGTAGGCGGCCAGGGAGCTCAGGAACAGGATGCCGCCCACCCCCAGGGCGGTGACCAGGAAGGTATTGGCCAGGGTGCGCGGGAAGCGCATCTCGGTCCAGGCCTTGAGGAAGTTGGCCAGGTACAGACTCGTGGGCGGGGCTACGGGGCGCAGCGTGATCTGGGCGTCGGGCTTCAGGGCATTGTTCAGCACGAACAGGGCCGGGTAGATGAAGGCCAGCGCCGCGGCGAGCATCAGCACTTCCAGGGCGATCAGGGCCGGGGAGCGCCTGGGGCCTGCCTTCATTGCTGCACCTCCCGCCGCTTCATGGCCGTGAGCTGGATGCCGGTGAGCAGCACGATGGCCAGGAACAGCAGTATGGCCTTGGCCGTGGCCAGGCCCGCCAGGCGCTTGGCGAAGGCGTCGAAGAAGATGTCCATGACGAAGGGCACGGTCCCGACGGCGTAGCCGGAGGGGCCGACCATGGCGTACACCAGGTCGAAGCTCTTCAGGGAGTTGGACAGGCTCAGGAATAGGCACACGGTGAGGGCCGGGACCAGCAGCGGCAGGGTGATGTGGCGCAGCCTGCCCCAAAAGCCGGTGCCGTCGATCATGGCCGCCTCCAGCACGTCGATGGGGATGGTCTGCAGGCCGGCCAGGTAAATCACCATGAGGTAGCCGGTCTCCCGCCACACCTGCACCAGCACGATCAGCCAGGGGGCCTTGGCCGGGTCGCCCATCCACTTGTCGATGCCCGTCACCGCGGGCAGCAGGTGGTAGAAGACGAACGACCACACCAATGCCACCACCACCATGGAGAGCACGTTCGGCAGGAAGAACACGCTGCGCAGCACGTTGCGGCTCTTCAGGCGCGCGTCCAGCGCCATGGCCAGGAAGAAGGCGAGCAGGTTGGAGCCCAGCACGTTGAACAGCGTGAAGAACAGGGTGAAGCCCACCACCCCCATCTCGAAGCTGCGCTGGACCCAGCGGGAGGCCAGCAGGCTTTTCAGCTTGCCGAGCTGGAAGATCTCCTCGGCGGCCGCCCGGGCCCTGGAGGCGCTCTGGGCCGAAAGGCGGTTCCCGTCCAGGAAATCCCGGAGTGCGGCCTCCAGCGCGGCGTGGTCCTGGGCGAGGCCCGCGCTCTTTACCCCGGCCAAGAGGCGGTCCACCGCTGCGGAGGACACGCTGCGGTCCTGCTCCACCTCGGGCAGCAGCCAGACGCGGTCCTCCAGGCTGAACTCGTCGAACTCCGGCTTCAGCACGTAGCCCCGGGGCGTGGCCTCGAAGAAGCCCTGGGCGAAGCGGCGCTCCTCCTCCCCGGCCAGGTTGGGCAGGAACACCCGCTGGAACTCCCGGCTGGGGATCACGGCGGGCAGGCCGGAGTCGGGGTTGAAGTTGCGCTTCTCGAAGCGGCGCGGGTAGAAGCGCTCCTCGACCCTGCCGGTGAAGATCCGCAGGTAGTTCGCCAAGCCCACGTAGCGGTAGTTCTCCGGCTGGTAGCGGGCGGCGCGCAGAAGAGCGAAGATCCGGTAGCGCCGGCCGCCGGTGAGCTCGTAGCGCTTGTAGAGCTGGTCGACCAGGTCCAGGCGGTACACCGAAAGCAAAAACTTGCGGTCCGCGGGTCTGGCCAGACGCTCCAGGATGCGGGACTCGAACTCCGCGCGGGGCATGCTGATCGGCGCGCGGGGGGTCAGCCCGTCCCAGTTGGTGAACGAAATGCGGATGCCCTGGGCAAAGGGGTAGAGGAAGAACAGCGCATAGGCGGCAAGGGCGGGGAGGACGAAGATCCAGAAAAACGTCACGCGCTGGAGCCTGGACTCGATCATGCCGGTCCCCCGATACAAGCCGGGGGGGATGGCCCCCCCGGCGGTTCTTTATAAGACTGCGCGGGCAGTTCGGGCTAGCGAGCCTCCCGCCACTGTCGGTCGATGTCCGCGATCACGGCCTCGGCGCTCTTCTTCTTGAACACGTAGGCCTGGGCGCCGTTCTTGACCGCGTCCTCGAACACGGCCGTAGGGTACATGGAGAAGGCCCAGGGGTAGGCGCCGACCTTGCCCACGGTGGACATCAGCTCCACGAACGGGGCCTTCAGGGCCGATAGGTCGGCTCCCTTGAAGGACAGGGTGAGCTTGTAGTCCGTGGTCCAGATCTTCACGGCCTGGGGGGTACTCAACCAGGCGAGGAACTTTTTAGCCGCCGCCTGCTTGTCCGCGGGGGCCTGGGCGGAGATCCCGAAGCAGGAGTCCACGTCGGCGTAGAACTTGTTCATTTTCGCGTCGTTGAACACCGGGAAGGGCACGAAGCCGCAGTCCAGGTCCGGGTTGGTGCCGATCGCCGCGCCGTAGGACCAAAGGCCCTGCACCATCATCGCGGACTTGCCGCCGGCGAAGGCCGCCTGCTGCTCGTTCCAGCTCATCTCCTCGGCGTTGGCGTCCATGTTGGCCCGGTAGAAATCGATGATCGAGAACAGCCGCTTGGTGTCCACCACGCCGTAGCTCGCCTTGCCCTCGCCCATGTCGGCAATGAACTTGTCCACGCCGATCTTTTTCTCGGCCAGGAGGTTGGTGTGCACCAGGGTGATGAAGTGGCCGATCGACCAGTTCTCTTTGAGCAGGCCGGCGAAGGGGGTGACCCCGTTGTCCTTGAGGGTCTTTACCACCCGCTCCAGATCCCGGTAGGTCGCCGGGGCCTTCAGACCGTACTTGGCGAAGATGGCCTTGTTGTAGATGATGCCGATGCCGGCGAAGTCCATGGGCAAGGCCCATTGCTTGCCCTGCAGGGTGACGGCCGGCTTGGCCGAGTCGATGACCTTGCCCAGCACGGGTTGCTTCGACAAGTCGAGCACGTAGCCCTTCTGGGCGTACTCGAACACTCGGCTGTAGGACTGCATTTGTAGTATGTCCGACAGCTTGCCCGATGCCGCCCGGGCGGCCATGGTGGCGTCGGCGTCGTTGGGGATGATGAGCAGGTCGATGGTGATGCCCGGGTTCTCCTTGACGAAGACGTCCACCAGCTTCTTCAGGCCTTCCTGGTTTTCCTGCTTGTAATAGTAGAGTTCCAGCTTCTGCGCGGACACCGCGCCGGCGAGCAGGACGGCCAGGACCAGGAATACGAGTAATCGCCTCATACACAAACCTCCTTGGGTGAGTTGCTTAACCGGTTTAGTTAACCGGTTTACCTGCGAGCATAACGCCTCCCCACCGGTGAAGTCAAGCAAAAGAGGCCGTCGCAGCGTCAGAGGGAGGCGGGCGGCACCGGGCGCCACGCGGTGCGTGCCCGCGCGACCTCCACCCCGTCGTGCAGCCGGACCAGCGAGTGGGCGTACGCCTCCCCCGGCATGCCGGGGGAGGCCACGGTGCGCGACAGGATGCGTTCGCCGATCCCCGCTTCGGCCAGGAAATCCAGGTCCAGCTTGGCGGGCACCGACGAGCGCAGGAGCTCGGCGGGCAGGCTCTCCAGGATCCACTCCACGAACCGCACGTTGTTGGCGTGCAGGTTCACGTCCAGGTCGCAGTAGCGCACGGCCAGCTCGGCTTCCCGCACTTCTCCCGAGGCCTCGGGAAAGGGCGGCAGCTTATCCAGGTCGGCGGCCAGGGCCTTTTCCGAGTGGATCAGCGCGCTCCAGTCGGCAATGCTTTGCGGGCGTACCGGCCGCTTCCTGGCCGTATCCATCAGGAGCCAGGCGCTGGCGGCCGCGCCGACCTCCCGCCCCTCGAGGCGCAGGCGGAAGTCCCGCAGGGCGAACAGCCTGGACAGGCCCGAGGGCCAGGTCTCTACGCTCAGGCTGGCCCGCCACCCGGGGTACTCGCGCAGGCGCACGCGCAGCCGGGAGAGCATCCAGGTCAGGTTCCGGGCCGCCAGCTGCGGGATGGAGAAGCCCAGCGCGTCGGCGTTGTGTCCCGCCGCTTCCTGCAGGAAGCCCAGCACGGCCGGGGCGGCCAGGCGGGAGCTGGGGTCCAGCTCGTAGGTGTGGATGGAGAAAGCCCCGGACCAGACCAGGTTCACTTCTTCCCGACCGTGGCCAGGTACAGGGTGAACTGCTCCTCGCCGTCGAAGCCCAGCAGGCGGTCCACCGCCTCGTCCGCGAAGGCGGCGATGGCGCACACCCCGCACTGCACGGCCTCGGCGGCCAGGTACAGGTTCTGGCAGACGTGGCCCGCGTCCAGCAGCAGGTAGCGGTAGCCGCGCTCCCCGTAGCGCCAGCGCATGCGCCTGACCACGGCCGCCCAGGCGAAGGTGACCGCGCTGGATTTCACGAAGGGCTGACCCAGGCAGGCGGCGGTGAGCTGGTCGGCCAGGCCGGGCTCCCGCCTGGCTTCCACCAGGGCGTGCTTCAGGGCGGAGAAGCGGTACAACCCCTCCGGCACTCCCTGCACGTTGTTTACCAGCAGGTAGGTTTCGATGGCGTGGCGGGCGCCCGCGGAGGGCACCGTGCGGAACGTCGCCGAACCGGGCACCACCTGGCGGATGCCCTGCGTGCACCACAGTAGGAAGGAAAGTTCCTCGGCGCTCAATGGGGTGCGTGCGTAGCGGCGCAGACTGCGGCGGCGCTCGATGGCCTCCTGCAGGTCCTGCCGCGGGATGGCGAGGGAGGAGGGGGCCGGCAGGACGATCATTTCGGCGTCGGTTTCCGCCTCCAGCTCCAGCGGGGGTTGGGGCACGCCACGGTCCTGCTCCGAGGGGCCCAGGAAGTGGTAGCGGGTCTTGCGGATGAACTCCTTGCCGATTCCAGCCATGTCAGGGTTCCTCGATTTCGCGTTTTAGGGATGGGTGAGAGTCGCGACCCGTTCCCCGGTGTAGGGGGCGCGCCGCCGCGGGCAATCTTCCCGGGTGCACAGCTGGCAGCTCTCGAAATGCACCTCGGAGGGGAAGAAGATCCCCGAGACCGACTTGTTGGGGTGCATGAGCAGGCTGGGGGTCAGGCGTACCCCGATAGCCTGTTCCACGTTTCCCAGCAGGTTGAACAACGGGCGCTGCTGCCCCAGCGGCCACAGGCGGGCGTTTCCGGAGCCCGGATTCATGGACGAAAGCCCGGTTGCGCCGTAGGAGGCCCCCAGGTGCTCCAGGAGGAGGACACGCGCCGCCCCCAGGGCCAGCTCCTTCAGCACATCCAGGCAGTAGCGGGCGAAGGGGTCGGGGTAGGCTTGCTCCAGCGGCTCCATCTCGGTCCCGCAGGTGGCTACGTAGGGAAAGATGCGCTCCACCCCTGAAAGGTTCTGCGCCAGCACCTCGCTCGAAAACACCCTCCCCTCGATCTCCACCGTATCCGCGCCCCTCTCCCCGACGTAGCACACCTTGAAAGCGGCCTTGGGCCTGGCTATGGGCAGGGCCCTGTCCAGCAGGTCCCGGACCTCGTCGAGGCTTCCCAGGCGGGTGAGCCGCAGGAAGGCGGGCTCGTCGAGGCGAAAAGGGATCTCGCTGAGCACGGTCATGGCACTTAGGGGAATGCTATTCAAAGCCGGACCGCCCGTCAAGGAGAGGGGTGGGGCCGGGGAACACGTTTTGTGAATCCGGTGGAAACTGCGTATACTTACTAGTATCGCCGGTGTGCGGTGAGCTCCAAGAAAAAGGGGGGTGTTTGAAGGCCGCCCGCCTGGCTTTCGCGACAGTTCTGCTTCTCCTGGCCGTCCGGGCGTTCTCCCAGGCGCCCGCTGCGGGGAAGCCCGCGGCCGGGGATTCTCCCAGGGCTACGGTCTTTATCGTGCCGCGGCCGCTGGGCGGGGAAAAGGATATGCCGTTTCTGCGGATTCTCGCGGCCGCCCTCGAGATCGAACTGGCCAGGGCCGGCCTGGAGGCCCGGGTGCCGGACGCCCTGGCGCTTCCCGAGCTCTCGATCGCCCCTCCCGGCCGGCTGCTGGAGGAGGCGGGGGAGTCGGATTTTCTGGTGCTGGGGGGCTATACTAGTACAGGGCAAACGTTGCGCATGGAGATCGAGGTGTTGCGGGTAGAAGACAGCGAGCGCGTCGCTTCGGCAGCGACCACCCGTAGGATCGATCTGCGCCTGGACGAGGCCGTGGGCACGGTCGTGGAGCGGCTAGTGCCTCAGCTGCAGCCGCACATCGCCGAGGCGGTCCGCAGGCGGCGGCAGGCGGCGGAGGCCCAACCGCCCGTGGCCCTGGGCGAACCGGCCGTGCCCGCGGAGGCCCCGGTGGACATCGGGGCGCCCGGTGTGCTGGGGGAACCTCCCTTGCCGGAAGAGGCGGCGGCGGATACAACCCCTGTCGCCTCCGTCGTGACCGCCCAACCCGAGCTTCTGCCGACCGTGGAACCCGCGGAAGCGGGGCAGGCGCCCGGCCTCCCGCGCATTCGCCGCCTGGAAGTCGGCGCCGGCGGCGCGGCCTTCTTCCCCATGGCCGGGCTCGACCAGCTCTTCCGGCCCGGGTACGCGGCGGAGGCCTACCTGGACTACCTCGCGAGCACGGCCGCCGTCTCGCTGGCTTTCGGCCTGTACGCCGGCTACACGGGCCTGCTCCCGCTGCAGGAAGGCACGGCGTCCTACTTCGAATCCTTGGTCCCCGTCGGGCTGGGCCTGCGCCTGGGCACGCCCGAACGCTCGCGGCTGGGCGTGTACGTGCGCTTGCAGGCCGGGGCGGCCCTGAACGTGTCGCCCCAGGACAAGGTCGAGAAGCGCCTGACGCGGGTGCTGCCGCAGGTGAAAGCCGGGGCGGGATTGCAGGTGGCCTTCTCCCCGCGGCTAGGAATGTCTTTGGAGTTCCTTTACGAGCTGTTGCTCTATTTGTATATGAAGGACGGGAGGCCGGCGGCGGAGCCGATCATGGGCTTCAACGTCCCAGCGATTTTCTTCTACACGCGCTGGTGAACGAGAGGTGCGGCATGCGATGTAAGACACACGGAGCAGCCGGGCCGCGGGTCCTTCCCTCACGGGCGCTGCCGCGGACCCTGGCTTGGGCCGCGGCGGCGATCGTACTGGCGCTGGCGGGCTGCGGCGACCTTTCGCTGTACAGCGCGCTGGAGGGGGACTCCCCGGGGCCTTTCCAGCTCAGCCCTGACAGCCTGAACCTGCCTACCGGCAGCGAGTACAGCTTCACCGCGGTGGGGGGCATCGCGCCGTACTATTTCGTTTCCTCGGGCCTGGGGACGCTGGAAAAACAGACCTGGAAGTACACCGCGCCCTCCTCCGTGACGGACCCGCAAGGCTGGGACCTGGTGACCATCACGGCCACCGACCTGGTCGGCAGCGCCGACAGCGCCACGGTCCGGGTTTTCGCGGCCTTTACGCTGAGCGGCGGCACCTCGGTGACGCTGACCCAGGGGGACCCCCCCCATGCCTTCGGCGTGACCGGGGGGGTGAGCCCGTACACCTGGCTGCTGGACGAGGTAGAAGTGGCGAGCGGCGGAAGCTATCCGTTCCACCCCGTCAGCGAAGGCCGCTACACGGTTGCAGTCCACGACAGCATCGGCAACTTCCGGGAAGCCTCGGTCACGGTAGTTGCCCCTTCGGGCAGCCCCCTGGCCATCGACCCCACCGGGGCGACCGTGGAGAAGTCGGCAAAAGTTACGTTCACCGCGTTCGGCGGTGACGGTGCCGGACACTACACCTGGAATACCACCGCGGGCAACTTGTCGATCAGTCCGGATACGGTGACGGCCCAGCTCACCGCGCCCGGCAGAGCCGGGGAGCTGACCGTGACTCTGTCTAGCGACAGCGGGACATACGATTCGGTTACGGCGCGGGTCGTAGTCACCGACACTCCGCCGCCGCCCTCGCCGCTGCTCGTGCTCCTGCCCGATGGGCCGGTTGTCGACGCGGTAGGCGATACCGTCCAGTTCATCGTCACCGGAGGAACCCCGCCGTATCTGTACAGTTTAAAGAATCAGTATAAAAACTGGGCAACCATCACCGCCGCAGGCCTGTACACGCATTTGAAGAGCGGCAAGAAGGTGGTCGTGACCGTGGAGGATTCCGGGGCCCCGATCCAATCGGTCAGCACCACGGTATACTGGCAGAAGTGAGCGGCACTACTTCAGCGCGTCGCGCAGCCGGTCTACGAACCGGCTGAACGGCTCGCGGGCACGGCCCGCGTAGTCGGCCGTCAGGCGGCGGGCATCCAGGCGGGGAGTCTTCCCTGACAGGCCCTCCAGCACCGCGGCGGCGGCCTGCAGGGCGTCCGCCTGACCCTCCAGGCGCTGCTCCCGGCCGAAGGCATCTAGGTACCTTTCCAGCTCCTCGTACAGCCCCGGGTACCGGCTCGCCAAGGGCTCGGCGGACAGCGCCTGCCGGACGCGCAGCTTGGCTTCCAGCAGCGCCAGCACCTGGGCCTGGGAGTCGCCGGCCGGCCTTCCCCCGGCCGCGAAACGCTGCTGCAGCGCCGTCAGCTGCGCCTCCTGGGCGGCCCGCCTTTTCTCCCCGGCCTGCAGGCGGGCCAGCTCCTGCCGCGCGCGGCTCACCTCTTCCTGCAGCCTGCGGCGGGCCTGCTCGGTCTCCGCCGCTTTCGCGCTCAGCTCCGCCAGGCGGGTTTCGGCCTCCGAAGGCGCGGCCGGCGCAGCGGGCCCGGCAAGGGCGGCCTTTTCGGACTCGAACAGGCGGGCCAGCGAGTCGACCATAAAGCGTTCCACCGGGAGGCGATTCTGGATCGCCGGCAGGCTGGTGATCGCTTCCCGGGAAAGAAGCTCCCGCACGGCCCCCAGGTTTCGGAGGGCCTCCTCCAGGCGCGATGCCCGCCAGGAGTCGATCACCTTGGCGTAGGCGGCCAGCAGCTGGTCGGAGGCCAGGCTCTCCCGCTCCCGCTGCTCATTGAGGCGGGCGAGCTGGCCGCTCAACTCGCCGCGCTCGCTTTCTGCCGCGGCCGTCTTTACGCGCAGCTCTGCGGTGAGCTCCTCCTGCCGTTTCCGGGCCTGCTCCTCCAGCCCTGTACGCTCCTGCCGGAAGGCGTCCAGCTGCTTCTGGTAGGCTTCGGCCAGCCGGGCTTCGAGCGCGGCGAGCTGGCGGTCGACAGCCGCGGACTGCAGCCCCGAGCGTTCCAGTTTCTGCCGCTCGGCGGCCAGCTCCCGAGCCAGCGCGGCCTTCAGGTCCGCTTCCCGCCGCGCGAGCTGAGCCTGGCTTTCCAGCTTCAGCCGGTCCCTGTCCCGCGCCAGGACTGCCAGGCTGTCACGAACCCGGGCGATCTCCAGGTCCTTGCGCCCGAGCTGCTCGGCGGATTCCTTCTTCAGCGCCTGGATCAGCTTCGCTTCGGCGGTGAGCAGCACCGCGGAGCGGCGCACCAGGGTGCGTTCGCCGGCGTTGAACAGGAGCACGAGCGCCAGGGCGACCGACAGGGTGAGCGCCGCGGCGCCGGCATTGAACAGGATGGGGATGGTGGCGCCGTTCCTGCGCGCGGTGAAGGTGAAGGTGTCCGGGCGGATCGCCAGAC
>CAZMWZ010000112.1:0-8120 GCA_964570045.1 uncultured Spirochaetaceae bacterium
GGCCTGCCTCTCGGCCTGGCGTTCCACCGCGGGGTGCTGGCGGGGCTGGGGGGCGTGTGGCGCGATGCGGTGCGCACCCCGCTGCTGGTCCCCTTCGTGTCGCCGGTCGCCCTGCTCGCCGGTTTCTGCGGGGGCCTGGGCGCTTCCCTGGCCGTGATCGCCGCCGCGGGGATCCGGCTGCTCAGCGCGCCCCCGGGGCGCAACCTGCGCGGTCGGCCGCCGCGTACCCGCGGCGGGTGGGCGGCCGCCGCTGTGGCCGCGGGGTGCGCGCTGGCCGCCGGGCTAATCCTGCCTCTGGTCTCCGCCCCGGTGGGTTTCTTCGCCGCCGGCGCCTTGCTGCTGGCGGCCTTCCTCGCGGCTTCCCTCGCCGTCCTGGCGCGCCTGGACCGGCCGCGCCGCTGCGGGCTGCCTACGATCGGCGGGCTGGGGCTGGCCAACGCCGCCCGCCGGCGCGGGCGGAGCCTGACGGTGGCCTCGTTGCTAGCCTGCGGCATTTTCGTGGTTGCCGCGGTGGCGGCGAACCGGAGGGGACTGCCGGACCCCGCCGCGAAGAGCTCCGGCACGGGGGGCTTCGCCTTCATCGCCGAGACCGCGGTTGCTCTGGAGCGGGACCCGGCAGGCCCCGAAGGCCGGGCCGCGCTCCGGCTGCCGGAGCTGGACCAGGCCTCGTTCGTGGGTTTCCGGGTCCTGGAGGGGGACGACGCCAGCTGCCTGAACCTGAACCGGGTCCGCCAGCCGCGGATTCTGGCGGTCGTCCCCTCTCGTCTCACCGGTTCCTTCAGCTTCTCCGCGAGGCGCGATGACCCCGCGGACCCCTGGGGACTGCTGGATCTAGACCTGGGGCCGGACACCATCCCGGCGATCGCCGACCAGACCGTGATCACTTACGGCCTGGGATTGGAGGTCGGCCGGGAATTGGAGTACCGCGACGAGCGCGGCCGCCCCCTGCGCGTGCGTCTGATGGCCGGGCTGGCCAACTCCATCTTTCAGGGACACCTCATCGTGGCGGAGCGGGCTTTACTGCGGCATTTCCCCTCCGCCGGCGGGTACCGCTTCTTCCTCGTGGCCTGCCCCCCCGAGCGCCGCGCGGAGGTGGAGAGCGGCCTGAACCGGGCCCTGGAGCGCTATGGGGCCGCGGTGGCGGGCGCCGCGGAACGCCTGGCCGAGTTCAACTCCGTGGAGGACACGTACCTGGCCATCTTCGGCCTGCTGGGATGGCTGGGCCTGCTGGTCGGCACCCTGGGGCTCGCGATCGCGGTGGCGCGGAACGTGGCGGAGATGCGGGGAGAGCTCGCCCTGCTGCGGGCCGTGGGCTGGGGGCGAGCCGGGCTGCTGAGGCTGGTGCTGGCGGAGCACCTGCCGCCCCTCGGCTTCGGGCTGGCCGCGGGCGCGGCGGCCTCGGCGCTGGCGGTGTACCCTGCCGCCTGCCTTCGGGGTTCCGGACTGCCTTTCGCCTATCTGCTGCTGCTGGCGGGCTCCATCGCGGCCAGCGCCTTGACTTTCACCGTGATCGCCGCCGGTCTGGCCCTGCGCGCCGACCTGCTGCCCACCCTGCGCAATGAGTAGACAGCGCGCGGGGCGCGTCCCGCGGCGCGAGCGCCTGTGGACTCGGGCGGTTTATTCGTGATAGCATGAATTAGGTATCCCGTCATGATAGGAACCTGGGAACTGATCCTGATCGTCGTGATCCTGATCCTGCTTTTCGGCGCCAAACGCATCCCCGACCTCGCAAGAAGCATCGGGAAGGGCATCAAGGAGTTCCGCAGAGGTCTGGAGGGCAGGGAGGGCACGGATCAGAAGGGCGGGGAAGAGCTGCCCCGCCGGCCGGATGGCAAGAAGAAGGGCTGACCGGCTCTCCTTCCTGGACCATCTGGAGGACCTGCGCCGCAAGGTGCTCTGGGTCCTGGGTTTCTTTGCCGCCGCCTTCCTGGCCGCCTACTTCGGTCTGTCCCAACGCGTCGTCGAAGTCATGGTCCGGCGCATCGACCTGCCGCTGTACTACCTGTCCGTGTTCGAGCCTTTTTTCACCAGGTTCAGGGTTTCGGCCGCCTTGGCGGCAGGGGCCAGCCTGCCCTTCCTGCTGGTGCAGGTCGCCCGCTTCGTGCTTCCCGGCCTGCACAGGAAAGAAAGGCTCTCGTTCGTCGGCATCACCAGCCTGTTCGTCGCGCTGGTAGTCGCCCTGGGGGTTCTGCTGTACCGCTACTCCCCGCTGCTGCTGTCCTATTTTCTTAAAACCTTCGCCGCCCCGGCGGTGAGCTATCACCTGTCGATCGCCTCGGTGATTTCCTTCTACCTCATGCTGCTGCTGGGCGACGCGCTCATTGTCCTGATGCCCTTCGTGGCCTTCCTGCTGCTGAAGCTGGGACTGATCTCCCCCCGGGGACTGAAGGCTTCCCGGAAGGTCATCTTCGCCGTGATTCTCATCGTGGCCGCGGTGATCACCCCGCCGGATCCGTTTACCATGCTCATAGTGGCCGTCCCGCTGTACCTGATCTTCGAGTGCGCCCTCCTGCTGCTGCGGGTCGTGGACCGCGGCCGCTGAGCCGCTTCAGGCCAGGGCGATCGCCGCCAGGATCGAGTAGTACTTGGTGGCGTCGCTGTCGGCCCGGGAAGGAAGCACGATGGGCACGCGTGCTCCGAGCACCACCCCGGCCAACCGCGCGTCGCTGAAGAAGGCCACGGCCTTGTAGAAGACGTTAGCCGCCTCGATGTCCGGCATGAGCAGGATGTCCGCGTCCCCGCCCACCTCCCCGCCGATGCCCTTCACCTCGCAGCTGCGGGCCGACAGGGCGCTGTCCAGGGACAGAGGGCCGTCCACCAGGCAGTCGGCGAGCTGCCCCCGCTCGGCCATCTTGGCCAGGAGCGCCGCGTCCACGGTAGCGGGCATGGTGCCGGGGTTGACCTTTTCCACGGCGGTGACCACCGCCACCTTGGGCCGGGCCACGCCCAGCTTGCGCGCCGCCCGCACCGCGTTCTCGATGATGGCCGCCTTGGCGTTCACGTCCGGCGCGATGTTCAGCCCCGGGTCGCTCATGTACAGCAGCTTGGGGTAGGCCGGGGACTCGATGAGGGTCAGGTGGGAGAGCAGCCCCACGCCTTTCAAGCCGTTACCCGAGTCCAGCACCGCCTTCATGAGGGTGGAGGTGGGGATCCTGCCTTTCATGAGGACCTCGGCCTCCCCCGCGCGCAGCAGCTCCACGGCGCGGGCCGCGCACTCCTTCTCCCCCTCCGCGTGCACCAGGCGGAAGTGGGCGATGTCCAAGCGCTCGCGGCCGGCCAGTTCCCGCACATGCTCCTCGTTGCCGATCAGCACGGGTTCCACCACGCCCTGCGCGGCGGCGGCCACGACCGCCTTCAGGCCGTCTTCCTCCTCGGCCATGGCCAATGCCAGCCGCTTGCGCGCCCCCTGACGGACCAGGCGCTCCAAATCCGCGAAGCTCCGGATCATCCGCACTTTCCTTGCGTTTACCCTACCGGGACCGCGGGCTGCCGTCAAGCGTTCGGGGTTCCACCACTGGCGAAAACAGGTTATCCTCAGGCATGATCACAGCCAGGGGCAAGCCCATGGAGTGGCGCGAAGGACTGACCGTCGAGCAGGTGCTCCGGCAACTGGGGTACGCCCTGCCGGCGGCCCTGGTCCAGCTCAACGGCCGGAGCGTGCAGCGCCACGAATGGGGCGCAACGCTCGTACCCGACGGCGCCGTGCTGGACGTGCAGGTGCTGATGGCCGGGGGCTAGGGGGAATGCGCCCGCTCAATAGGCCGTTCACGAAGCGGGCGATGTCATCAGCCCCGTTTTTCAGGTCGAGGCGGTCGTAGTGGCGCTGGACCTGCGCGAGGGCGGCGTCGTTCATGAGCTCCCGGATGCGCCGCACGAAGCGCAGCGGGCTCAGCCCCACGTAGTACCCCACCTTATTCCGCACGGCGTAGCGGATGTTGGGGTTCTCGCTCAACTGGGCGCTGGCCGCGAACAGGATGGGCTTGCGCAGCGACAGTACCTCCCAGGTGGTGGCCGGCCCGGGCTTGATGAAGCAAAAGTCCGCGGCGTTGATCAGCTCGTTCATATTCGTCGCGAAGCCCAGGGGTACGACCCGCGTGGCCCCCTCGGCCTCCCCGAACTCCACCTCCAGCTGGCGCTTCAGGCGGGCGTTCTTGCCGGTGACCACGATGACGTTCAGGGGCAGGCTGCGCCGCACCAGGCTACTCAAGAGGCGGACGGTGGAGATCGCCCCGAGGCCCTCGCTGCCCAGCGTGACCAGCAGGGTCTTGCGCGCCGCGGCGAGGCCCAGCTCCCCGAGGGTCTTCTGCCGGCCGTCGCGGATACGGAAGAAGCTGTGGCGCACCGGGTAGGGGAACACGTGCAGCTTGCCCTTGGCGAAGCGCCGGCGCAGCAGCTTGCGCGCGGCCTCCTCCGAGGTGACGACGTAGTGGTCCACGTTTTTCAAATACCAGTAGGAGTCGAAGTCGAAGATCTCGGAGAGGAAGTTGATCAGCACCGGGTTCAACCCGTAGGTTTTGCGGACGTGCGCCACGGACATGGTGTTGAAGTAGTGGGTGGAGAAGATCAAATCCGGCTTCTCCTTGCGCAGGTAGCGCAGCACGTAGGGGTGGAAGGCCGTGGCCGCCAGCTTGTAGATCTGTATGTTGACCGGCCCGGTGATGAAGTCGAAGGTTTGGATGCTTTTCGTCAGGCTGGGGTGGGTGAGCAGGTACTTCCAGGTGGTCTTGTGCGCCTGGTCCAGGTCCACGCAGCCCAGGTCCTTCATGAAGTCCAGGACCTTCATCTCGTATTTCCCGGGGTACAGGCGGTTCAGGGACTCGTACACGGCCAGCGCCGGCATCTTGTGCCCGCCCCCGGCCTCGATCATGGCGAAGGTGATGCGTTTTTTGGCCATTCCCGGGGACCCTGGATAGAGTATATGCCAACCGATATACTTTGCAACGAGTGTTGATGAAACCCGATGGCCTGGTGGTCACCGACCTGGACGGCACGCTCTTTCAGAGCCACCGGCGGGCCAGCTCCCGCAACCTGCGGACCCTGGAGGAACTGGGACGCCGGGGTCGCCTGCGGGTCATCGCCACCGGAAGGAACCTGTTCTCCGCCCGCAAGGTCCTGCCACCCGATTTTCCGGTGGACTACGTGCTGTTCTCCTCCGGCGCCGGCGTCATGGAGTGGTCCGCGCAGAGGCTACTGCGCGCCGTGTCCATGCGCGGGCAGGAGGTGGCGCGGGCCTTCGGGGCCCTGAGCCGGCGGGGGCTGGACTTCATGGTCCACCGGCCGATCCCGGACAACCACTACTTCCGGTATTACCGCGCCGGCGGGGACAACCCCGACTTCGAGGCCCGCAAGGGGGTGTATGCCCCGTTCGCCTCCGCGGGGGAGCGCCACGAACCGCCGCCGGGGGAAGCCTGCCAGCTGCTGGCGGTGGAGCCCCCCGGGCGCCAGGTCTCCGCATACGAGGAACTGCGCGCCGAGCTCGCCGGTCTCACGGTGCTCCGCACGACCTCCCCGCTGGACGGACGCTCCTGCTGGATCGAGGTGTTTTCACCGCTGGCTTCCAAGTCCCAGGCAGCCGCCTGGCTGGCTCGGGAGCAAGGAGTGGACCCGGGGCGGGTGCTGGCGATTGGGAACGACTACAACGATCTGGACCTGCTGGAGTGGGCTGCCCGCCGCTGCGTGGTGGCCGGGTCCCCGCCGCAGCTCGCCTCGCGGTTTCCAGTAGCCGCCTCGGGCGACGATTCCGACTTCGCCGCAGCCGTCGAAGCCTGGGAGAAGGGAGAGCTTTAAGCGCGCCTCACCGCGGGCGGGAGCTCTGGGCTTTGAGCAGCGCGCGGATGTTCTGCAATATTCCGCGATACTCCGCGCTGCGGTAGTCCGGGTAGGTCCACTCCACGGGCCGGTACTCACCGCGCTCGTAGAGCAGCTCGACCTCGGCGTAGATTCCCGCGGCCAGGGGCACCCGGTGGGCGCCGGGCTTGGTGGAGGCCAGGATGAAGCGGGCCAGGGACAGCAGGCCGGGGTCCAGGTTGACAGGCCGCAGCCCCGGCTCGCGGAACTCCTCTTCCAGGACGTTGGTGGCCAGCTTGATCTGGCTCAGGCGCTCGGGGTCCAGCAAGTCGCGGCAGGAAACGAAGAAGCGGGCGATGGGCCCTCCCATCTGCCCGTCGTAGTAGCGGGTGTAGGTGAAGGGGAGCTCCTGACTTACATAGTCCGTGGGCCCGAAGGCCTGCTCCATCCGGGCCAGCAGGGCCGGCTTGAGCCCCGGCCGGGACAGGAGCACCCCCACAACCAGTTTTTCGGCCGCGAACGCTTTTACGCTGCCCATGTTGTCAGGCGGGAACGTTTCCCTATATAGTTTCGGTATATGCCAGACGAGGCCGGCTTTCAAGGCGAGCTTGCCGTGGCGCTGGAGAAGAAAGCCCCGCATCTCACGGCTGAAGTCCTGCCCCTGGTCAAGGAGAGCTTCCGGCTATTCCAGTCCCTGTTCAGCAACCTGTATAACATCCTGTACCGCAAATCCCTCATCCAGGAGGACCCCTACCAGTACGACCGCAAGCCTTCGGAGATCGTGGTTCCATCGCGGGAACCAGTCGCCGAATCCGACAAGATGGAGAAGCTGAGCCGACGCCTCGCGGAGTTCCAGAACCAGCTGGATTTCCTGAACGGCACCTACCAGTTCAGCCTGGAGTTCCTGGGCCTGGAGCGGCTGAAGCTGCTTACCGGCATAGTCCGCTTCATCGACTGGTCCAACCTGATGACCGCTTCCCCGGACGCCAACACGTCCGTGCTGGCGGAGGCGCTGGGCAAGATCAAGCTCGGGGCGGACAAAATCTCCGCCGGCATCGTGAGCGATTCCTCCGCGCAGCTCGCCTCTGTGTCCCGGCAGATCCTGGAACGCCTGCGGGAGACGGCCGCCTGGCAGCGGGAGTCCTACAAGCTGGAGCTGCGCCGCCGCCTTTTTGCCCGCCTGGGGCCGGCGCTGAGCGCCAAAGCAGGGCAGGAGGAATTGTTGCCGAAGCTCCAGCGCGCCTTCCGGCAACTGGTCCCCGACCGCCCCTTCTACACGGACCTGGTGCGCGAGGCCCTGGCCGAAGACTTCTCGGACAACGGGCCCAAGCTGCGCGCCGAGGCCCTCGCCCGCCTGGCCGTGGCCGAGCCCAAGCCGAGCGCCGCGGCGCAGGCCGTGGACTACCGGGCGCTGCTGCTGGAGGCCGTGCGGCTGCTGCTGCCGGTGCACCTGCACCTGGGTGAGGCGCTCGCCAAACTGGAGGCCAACCGGGAGCAGCGGGGAGGCCGGCGGCGCAGCTTGGGCGAGCGCCTGCGGGCTCTGTTCGGCTTGGCCCGCGCAGGCGGGCCGGCCGCCGTGCTGGAGATCCGGCAGTTCGACAGCACCACCGGGGTGGCTCGCTCTACACAGGTGAACTTCCCGGAATTCGCGGACAAGGTGCGCAAGAAGTCGGCCCTCCTGGAAGCGCTGGCCAACTCAGCCAGCGCCGCCTCCACGCGCCTGCGGGCCGCCTCCGAGCAGGAGATCTACGATTTCCTGAACAAGAACCTGGGCGAGCTGCACATGTTCTTCCGGGTCATGGAGGGTCTGGACGCCTACTTCAAGGCCGGGAACAAGGAGGCGGTCAAGGGCATCAAGATCGAGCTGGCGGCGGTCAAGAACAGCCTGGTGCGCGCCAACAAACAGCGCTACGAATACGTGGCGCGCAAGGAAGAAGAGAAGCAGCGACTGCAGATGGGGCTCGCCTGAACCCCGGTAGAGGTGATAAATATGATGAGGAAAGCGGCTCTACTCGCGATGTTCCTGCTTTCGGGTCTGCTGGCCTGGGCTTCCCCGGCCCAGCCGGGGAAGCCGGGGAACTTCGGCCTGGGGGTCATGATCGGGGAGCCTACGGGTGTGGCCGCCAAGCTCTGGCTGGGGTCGACCTCCGCCATCGACGGGGTGCTGGCCTGGTCCTTCGCCGGAAACCCTGCGCTGGAGATCCACGCCGACTACCTGATCCACTTTTTCGACCTGATCCGGGTGGAGCAGGGCAGGCTGCCTCTGTACCTCGGGATCGGGGCGAGCGTCTCCCTGGGTCCTGAGCCGGAGTTCGGCGCCCGCTTCCCGCTGG
>CAZMWZ010000112.1:8220-9572 GCA_964570045.1 uncultured Spirochaetaceae bacterium
CTTCCCGCTGGATATCTTCCTGGAGGTTGGTCCGATCTTTCTGCTGGTGCCGGGGACGAGCTTCGATTTCAGCGGCGGCGCGGGGTTCCGGTACTACTTCCCGGCCAGGGGCAAAGCGAAAAAATGAACCGGGCAGCCGGGCTTGAGGCCTGCCGGAACCCCGTTCAGCTGCGGTAGACGCCCAGGATGCGCAGCCCGTCGGTCACGCCCTTCAGCTCCTCCAGGGCCAGCCGGAAGGGCTCCTCCGCCTCGGGGATCGCCACGTCCAGGTAGAACAGCTCCTCCCAGGGCTTGCCCGCGATCGGCCGGGACTCCAGCTTGACCATGTTGATGTTGCGCTCCGCCAGCACGCGCAGGGCCTGGAACAGGGAACCTGGGGTGTTGGCCGTGGCGAACACCAGGGAGGCCTTGTTGGCCTCGCGGACGCGCGCGGTCTCCTCCCTGGCGATGATCACGAAGCGGGTGTAGTTGCGGCTGTTGGACTCGATGCCTTCCTTCAACACCTTCATGCCGTGGGCCCTGGCCGCCTCCAGGCTGGCGATGGCCGCGTTCTCCGGCCGCGCCTCCCGGGCGATGAAGCCGACCGCCCCGGCGGTGTCGTAGAAGGGGACCTTTTCCCACTCGGGAAAGCGCTCCAGGAACAGGGCGCACTGCGAGAGGGCCTGGGGGTGGGAGTACACGCGCCGGATGCCCTCCGGCGCGGCGCCGGGCAGGCCGATCAGGTGGTGCACGATGCGGATGATTTTCTCCCCCACGATGCGGATGTCCGGATACTGCAGTAGCAGGTCGTAGTTCTGGTGGATGGAGCCGGTGAGGGTGTTCTCCACGGGCACGATCCCGAAGCGGACCTTGCCCGCGAGCACCGCGTCGAACACGTCCCGGAACTCCGGGTAGGGGACCCCGCGGGCCCCCTCCGGGAAATAGCGCAGCAGGGCGTTTTCGCTGAAGGCGCCGCGCTCCCCCTGGAAGGCCACCGCCAGGCCGCCTGAGGGCGCCGAGCGCCCGGAGGGGTCCGCCAGGACCACCGGCTCCCGCTCCGGCAGGCGGGCAACCTCCTTGCCCAGCACCGGGGCCAGCGCCTCGATGTCCCGCATCAGCTTTTCGAACTGCTCCGGGTACAGGGACTGGGGCCCGTCGGACAGAGCGGCCTGCGGGTCGGGATGCACCTCGACGATCAGGCCGTCCGCGCCGGCCGCCACCGAGGCCAGGGCCATGGGCAGGACCCATTCGCGGATGCCCGTGCCGTGGCTGGGGTCCACCAGGATGGGCAGGTGGCTCAGCTTCTTCACTACGGGTATGGCCGAGAGGTCCAGGGTGTTGCGCGTGTAGGTCTCGAAGGTGCGGATGCCGCG
>CAZMWZ010000113.1:0-4959 GCA_964570045.1 uncultured Spirochaetaceae bacterium
GCGGATCAGCGGGGACTGGATCGAGGCGCGGGAGGCCGCCGCCGAACAGTATGCTCTGGTAAAATTCTTCCAGCTCACCGCCGACCGCCTCCGCGACATCGCCCGCAGCCTGCGCCTGTGCGTGGAGGAAGGGATCCTTGAATACAAGGGCGCGCTCCTGCGCCCCGTGTTCATCTCCCTGGAGGCCATGCAGTACCAGAGCGTGAGCTTCGTGGAGCTGGAGCTGCACAACCAGCCGCTGGAGAACCTGCTGTTCGTGATCCTGCTGCAGCGCCTGGTCTGCTCGGGAACGGTCGCCCCGGCCAAGGGCAAGCCGGTCCGGGCCATCTCCACGGAAAACATCGCGGTGGACGCCATCCTGGCGAACCTCAAGCAGCGCCTCCGCCTGAACGCCGATTTCCAGAAACACCCGGCGGTGAAGAACATCATCGTGCAGGTCACGATGTTCCGGAAGGAAAGAAAGAAAATGGAGGACCTGCTGCCGGGGATCAAGGAGGACATGCGCGAGACCTTCCGCCGCAACTTTCAGGGGGTCTTCCAGCGGATCTTCGCCAGCATCCGCAAGAACTACGCCGACCTGCTCGTCGAGGAGGAGACCCGCCGCCAGGAGCAGGAGGGCCAGTCCGACATCCTGTACCGCGCCTCCCTGAAAAGCCTCGTCCCTCTGTTGAACGACCAGGCCAAGGAGGTGTCCCGCCTGCGCTCCACCCTGGCCTTCGCCCGCTCGGACAAGTACAAGACCCGCCCGGTGCTGGTCAGCGTATTCAGGGACAAGGCGTTCTTTCTGGGGTTCATGGACAAGGAGAACGCGGCCTACGCCCGGTTGTGCCTGGAGCTGGGCCGCAAGAGCGGCCTGGACTGCGCGTCGGTTCTGGGCAAGCGCCTGGGCGGGGAGCTGGTGCGAGTTTTGGAAAAGCTGGCCCGCGTGGAGGCCCCTCCCCGGGTCTCCTGACTACTCCAGAGCCTCGATCCCCACCAGCCACAGGCGGTTGTCGCGCCAGACGTGCTTGAAGCGGCAGTCCCCCCGCCGGCTGACGAACACCAGCTCCCCTTCCTCCATGAAAAAATCGTCCAGCTCGCGCGAGATGTCCACGGAGTAGTAGCGGGTCAGGTAGTTGAGCAGCCCGTCCAGGTTGATCTGCTCGAACAGGTCGATCAGGCGGTTGTAGATCTCGGTCTTGCCCACCCGCTCCAGGTAGTACATCTTCTGGGCGAAGAAGAAGATGATGTGATCCCTGGTGTTGTTCATCCTGGTACTATCATCGACAACCGGGCGAATTCGGGGCAGTATTTTTTGCCCCCCGTCCCCTTTCCCTTGACCCACCCGCGGACGCGCGGTAGTATGCGTTCATGGCCAAGGGATTTACGCTGGAGATCAACCCCTGGGTGTATCTGGCCCAGTACACTTCGGAAAACGCCTGGACTGAAACCTACATCGAGAAGGAACACCTCTCCCCCGCCGCGGAGGAGAAACTGCCGGAAGCCGAGCGCGTCGCCCTGCTGGCACGGCGCAACTCCTTTCCCGAGCTGCCGCTGGTCAACTACACCACGCAGTACGGGCTGGGCTGCTTCGAGGGGCTCAAGGCCTTCCCGCAGAAGACCGGGGGCTTGAAGATCTTTCGCCCGGACGGGAACGCCCGGCGCATGGCCGCCTCCATGAAGGGCCTCATGATGCCCGTGTTCCCGGCGGACATGTTCGTGCGGGCGGTGCGGGAGGTCGTCAAGCGCAACCTGAGCCTGGGTTTCGCCCCCACCTACGACCCGGCCTGGCAGAAGGAGAACTTCGTGGCCGGGCATTCCGTCTACATCCGTCCCTTCAGCTACGCGGAGGGGGGCATTGGCGTGAACCTGAGCCATCACCCCTGGGTGGTGATCGTCACCTCCACCGTAGGCTCCTACTTCCGCCCGGGCAACGCCAAGGCCGTCACCACCTCGCGCATCCGAGCCACGCAAGGGGGCACCGGCTGGATCAAGGCCGCCTCCAACTACGTGATCAGCGCGCTGGCCAAGAAGGAGGCCGAGGCGCAGGGCTACATGGAGTGCATGTTCCTGGACGCCTGCGAGCACCGCTACTTCGAGGAGGGCTCCTCCTGCAACCTGTTCTTCCTGCTGAAAAGCGGGACCCTGGTCACCCCGTCGCTGGAGGACACGATCCTGCCCGGGATCACCCGCTCGAGCGTCATCGAGCTGGCCAGGGACCTGGGGGTGAAGGTGGAGGAGCGGCGGATCCCGATCGAGGAGGTGCTCGCCGACGCCCGCGAGGTTTTCGCCACCGGCACCGCGGCGGGGGTGAGCCACTTCGAGTCCATCACCCACGAGGGCCGGGAAGTGGTGTTCAACAACCGCCGGATGGGCGAGTTGGCCGAGAAGCTGCTGAAGGCTCTCAAGGGCATCCAGTACGGGGTGAGCGAAGACCCCCGCGGCTGGATGGCCTCGCTCTAGCAGGGTGAACCGCTAGAAGCGAATCGCCGCCAGGTCCAGCGGCAGCCGCCCGTACAATTCCAGCTCGAAACTCCGCGTCGGGTACAGGATCGAGCGCTGGTTCAGGTAGGCCAGGTTGCGGGTGAGCCCCCGCTCGCCGGTTTCCGGGTTGCGGGTCAGCAGGTCGAAGTACTCCGAGGAGAAGGTCAGGTTGGCCAGGGCCCGTGCCTGGCGGACCGGGTCGCGCCCGCGTTCGGACAGGCGCATGGTGGTCACCCCCAGGTTGTTGTAGACCTTCATTATATACTCCAGCAGGGCGCGGTGCTCGCTGTTATCCGCCGGCGACAGGAAGGGAATGCGGTCCCGGCGCACCTCCTGCAGGTCCAGGAGGCGCAGGTAATACCCCTGCGCGGAGGAGTAATAACCCTGTAGGTACATGGCATTGGCCAGGGCGAAGAGCGTGTTCTCACTGGTCGGCTGAGAGTCCACCACCCTGGTGAAACGCAGCAGCGCCTGCTCGTAGTCCTCCTGGGCGTAGCGGATGTACCCCATCTGGTAGTCCAGCTCGTCGCTGCGGTACAAGTTCTCTTCGGCCTTGCGGTACAGCTCCAAGGCGGTGCCCAGATCGCGGCTGACGTAGTAGTAGAGGTCCCCGCGGTTCTTGTAGGGCAAGCCCAGGTCCTTTCCCTGGCTCAGCACGCGCTGGCGCTGCCCCGCCTCGATGCGCTCGATGGCCAGCTGGTAGTATTTCTCCGCGTTCAGGTACTCCCGCTCACGCCAGTAGGTCTCGCCCAGGCGGTTGTAGGAGTCGATCAGCGCCAGCAGGCGCTTGCGCGTGAAGGGGGAGGAGTCCTCCAGAAGATCGACTGCGTTGACCAGGGCCTTCCGCTCTTCCACCGGGTCCTTGAGGTAGCGGTAGTAGCGCGCCAGCTGGTAGTGGGACTCCGGGTGGAACTTGTCCCGCTTCAGGGCCGCCAGCAGCGCCTCCCGCACGCCGTCGTAGACCTTCTGGTCGAACCAGAAGCCGGCCAGCTCGGCGTAGACGCCGGCGAAAAGCTCCGGTTTCACTTGCAGCCGCCGCTTCTTGTCCTTCGCCTCCAGAAGCGTGTACAGGTCCCGCGTCTCGCGCAGCCGCGGCGGCTGGACCCGGATGAAGTAGCGCATCATGCGCAGCAGCACCTCGTCGCGCTCCCCGTAGTAGTCGAGGATGGAGGCGTACTGCAGGCGGGCGTTCTCGTAGTGCTCGGGCTTCTCCTCGGCCCACTCCAGGTAATTGTCGCCGCGCGCCAGCAGGATGTCCGCGTCCCGGAAGCCGGCACGGGGAACGTGTCGGCCGCGCGGCCCCTTCACCGGGTATTCACCGGTGTACTCGCCCAGAATCTGGTCCGCGCGCTCGTAGCCGAAAATCGAGTAGGTGAGCAGGTGGGCGTAGGCCAAGGTGCCTTGCCGATCCAGTGGGAAGTGCCGCAGCAGCAGCTCGTACTTGTCCGCGGCCAGCGGGTACTGGCGCCTGGCCGAGTACGCGTCGGCGTAGCGCAGGTACCAGCCCTTGTACCGGATGATGGCGTTGGCCTTGGCGAAGCGCTCCTCGGCCAGCTTGTAGCGCTCCTTCAGGATCTGGGCGTGCCCCTGCCGGTACAGCGCGTAGGCGGCCAGGGGCCGGTAGATGTAGCGGTAGCCGAGGAAGGAGAGCAGGCCCAGGAACAGCAGGCTGAGGACGGCGGCCCGCACGATCGGCCAGATGTTCTCACGCAGGCCGAAGGCGAAAGTGCGCCGCTCCTCCTCGAAGGCCAGACCGGTGAGCTTCTCGTAGCCGCGCGGCAGGCGGATGCGGCGGCCGGTGATCCGCGACGCCTCCTCGGCCAGTTGCGCCGGGGCGGCCCCGTCGGCCAGCAGGTCGCTGAGCAGTCGCAGGTCCGGGCCGGTGAGCCCCTTCTCGGCGATGAGCTCCTCGATGGCCATCTTGAGGTTGCGGGGGAGCGCGGCCAGGGTGCGCTGGAGGGCGGCGAAGCGCCGCTCGGTGATGCTGAACTCCTCCTCCCCGACCTCCGGCGCCGCGGCCCGGGCAGCGGGCGGCGCACCCACGGCCCCGCGACCCTCCGCCGCTTCCGCGGGACGCACAGCCCGGCGCGGCTTGGGCACAGGAGCCTCCGCGGGAACCTCCGCAGCCGGCTCCTCACCGAACAGACCCTCGCCGGTAAACTCCTCCGGCAGCCCGGACAGACCCTCCGCGCCGGCCTCGCCGGGACCTTCGGCGGGCATTTCCGGGAACGCGAAGGATACCTCTTCCTCCGGTGGGGCCTCGGCTGCAGGCGCCTCGGCGGGTACCTCGGCCGGCACCTCGGCGGGCGCGGCCTCCGAGGGCAACATGAACTCTTCAGGCAGCTGGAAGGGTTCCTCGCCGAAACCGGGTTCCTCGACGAGCCCCGCTGCGGGCGCCTCAGCCGGCACCTCGGCCGCGGCCCCCTCGCCGGGGGCTTCTACGCCGCGAGCCTCCTCGCCGAGTCCAGCCTCGGGCGCAACCGGCGCCTCCTGCGG
>CAZMWZ010000113.1:5059-9516 GCA_964570045.1 uncultured Spirochaetaceae bacterium
CCGCCTCTTCCTCCATCCCTTCCTCGTGGATGCCGAAGTCGGCCGGCAGCGTGAAGTCGGCCAGCTCCTCCTCGGCCACGGGGCCTGCGGCCTCACCCTCCGGCTCCGGCCCTGCGGCCGGCTCCTCTGCCTGCTCCCCAGCCGGTTCGCCTGCCCGGGAAGGTTTCCCGAGCGTGTCGAGCAGCCCGGGCGGGATGCCGAACTCCTCCAGGGTCTCGGCGGATTCCGCGGATGCAGGCTCGGGGGGCGCCGTGCCCGGCTCCTCGCCTGCCGTCAAACCCAAGCCCGCGAATACCTTGTCCAAGTCCTCGGACCCCTGCAGGGCTTCGCCTTCCGGCGGGGTTTCACCTTCCGGCGGGGCTGCGGGCGGCATCTCCAGGCTGTCCAGCCCCTCCACGCCCTCCTCGCCGAACAAGCTGCTGAAGTCGAAGTCTTCTTCCCCGGGCTCGGCCGCGGCTTCCTTCGCTTCGCGCGGACCGCGAACCGCAGGCGCTCCCTCCGGGGTTTCCAGCCCTGGCCGGCTTTCACCCGTCGCCCCCGTGAACAGGTCGCTCAAGTCCGGGGGGCCGGCCTCCGGCGGCGGCAGGTCCTCAATGGACTCTCCGCGCTCGGCCAGGAGCTCCGGCTCCGAACCGAGTGAGTTCAAGATGGCTTTGAAGCGCTCTATCTCCTGGAGGCTGGGCATCGGTCCTCTATCTTCGATTCTCGGAACGCAGGAAGCTTGGGTTGAGAACACTTCTGCTCAAGTCCGCGGTCCCGCCTGTCGAAGCATGAGTATAGCAGAGCCATGTTGTCCACGGAACGCCTCCTGCTGATCGGTGCGCTCTTGACGGCCGGGCTTGGCCCGCTCGCCGCCCAGGTCACCCTGCCCCTCGCGATCGAAATCCAGAGCGTGAAACAGGCCGGCCCGCCACGCTTCCTGGAGCGCCAGGTGATGCTCTCGTACAAACCCGAGAATCCGGCCAGGCCCGCACGGCTGGTGGGAGCCCGCTTCGAGCACGAACGCTACCAGGACTTCCACCCCTACTTTAAAAACGAAAACGGCGTCTTCCTGCTCCTGCTGGACGTGCCGGAGGGCGTGGACAGCCTGACCTACCGCATCGCCGTGGACGGCCTGTGGACCCACGACCCCAACAACCCGGAGCGATCCGAGGACGCTTTCGGGGTGGTCTTCTCCACCTTCAGCCTGGAAGGCAGGCCGCCCAGGTCCCTGGTCAGCCCCGAGATCCACCCCAACGGTGAGGTGACCTTCCGCTTCCGCGGGCGGCCGGGGCGCTTCGTCTCGGTGATCGGCGAGTTCAACCGCTGGGACCCGTACTGGGAACCCATGCAGGAGGACAGGAACCGCCCCGGGCTGTACCAGGTCACGCTGCACCTGCCCCCAGGGCAACACTACTACGTGTTCTCCGTGGACGGGGAACGGGTTCCTGACCCGCTCAACGTTGAGCTCGCCCAGGACCCCGAGGGCTTCCGGGTCTCCACCTTCCCGCTGCCGCCGACGCGCTGAAGCCGCAAGCGACGCGTAGGCCGCAGTAGCGGCTTTCACCCTTTACCAAACCTTACCCGCATAGTAATTTAGATCGAGGCTAAAAACATGTGGGACTATAGCGACAAAGTGATGGATCATTACGAGCACCCGCGCAACGTCGGGGAGGCGGAGGGGGCCAATGCGGTCGGTGAGGTCGGCTCGCTCGTCTGCGGGGACGCGCTCAAGCTGACCCTCAAGATCGACGGGGGGGTTATCAAGGACGCCCGCTTCAAGACCTTCGGCTGCGGGAGCGCCATTGCCGCGGCCTCCGCCCTCACCGAGATGATCAAGGGCAAGAGCCTGGAGGAAGCCTCCGGGATCACCAATAAGGACATCGCCTCCTTCCTCGGCGGGCTGCCCGAGGAAAAGATGCACTGCTCGGTGATGGGCCAGGAGGCCCTCGAGGCAGCCATCGCCAACTACCGGGGCGTGAAGGTCGAAGCCCACAAGGAAGACGAGGGCGAGATCGTCTGCAAATGCTTCAGCGTCACCGACGAGAAGATCAAGCGGGTAGCGCTGGCCAACAACCTGCACACGGTGGAGGAGATCACCAACTACACCAAGGCGGGGGGCGGCTGCGGGGCCTGCATCCCGAAAATCGAGGACCTGCTGGAAGAGGTCTGGCGCGGCGAGAGCGCCCGCAGGGCCCCCGGCGGGCGCCTCACCATGGTGCAGAAGATCAAGAAGATCGAAGCGGTGCTGGAGGAGGAGATCCGTCCCATCCTGAGGCGCGACGGAGGAGATGTGGAGCTGATCGACGTGGTGGAGAACAAGGTCCTCGTGCGCATGATGGGCATGTGCCAGGGCTGCCATACCTCGGAGCTGACCATGAAGGGCCTGGTGCAGGAGAAGCTGCGCGAGCTGGTGGACCCCACGCTGGAGGCGGTGGAAGATGTCCCCGGCTAGGGTCTACCTGGACAACAACGCCACCACGGCGGTCGCCCCCGAGGTGTTATCGGAGATGCTGCCCTTCTTTAAGGAGAAGTACGGCAACCCCTCCAGCGCCTACAGCTTCGGCGGCAACCTCCAGAAGGACCTGGAAAGGGCGAGGGAACGCACCGCCGCGCTGTTCAGCTGCCACCCCACCGAGATCGTGTTCACCTCCTGCGGCACCGAGAGCGACAACTTCGCCATCCGCGGTCTGGTGGACGCCTACCCGGAAAAGACCCACGTCATCCTCACCAAGGTCGAGCACCCGGCGGTCAAGAACCAGGCCGCGTATCTGCGTAAAAAGGGCCTGCGGGTTACCGAAATCGGGGTGAGCCACAAGGGCAACCTCGACCTGGAGGAGCTGCGAGCGGCCATCGACAATGACACCCTGGTGGTATCCTGCATGATGGCCAACAATGAAACAGGGGTGATCTTCCCGCTGGAGGAGATCTGCCGGATCGCCAAGGAGCGGGGGGTTTTCGTGCACACCGACGCGGTCCAGGCCGTGGGCAAGATCCCCCTGGACATGACCCGCCTGCCAGTCGACCTGGCCGCTTTTTCAGGCCACAAGTTCCACGCCCCCAAGGGCGTGGGCGGCCTGTTCATCCGCCGCGGCCTGAAAATCCGCCCCTTCCTGATTGGCGGCCATCAGGAGAGGAGCCGCCGCGGCGGCACGGAGAACCTGGCCTCGATCGTGGGCATGGGCAAGGCGGCGGAGCTGGCTGCCTCCCGCCTGGGCGAAGAGGCCAATCAGGTACGCGCCCTGCGAGACCGGCTGGAGCGGGGGATACTGAAAAGCATCGGCAACACCGAGGTGAACGGGGATCCCGAGCACCGCGTGCCCAACACCACGAACATCGGCATCCACTTCATCGAGGGGGAGGCGCTGCTGCTGGCGCTGGATAAGCACGGCATCTGCGCCTCCACCGGGTCGGCCTGCGCTTCCGGCAGCCTGCAGCCCTCGCACGTGCTGCGCGCCATGGGGGTGCCGTTTACCTGCATCCATGGCTCGCTGCGCTTCTCCTTGAGCACCTACACCACGGAAGCCGAGGTGGACTACGTCCTGGAGGCACTTCCGGGCATCGTCAGCCGCCTGCGCGAGCTGTCTCCCTTCCGCTCCCTGCAGGAAATCGAAGCCTTCGGGGCGTAAAAACCGCTGCAGCTCGCAGGCTGCGGCGGTTCGGCGTTGCTCTTCCTCGCGGGATCAGTTGCTAAGAAAGACGGACGCCTTGGATGTCGGGATGAACCAGCTTATCCCTACGGTCGCCGTCACCCGGGCGTAGAGGCTTTCCTGGCTGGTGAGGTCCACCTTGGCGCCGGTGTCGTCCTTTAGCGACAGAATGTAGACCAGCCTCGGCGTCAAGCCCACGTACGGCGCCAGCCGGTCGTTCAGGAAGAAATAGAGGCGCGGTGTGAGGTACAGCAGCAGGTCGGTTTCCATGGAATCATCCGGAACCTCGACGCCTGCCACCAGGTCGGCCACTCCGGGGAAAAAGGACAGGCCGACCGCCCCGCCAAGGGTCACCACCAGACCTTTCTGCGCTGCGGGGTCCGGAACGAAAGCGTAATAGCCGCCCGCACTGAAACCGAAGCTCAGGTCCTTGATTTTAATGTCCGAACCATTGGTAAAAGAGCTGTAGGAAAGCCAGGGGGACACGCCCACGGCCACACGATCCGCTACGTAGTAGTCCAGCCCGGGTGAAACATCCAGGCTCCAGTAGTTCCGCTCATCGGCAGAATCCGCGATGCGATAGAAGTTGTTGTCGAACGAGACGCTCCCCGACAGGGCGACCCCTCCCTTGGCGAAGTTCTCCCCGATGTCGGCGTACAGGGCCGGGAGCGACAGCACGAGAGCTAAAGCCAGGACCGCAACAGTCAACCGTCTATTCATTCGTTCCTCCTAAATCAGGCAGTATAATCGTTTCGCTTTCACTCTTCGACCATTTTTTTCCCGGGCGCCTCGGACAGGTCGCGCTTGACCCCCGTGATCTCGCCGATG
>CAZMWZ010000114.1:0-9481 GCA_964570045.1 uncultured Spirochaetaceae bacterium
GGAGCGGGCCAAGCAGGAAAAGGAGAAGAAGGACATCTCCTGGGGCAACCAGATCCGTTCCTACGTCTTCCAGCCCTACACCCTGGTCAAGGACCACCGCACCAAGCAGGAATCGGGGAACATCCAGGCCGTTATGGACGGGGGGCTGAACCAGTTCATCGAGAGCTACCTGGCAAAGGAGTACGAAGGCAAGAAGCTATGGGCATAGACGTCCTGATCGTGGATGACCTGACCTTCATCAAGATGGTCCTCAAGGACCTGGTGGAGAAGGCGGGCTTCCGGGTCGTGGGCGAGGCCTCCGACGGGGAGGAGGCGCTGCGGCTTTTCGCGGAGAAGCGACCGGACATCGTGTTGCTGGACATCACCATGCCCAAGATGGACGGCCTGACCGCGCTGCGCAAGATTTTGGAGACGGACCCGGAGGCCAAGGTCATCATGTGCTCGGCGCTCGGCCAGCAGCGCCTGATCCTCCAGGCCATCCAGATGGGAGCCAAGGATTTCATCGTCAAGCCTTTCCGGCCGGAGCGGGTGATCGGCTCCATCAAGAAGATCCTCGACATCCAATGAGGCGCGCGCTTGTCCCGGCCCTGCTCCTGGTCATCCTCCTGCCTCGCTCCTCGGCGGCGGCCTCGGCCGACGACGAGCCCTTTTGGACCGTCGGGATGGCCGCCTTCGCCGGCCGGGGCCTGGGCCCCGAAAACCTGTACCTCCTGCACAGTTTCCCCCTAGCTTTGCGGGAACGCCTCGCCTCCGTGCGCCTGCACTTCTTCGGCGCCGAGGAGCGAGCCGGGTACCAGCAGGCGGTGATCCGGCGCGCCGCTCGCGGCCGGGGTGTGCAGCTGGAAAATCTCCGGCGCGAGCGGGACGCCTTGTTCTTCCGGGGACAGGACGCGGCCGAATTGCAGCGTCAGCAGGCGTCCTATGATCTGCGGATCCGGCAGGCCGTCGAGGAGCTCGCCCGTCTGCGGGAACTGGACCCGGCCGGGGTCGCGTTCCCCGAGCGCAAGGAGGTGCGCTTCGCCGCGGGGTCCGGCGGCGAGCTGCTGCTGGCCGAACCGGGCCGCGCGGCGCTGCGCGCGGCGCAGGCCGCGGCGGTCAACCTCCTGATCTACGGGAGCTTCGAGGAGATCCAGGACTACCTCTACCTGGAGGTGCGGGCGGTGGACACCGCGCTGGAGCGGGAGATCTACTCCTACTCGGACGCGGCCGGGCGCGAGGGCCTCAGCTCCGCGCTGGAGGCGGCGGTGGAGGGCCTGACCCGGGCCCTGTGGGGACGGGACTGGGCCTCGATCGCGGTCGCGGCCTCCCCACGCGAGGCGCGCATCTACCTGGACGGGACGCTGCTCGGCACCGGGCAGGCCCGGCTGGACTTCGTAGGCCCCGGAGAGCGGAGCTTGAGTGTGGAGCTAGAAGGGTACGAGACGGTTTCGCGGCTGGTGACCGTGCAACCCTATTCCCTGACGGAACTCGCCCTGGAGCTGGAAAAGCTGCCGGAAAGCCTGCTCACCATCGGCTCCGAGCCCGCGGGCGCAGCGCTTTACCGAGGATCGACCTGGTTGGGAGTCACCCCCCTGGAGGTGGCGCGGCCGGACGCCCCGGACCGTTTCCTGCTGCGCCTGGAAGGGTTCCGCGACACGCCGCAGTACCTGGGCCCGTCCTCCCCGCAGGCGGTGTCAATCGTCCTGTCCCCCGCCGCCCTCGACCCCCTGGAGCGGCAGAAGCACGAGCGCAACCGCTTCTACACGGCCTTCGGGCTGTTCGCCCTCTCGCTGCCGCTGCCGCTGTTCTCCTGGGGGTACGTGACCGACTACATGGTGAGCTACCAGAGCGCGGTGAGCGACGGCAACTTGGTCGAGGCCCAGCGCCTCTACGATACCGGCAACGGCTTCTACTACGCGTACTTGGGAACGCTGGGGCTGTCCGTAGGGTTGGCCGTGAACATGCTGATCCAACTGGCCCGCTACATCCGCACCGCCGACCGCAGAGGCTGAAGCGCGCGGGGAGGAGGGAGTCGAGGTGAAAGGGTTCGGGGCCCGGCTGAGGGAGCTGTTCGGCCTTCCGGTCCGTGACGAGGAGTTCTTCGAGAGCCTCGCCGATATACTGCTGGAGGCGGACATCGGTCCGGCCGCGGCGGGCCGCCTGCTGGGCGAGCTGCGGGAGCAGGTCCGGCGGCAGGGGGGGCGCGACCGCGAGAGCTTCCTGGCCGGCCTGAAGGGCCTCCTGGCAGCTTCACTGCGCGTAGAAGCGCTGGAGCCCGCCCCGGGCATCCTCAACCTCTTCCTGGTCCTGGGGGTGAACGGGGTTGGAAAGACCACCACCATCGCCAAGCTGGCCGCCTGGTACCGGCGGCGCGGGAGCAGGGTGTTCCTGGCCGCCGCAGACACCTTCCGGGCCGCGGCCATCGACCAGCTGGCGCTGTGGGGCGAACGCCTCGAGGTGCCGGTAGTGCGGCAGGAGCCTGGGGCCGACCCAGGGGCCGTGATCTTCGACGCGATCGCCAGCGCCCGCGCCCGCGGGGGCGACCTGGTGCTGGCGGACACCGCCGGGCGCCTGCACAACAAGGCTCCCCTCATGAAGGAGCTGGGCAAGATCGACAAGATCGTCCGGGCCAGGCTGGATCCCGCCGGCTATCGCAAGATCCTGGTGATCGACGCCACCACCGGGCAGAATGCCCTGCGGCAGGCCGAGGCGTTCCGGGAGGCGGTGGGCGTGGACTCCGTGATCCTGGCCAAGTACGACTCCACGGCCAAGGGGGGGGTGGTCGTCTCGATCTGCCGGGACCTGGGGTTGCCCATCTCCTTCGTGGGCACCGGCGAAAAGCTCGAGGACCTGGAGCCGTTCGACGGCGAGCGGTTCCTCGACGCGCTGGTGGCCCAGGAATGAAGCCCCGGCTGCTGCGGCTGCTCCTGTTGCTCCTGCTGGCTCCGGGCGCCTTTGGCCAACCGGCCGGCTACTACCGCTCGGACGCCATCGGCTTGGCCCTGGCCCCGCTTCCCGGCTTCAGCCGCCAGGAGGAATACCTGTTGAGGGTGCAGCGGGAAGGCGAACGGGAGATCCGCACCCTGTATCATGAGGGCAGGGAGCTGCGGCGCTGGGAATTATCGCCGGGCCTGGAACGGGTGTTCGCCGGGGGTTTCCAGGAGGAGGAGCGGAGCTTCGACGGCGCGGGGCGCCTCCTCAGCGAGAATTCCTACAAGAAGGGCCGGCTGCAGCAGACCGCGCAGTTCCATTACGGCCTTTCCGGTTTGAGCGCGGTGGAGACCTACGGGGCTGACGGGACCCTGCTCGCCCGCGAGCGCTATGAGCTGGGCTCGGGCGGCGAGTTGCGGCGGGTGCGCCGGGAATCGCCGGCACCCGGCCCCGACCGGCAGGCCGGAGAGGAGCTGGCCCTGGTGGCCGCCGACGGCAGGCTCTTCGAGGAGCGCCTCGCCGCCGGCGGCCGGCGGCTGGTAAGCCGCTACAACCCCGACGGCAGGCTGGCCTGTAGCCAGATCTGGCAGGGGCGGGAGCTGCTGGAAACCCTCGAGCTGGCCTACGCTGGCAGCCTCCTGCAGTCCTCGGAGCGGACGGCTTCCGGCGCGCGCACCGTGACCCGCTATGACGCGGAGGGCCGGGAGGCCACGCGGAGGGTGACGCGCGGAGGCAAGACCGTGGAGGACTGGTCATTCCGGTATGACGCCGGAGGGCGCCGGCTGCTGGCCACACGGGTCCACGAGGGGGGGAGCGAACAGTGGAGCTACTCCTATGATGCAGCGGGAAGCCTGCAGCGGGAGGAATACCGGGCGCGCGGCCAGCTGGAAAAGGTCGTGCGCTATGCGGGCGAGGGCGCGAGGGTGGAAGAGCTGTACCGCGCCGGCCTGCTTTTTATGGTGGTGAGCTTTCGCGGCGGCGTGAAGGTGCTGGAGGAGTTCGTGGAAGGCGGGCAGGTCGTGCGCCGCAGGGAGTTCGAGGGCGGCCCATGAGCCTGCGCTTTACGGCCTTCGCCGCCTTCCGCCACTTCCGCTCCGGGCGCCGGGGCAGCGGGGCCGCCGCCACCCTGTTCTCGGTAGCCGGCGTGACCGTGGGGGTGGCGACCCTGACCGCTGTCCTGGGGGTGATGAACGGCTTCCAGTTGGGGTTCATCGAGAGCATCCTGGAGGTCTCCTCCTACCACCTGCAGCTCGAATCCCCCGGCGGGGGGCGCCTGGAGGCGCAGACTCTAGAGCGGCTGCGCCGCCTGGCGGGGGTGCGCGCGGTGGTTCCCTTCTCTGAAACCCAGCTCATCGCCGAAGGGCTCTACGACCCGCGGGGCTGCCTGCTGCGCGGGCTGCCCGCCGACGTGACCGCGCTGGACGGTGCCTTCGGCGAGCGGCTGCGGATCGTGGACGGGGATTGGGACATAAGCGGACCCGCCCAGGTGGTGCTGGGCGTGGAACTGGCCCGATACCTGGGGGTCGGCGTCGGCGACGCGGTCACCCTGCTCGCCCTAGGCGGCGAGCAGGCTGCCGAGCGGCGGACCTACCTGGTGAGCGGGCTGTTCCGCAGCGGGTACTACGAGTTCGACCTGGGTTGGGGCTTCGCGCGCTTATCCAACCGGGAGCCCGTGCGCTATGGGATCAAGATCCGCAACCGCTTCCGCGACCGGGAGGCAGTTGCAGAGGTGCGCCGCCTGCTTGAGGGCGGCGAATACCGCCTCGAGAGCTGGCGCGAGTTCAACCGCGCCTTTTTCGGGGCATTGCGGATGGAGAAGCTGGTCATGATGGTGCTGATCGGCCTGATCTTCGTGGTCGTCGGTTTCAACATCTACCACGGCCTGCGCCGGGCGGTGCGGGAACGCTTCGAAGAGATCGGCGTCCTGAAGGCCTTGGGGGCCAGCGACTGGGCGGTACGGTCCGTGTTCCTTACCGAAGGCCTGTTCATCGGCCTGGCTGGCAGCGCGCTGGGCCTGGCCTTGGGCCTGCTGGCCTCGGCCAACATCAACGCCGTGTTCAGCGCCGCCGAGTGGCTGGTGAACGCGGCCGGGGCGCTGGCGGCCCGGCTGGCCGCGCCCATGGGCGAGCGCTTCTCCCTGTTCTCCCCGGCGTACTTCTACCTCAGCGAGATCCCCAGCCGGGTTCTGCTCCCCGAGGCTTGCCTCGTGGTGCTGTTTGCGCTGGGCTCCTGCGGCCTGGCGGCCCGCTTCGCCGCGGAGGCGGTGCGCAACGTGAGCCCGATGGAGGTGCTGCACTTTGAATGAAGGCCGTGATAGCGGGGTCGCCCCCGGCTCCCCGATCCTGGAGGTCTGCGGCCTGCGAAAGGTGTTCCGCGCCGGGTCCGAGGAGCTCACCGTCCTGGAGGACGTTTCGCTCGCCGTCGCGGAGGCGAGCACCGTGGTCATCTCCGGGGAAAGCGGCTCCGGCAAGTCCACGCTGCTGCACCTGATCGGCGGGCTGGACACCCCCACCGCGGGCCGGATCAGTTTCCGGGGGACCGAGATCACGAGCCGCAGCGAGGCCGAGCTGGTGGAGTACCGCAACCGCCGGCTGGGCTTCATCTTCCAGCTGCACTATCTGCTGCGGGATTTCACCGCGCTGGAAAACGTGCTCATGCCCGCCGCCATCGCCGGCGCGACCGGCGCGGGGGCGCGCCGGCGGGCCGAGCGCCTGCTGGAGCAGGTGGGCCTCGCCGGACGCCGGCGGCACTACCCCCTGGAGCTATCCGGGGGGGAGCGCCAGCGGGTCGCCGTGGCGCGCGCGCTGATGAACGACCCCCAGCTGATCCTGGCAGACGAGCCCACGGGCAGCCTGGATGAGCACAACGCGGCCCAGATCCGGGAGCTGCTCTTCGGGCTGGTGGGGGAATACCGCAAGACCCTGATCCTGGTCACCCACTCGCGGGAGATCGCCGCGGCCGGGGACGCCCGCCTGGTGTTGGAGCACGGCCGCCTGAGGCGCGCATGAAGGCGCTTTTCCCGCTTTATCTCGGCGTCCGCAACCTGTTCGGCCGCCGCGGCCGGCTTTCGCCCTACCTGTTGGGGTCGGTTTTGGGCATCGCCCTGAGCCTGGTGCCCCTGATCGTGGTGCTCGAGGTGGCCGACGGAATGATCGCGGGCATCACGCGCCGGTACCTGGAGGTCGGGACCTACCACGCCCAGGTGAGCCTCCCGGAGACGACGAGCGCCGAGGAGCTGGCAGCGATCCTGGAGTCCCTGCGCGCCCAGCCGGCGGTGCGCTACGCCATGGTGGAGCGCCAGGGACTCGGGCTGGCCGCGGCCGCGGGCGGGCGCAGCGCGGTCACCATCCGGGCGGTTGCCCCGGAGGTGTACGCGCAGGACGAGGGCTTTCGCAGGTATTTCCGGCTGGAGGCCGGGAGCTTCGACCTGCAGACCCCGGGGTCGATCCTGCTGGGCCGCGAGCTGGGGCAGCGGCTCGGGGCGGGCGTGGGCGACCGAGTCCGGCTGCTCACCTTGCGCGGGGGCGCCAGGAGCGTGCCCCTGGTCACCGCGTTCACCGTGCGGGGGGTCTTCTCCACCGGCTACCAGGAGCTGGACAAGCTCTGGGTCTATGTCCCGCTGGTTGGCGCCGAGCGGCTGCTGGGCGGCAGCGGGGCTTCCCGGTTCATCGGCCTGAAGCTGGACGATCCCTTTACGGACCTGGAACGCAAGCTGGGCCGCCTAGCCCTGCCGGGGGCGGCCCAAGTGTACAGCTGGTACCAGCTGGAAAAGGCCAACTACAAGTCCTTCCAGACCACCCGGGCGCTGCTGCTGTTCATCATGGCCCTGATCGTGGCCGTGGCCGCCGTGAACGTCTCCTCCTCCCTGGTGATGGTCGTACTGGAGAAGACCCCGGAGATCGCCATGCTCAAGGCCATGGGAGCCGGACCGCTGGACATCGCCCTGGCGTTCACGGTCACGGCGCTGGCCACGGGCCTGGCCGGCACCGCCCTGGGTCTGGCCGGCGGCGCCGTCCTGGCCCTGAACATCAACGCCCTGCTCGCCGGGCTGGAGAGGGCCATCAATGCCGCCGGCCGGGCCGCCTTCGCCCTGCTGGCGCCCGCCGTCCGGCTGCCCCGGCCCCCCGCGATCCGCCTTTTCAACACCGAGTTCTACCTGGAAAGCATCCCGATCGATCTGCGCTTCCGCGAGCTGGCCGTGATCGCCGCCGCCACGCTGCTGCTGGCCGTCCTGGCCGCCTGGCTGCCGGCCCTCCGGGCCGGCCGGGTCCGGCCGCTGGACGTCCTGCGTCGTTCCTGAAGGTGGCCCCCGCTTCCTGGGCTTGATTTCCTGAGCATTATGCTTATTATTGATGAATGAAGTGCGAGATCTGCGGGAACCGCAAGGCGGTGATCCACATACAGCAGGTCATCGGCAAGGAGCGCGTCGACCTGCATCTCTGCGACACCTGCGCCCTGGAGCGGGGCATCTCCTCCAGCGAGGAGCGCATCGAGCTGTCGATCTCCAGCCTCCTGCACGGGCTAGTAGATCTGCGCAGGATGAAGGGCGCCAAGGAGAAGGCCTGCCCGCGCTGCGGCTCCACCTGGGAGCAGATCGGCAAGCGGCAGCAGATGGGCTGCGGGGAGTGCTACACCCTGTTCGCCAAGGAAATTCAGGCCTACTTCCAGCCCATGGTGGAGAAGCCGCAGCACCGCGGCAAGCTGCCTAAGCGTCTGCGCACGTATAAAACCTACCTGGTTGACGTCGTCAAGCTGAAGGATGGCCTCAAGGAGGCCGTCCGGCGGGAGGACTACGAGAAGGCCGCCCGGATCCGCGATCGTATCAAGGAGCTGGAGAACGTCACGGGGGAGGAGTGATGCCCGACGCGGGGCTCTGGTTCAGCCTCCCGGGCCCGGAAATGGACGTGGCCGTCGCCAGCCGTGTCCGGCTGTCGCGCAACCTCATGGGCTACCTGTTCCCGCCCCTCGCCGCCAAAGCTGAGGAGGAGCAGGTCCGCGACGAGCTGCTCAAGGCCTTCGAAAAGCTGGGCGGCGAGTTCAAGGTGATCCCCCTCGACAGCCTTCCCCCCCTGGAGCGGCGGATCCTGCTGGAGCGCAACCTCATTTCCCAGGCATTCTCGGCGGCGCCCAACCGCTACCTGGTGGTGAGCGAGGACGAGAAGCTGTCCGCCATGATCAACGAGGAGGACCACCTGCGCCTGGTCTGCATCCACAGCGGGCTGGCGTTGGAGGATGCGTACCGCAAGGTGGAGAAGCTGGACGGGCGGCTGGAGCAGAGCCTGCACTACGCCGCCTCCATGGAGTGGGGCTTCCTGGCCACCTCCCTCAACAGCGCCGGCACGGGCTTGCGGGTTTCCGTGATGTTGCACCTGCCCGCGCTGGTCATGGAGGGGAACTTGGGCTGGGCCCTGAAGATGGTCGGCCAGATGGGCCTGGCGATCAAGGGGCACTGGGGTGAGGGGGAGAACTCCCTGGGGGACATGTACCAGATCTCCAACCCGGTGAGCCTGGGGCTGAACGAAAAGGAGATCGTCGAGACCGTGCAGAGCACCGCGATGAGCCTGATGGACTACGAGCGCAAGGCGCGGGCCGAGATGCTCAAGGGCCGGCGGGTGGAGATGGAGGATGCCATCTACCGGGCATACGGGCAGTTGAGCCAGTGCCGCCTGGTGTCCTCCAAGGAGGCCATCGAGCTGCTGGCCAAGGTGCGCCTGGGGGTCAGCCTGGGGGTGCTGGACTCCCCCGGCCTGGAAACGGTCACCGCCCTGATGATCCTGTCGCAGAAATCGCACATCCAAAAAATGCTCGACACAACAGGTGACGAGACGGATAATAAATTAGTAGATTATACTCGCGCCAAGTTACTTCGCAGAGCCTTGGAGGAGGGCAATGTTTAAGGGTTTAACGCAGAGGGCTCAGAAGATCCTGACCGTACTCGCCCAGGAGGAGGCCAAGCGCTTCCACTCGGAGCAGCTCCTTCCCGAGCACATCGTCATAGCCCTGCTCAAGGACGGGGAGGGAGTGGGGGTGAAGGCCCTGCAGAAGGCCAAGGTGGACCTGGGGGAGATGCAGATGGAGATCGAGCGCTCACTTCCCATGGGCAAGGGCGGTCTGATCCTCGGGGACGTGCCCCCGTCCAAGCGCGGCAAGAAGGTCCTGGAGGATTCCGCCGCCGAGGCCCGCAACCTCGGCCACGAGTATATCGGCACGGAGCACCTGCTGTTGGCCGCGGCCCAGGAGGAGGGCTGCGTCACGGCCCGCTACCTGGCGCGCTACTCGGTGAGCGCAGCCCAGCTGCGAGACATCGTCGTGCAGATCAACGGCATGGGCGAAGTCGGGCAACAGACCCAGCCCAACAACAAGAAGAAGACCCAGCCGCTGGCCCGCAAGGCCACTCCGACCCTGGACGAGTTCAGCCGCGACCTGACTAAGCTCGCCCGCGAGGACAGGCTGGACCCGGTGATCGGGCGGGCCCGCGAGATCCGGCGCGTGATCCAGATCCTGGCCCGCCGGACGAAGAACAACCCGGTGCTGATCGGCGAGCCCGGGGTGGGCAAGACCGCCATCGTGG
>CAZMWZ010000115.1:0-9412 GCA_964570045.1 uncultured Spirochaetaceae bacterium
CGGTAGTGACGCCAGATCGAGTAGAGGATCATGGCCAGCACCGTGATGGCGTAGGGGAAGGCCAGGATGAAGTCCGCCGGCACTCGGAGCGCGCCCTGGGCGTAGTTGGAGAAGGCCTCGGCCAGGCCGAACACGAAGGAGGCCACCACGATCCCCACGGGGGTCTTGTTGCCCAGGTAGATGGCCACCAGGGCGATCCAGCCCCGGCCGGAGGTGATGTTGGGCACGAAGGCCGCCAGGTTCAGGGTCAGCACGGCTCCGGCCAGGCCGCAGGTGAAGCCGGAGATCAGGATCCCGGCGAGCTGGTAGGCCTGAGGCCGCAGGCCCAGCGAGGCGATGGTCGAGGCGCTCAGGCCGGTGCCCCGCAGGCGCAGGCCGAAGGGGGTGCGGTAGATGAGCACCACCGAAGCCAGCACGATGACCCAGCTCAGGTAGACCAGCACGTTATGTCCGATGAGCAGGTCGCCGAGCAATGGGATACGCTGCAGGGCGGGGATGTCCAGCACCGGCAGCCGCCCCAGCTCGAAGCGGACCACCCCCTTGTTCTTGAACAGCTGGAAGGCCAGCACCACCGTGAGCCCCGAGGCCAGCAGGTTGGTGGCCAGCCCGGCAATGAAGACGTTGGCCTTCAGGTTGAGCGTGATCAGGCCGAACAGCAGCGCCGCCAGCAGGGAGCTGGCGATCCCCAGGATCACCCCCAGCGCCAGGCTGCCGGTCAGGCCGGCGAACACCACGCCGAAGAAGGCCCCGATGAGCATGAGCCCTTCCAGGGCGATGTTGAGCATACCGCTCAACTCCGTGTACAGCCCGCCGGTGGCCGCCAGCAGGAACGGGGTCATGATCCCCACCGCGTTGTGCACCAGCGAAAGGATGACCGCGCCGCTCTTCACACCCGGACCCTTCGGCGCCGGACGGCGCTGTAGATGGCCTGGGCGGTCACCAGGTAGAAGATCACCGCCTGCACGATGGCCGCGATCTCGAAGGTGACGTCCGAGTGCAGCATGGCCGCCTTGGCCCCGGCCTCCAGCCAGGCGAAAAAGACCGCCGCCGGGATGACCGCCAGCGGGTGGTTCTTGGCGATCAGAGAGACGGCGATCCCGTTCCAGCCCATGCCGAAGGAGAACTCCTTCACCGCCATGTGCTGCGTGCCGAGGATCGCCAGGCCCCCGGCCAGGCCGTGCAGCGCGCCGCTCAAGACCATGGGCAGGACCATGTAGGCGGAGACGTTGATCCCGCCGTAGCGCGAGAACTCCCGGTTCAGCCCGCACATGCGCATCTCGTAGCCCGTGTGCGTGTAGTTGAGCAGGAAGAAAACGGCCGCCGCCGCCAGCACGGCGAAGCCGGAGCTGACGTTGAGCTTGGAAGGCGGGAAGATGCCGGCCAGGAAGTACTGCTTGCCGATCGCGTAGCTGGCCAGCAGGTTGTTCGCCGGGTCGTCCAGGGGACCGGTGATAAAGTAGTTGACGATGAAGCCCACCGCCGCGGAAATCAGGAAGGAGGAGATCAGCTCGTCGGTGCCCCACTTCATCTTGAAGAAGCCGGACAGGCCGGCCAGGATCGCCCCGCAGGCCAGGCTGCCTGCCAGCGCCGCCAGGCCGCCGGCGTACCCGCCGGCTTGAGGCAGGGCCAGGCAGATCACCGTGGTCACCAGGGCTCCGGAGTAGACCTGCCCCTCCCCGCCCAGGTTGAACACCGAGGACTTGAAGGCCACCGCCATCCCCAGGCCCGTGAACACCAGCGGCACCGCCGAGTTGAGCATGTTGCCCAGGTAATACCGGTTGGTGAAGGGCCCGATGAAGAAATAGCGGATCGTGTTGAGCGGCTGCCTGCTGAGCAGGAAGATCAGGGCCACGGCGATTAGGAAGGAAAGGCCCACGGTGACCGCCAGGCCGGCCGTGCCCACCGCCAATTGGCTCCACTTGCTCCAGCGTTTCAAGAGCGGTCCTCCCTCAACCCGAGCATGTACTCCCCGATCAGCTCCTTGGTCACCTCGACGCTGTTGGCCAGGCAGGCCACCACCCGCCCCCGGTACATCACTACCAGGGTGTCGGCCAGGCTCATGATCTCGTCCAGGTTGGAGGACAGCAGGAGGATGGCCAGGCCCTGGCGGCGGATCTCCATGAGCCGCTCGTAGATGAACTCGCTGGAGGCCACGTCCAGGCCCCAGGTGGGCTCGGAAAAGAGGATGAAATCGGTGCGGGAGGCCAGCTCGCGGGCCAGGATCACCTTCTGGATGTTGCCCCCCGACAGGGTGCCGAGGGGCACCCGCGGGTTCCCCTCGATCGAGAAGTTCGCGGCCAGCTCAGCGGCGAAGCCCTCCACCTCGCGCCGCCGGAACACCCCGCCCCGCAGGAAGCGGTGGTGGCTGGCGATGATCATGTTTTCCAGGACCGAGGAGGCCAGGCTGGAGCCGCGGTGCAGGCGGTCGGCGGGCACGTAGGCGAGCCCGCGCTGGCGCAGCTCGCGCACGGCGAGGCGGGTGATATCCCGGCCGTTAAGCAGGATCCGGCCGGAGCTCACCCGCCGCAGGCCGCTGGCCACGTCCTCCAGCTCCGCGAGGCCGTTGCCGCTCACCCCCGCCACGCCCACGATCTCCCCGGCGTGCACGCACAGGTCCACCCCGTCCAGGAGCGGGTGGTCCTGCCCGCGGGCCAGCAGGCTCACCCCCTCGAGCTCCAGGACCGGTCGCCCGCGGGCCGCCGGCTCGCGCCGCACCTGCAGGCTGACGCTCTTGCCCACCATCAGGCGCGAGAGCTCCCGCTCGTCCACCTGCGCGGTCTCGCGCACCGCCACCACCCGGCCGCCGCGCATGACGGTGACCCGCTGGGAGATGTCCTTCACCTCCCCGAGCTTGTGGGTGATGATGATCACGGTTTTGCCGATCTTTCGCAGATGTCGCAGCGTCTGGAACAGGCGGTGGATCTGCTGCTCGGTGAGCACCGAGGTCGGCTCGTCCAGGATGAGCAGGTCGGCCCGGCGGTAGAGGATCTTGAGGATCTCCACCAGCTGCATCTGGCCCACCGTGAGCTCCCGGACGCGCAGGGACGGGTCGATGGAGAAGCCGTACTCCTCGATCACCGCCCGCACCCGGCTCACCGCCCCCTCGCGGTCCAAAAACAGGCCCCGCCGGCGCGGCTCGATGCCCAGCACCACGTTCTCGGCGATGGAAAACTCGGGGATGAGCCGGAAGTGCTGGTGCACCATGCCGATGCCCAGGCGGTTGGCGGCGAGCGGGCTGATGATGTGCACCGGGCGGTCCTCCAGCTCGATGGAGCCCCGGTCGGCGCGCTCCAGGCCGTAGAGGATCTTCATGAGCGTGGTCTTGCCCGCCCCGTTCTCCCCGACCAGGGCGTGAATCTCGTTGCGGCGGACCTCGAAATCCACGTCGGCGTTGGCCAGCACGTTGTTCTCGGGGTACAGCTTGGTGATACCCCGCATCCGCAGGTAGGCCATCGGCTAGAAGCTGTACCCTATTTCCGCCTGCTGCTCAAGCGCACGTTGATTATGACCGCCAGGGCGATCACCAGCCCCACGAAGGCGTCCTGAATATAGGCGTCGGTGCCCAGCAGGACCAGGCCGGTGCGCACCTCGGCCATGATGAACGTGCCGAGGAAAGTGCCCAGGATGCTGCCCACCCCGCCGGACATAGCGGTGCCGCCGATGACCGAAGCGGCGATCGCCTCCAGCTCCAGGCCCGTGCCCTGGGTGGGCGTGACGGTCTTCAGAAAGGACAGCGAGATGACGGCCGAGATCCCCGCCGCCAGCGCCGTGATCAGGAAGCCGACCCGCTTGACCCGCATGGTCTTGATCCCGGCCAGGTCAGCCGCCTCCCGGTTGTCGCCGGTGGCGAACACCTTCACGCCGAAGGCGGTGCGGTGCAGCAGCAGGTACATTGCCACCCCCCAGCCGAGCATCCAGACGATGGGCACGGGTACGACCCCGAACAGCTCCGCGCGCCCGAACAGGTCCATGAAAAAGGACAGCTGCAGCGAAATAGGCTGAGCCTGGGAAAGCACCAGGGCCAGGCCCCGGAAAACCATCATCGTGGAGAGGGTGGCGATAAAGGAGTTGATCCGGGTGGTGGCGATCAGCAGGCCGTTGAGGTAGCCGAGGGCCAGACCGGCGACCATGCCGGCCGAAGCCGAAACCCAAATGCTCATCCCCAGCTTGTTGACGAGGATCCCCGTGACCACGCCCGTCACCGCGTAGATCGCGCCCACCGAAAGGTCGAACTCCCCCGAGACGATGAGCAGGGTCATGGCCATACTGATGATCCCCAGCTGCGAGGTCTGCCGCAGAAGGTTGAAAAGGTTGTAGCTGGTGAGGAACACCGGGGTGGCGATCGAGAAGAACGCCGCGATCAGCAGGGCGGCCACCAGGACGCCGAAGTCCCGCAGTCCCAGGATCCGCTGCAGCGCCGTGCGTCTGGGTTGACTCATTGCATCCATTGGTATCCTCTAGGTGGTCGCCGCCAGGATCAATTGCTCCTTGGTGGCTTCGGATCCGGGAAAAAGGCGGGCGACCCGCCCGCGGTTGAAGACCATGATCCAATCGGAAAGGTGGATCAGTTCCTCCAGCTCTGAGGAGGAGATAACGAAAGTGTAGCCTGCGGAGGCCAGTTTCAGGATCAGCTCGCTGATCTCCTGCTTGGCGCCTACATCCACCCCGCGGGTCGGCTCGTTCATCACCAAAATCACGGGTTTTAAAGCCAGCCAGCGGCTGATCATGACCTTCTGCTGGTTGCCGCCAGAGAGGCTGCGTATCGAGGCGTCCGCGCTTTGCATCTTTATGGACATTCCGTCGCGCATCTGGGCAGTGACTCGGCGCAGCTTGTGCTTGTCGAGCACCCCGCGAGGTGAAAAACGGTCGATGCCGGCCATGCACAGGTTGAGCTTCACGTCCAGGTCGTTAAAAATCCCGAGGGCCTTGCGGTCTTCCGGGATGTAGCCGATGCCCGCCTCCACCGCGGCGCGGGGCCGGTCGATATGCCGTCGAACCCCGTCGACCAGGATCTCCCCGCTCTGGGCGGGCGGGGCGCCGAAGAGGGCCCGGGCCACCGCGGAACGCCCGGAGCCCGCCAGCCCCGCAAGCCCGAAGATCTCGCCTTTGCGCACGCTGAAGGAAACGTCCTGGAATTCCCCCGGCAGTCCGAGTGAACGCACGACCAGGTGCTCAGCGCTGCTCTTGAGGGCTTGTTTGTCAGGTCTTCCGGCCAGCGTCCGGCCGACGATCAAAGCGGACAGCGTCCTGCCGTCGAACTCCGCCTTGCCGAGGATTCCCTCGTTTCGGCCGTCCCGCAGCACCGTGATGGTATCGGACAGCTCCATCAGCTCCTCCAGCATGTGGCTGATGAAGATGAAGGTGATTCCCTGAGCCTGCAAACGGCGGATGATCCCGAACAGGCGCGCCACCTCCGGAGGGGTCAGGGCCGTGGTCGGCTCATCGAGGATCACCAGGCGGGCCTCCCGCGACAGCACCCGCACCAGCAGGGCGAGCTGCTTTTCGGCGGCGGTGCAGTCACGGATCAGCCGCTTGGGGTCGATATCCTCCCCCAGCAGGTTGCCGTACAGCTGCACGCATTGCCGGTTCATGGTCCGCCAGTCCGGCGCCAGCCCCCGCTTCGGCATCGAGGGGCCCAGGAAAACGTTGGCGGCGATGGAGAGGTTCGGACAGACGGGGATCTCCTGGTGAAACACGCTGATGCCTGCGCGTTCGGCCTCCTCCGGATCCCGGGGATGGTGCGGCCTGCCGGCGAAGGTGATCCGGCCCTGATCGGGCTGGTAAACTCCGCAGAGCAGCTTGATCAGGGTTGACTTGCCCGCCCCATTCTCACCCGCCAGGCCGAACACCGTGCCCTGGTGCACCGCGATGGACACCGAGTCCAGGGCCCGGGTGGAACCGAAGCTCTTGCTGATGCCGTCGACAACCAGAAAGGGTGTTTGTTCCATCGAATGAAAAACCGGTTGTCGGACGGGAAACGAGCCTCCCGCCGGCAACCGGTGTTCTCCGGCTATAGGTTTAGCGGTAACCCTTGGCCGCCAGGTCCTTCACGGCCTTGACGTTCTCCGCCGTGACCGGGGCGATGCCCGTGTTGATGTCGCACGGGGTGATGGCGTACATCCTGTTGAGGTACAGCTCCATCACGCCCTGGAAACCCTGCAGATAAGGCTGCTGGTCGATCGTAAACGCCATGTTTCCTTTTTCGATGGCATCCAGGACCTCCGACACCAGGTCGAAGCCGCCGCCGAAGACCTTGCCCTTCAGCTTCTGGCGCTCGATGATGTGTCCGATCGCGATGCCGGTGACGTCTTCAACGCCGAACATGCCTTTGACGCTGGGGTCGGCCTGCAGGGCGCTGGCCAACAGGCTTTCCGCCTTGACCAGGTCGGTGCCGGTCTCCACGACGCGGAATTTGAAGCCCCCCTTCGCCTCCAGCACGTCCTTGACGCCTTTGACGCGGATGGCCAGCTGGTCGGCGCCCGCGGTGTGGATGCCGATGATGATCGCTCCGCCTCCCGGCAGGAGCTTCGCGATCTGCTCACCCATGGACCGGCCGGCCTCGTAGTTGCCCTGCCCGATATAGGCCAGGCGCCCGGAGCCCGGGGCGTCCGCGTTGATGGCGATGACCGGGATGCCCTTCGCCATGGCTTCCGCCACCACGTCGTTGAAGGCGGTCGGATTGGGCAGCGTGCAAGCGATCCCGTCCACCTTCTGGGCGATGGCGGACTTCATGAACTCCACCTGCTTCTGGATGTCGAAGCCGGCGGGACCGGTATAGACCACGTCGACGCCGAGGATCTTGCCGGCGTCCTCAGCACCCTTGCGCACGGGTACGAAGAAAGGCACGGCGGTGGCGTGCGTGATGACCACGAATTTCAGCTTCTTCGCCGCTTGCGCCAATACGAATGTCGACGGCAGCAGCAGGAGCACTAACAGCAGAGCCAGCACCTTCAGGGTTCTCTTTCGCATAGAGGCCTCCGTTTAGAGTTTGCATCGCCAACTGTTTTGGCGTTCGAACAGTATCGCCTGTCCGCCGCAGCGACGTCAAGGGAGCTTTTTCTGAGCGACCAGCGCGCTGATCCGACGGAACTTTTCTTCTTGAACGGCCGGCGGGCAGCTGTCGCTGTTCGCGAGGATGTAACCTCGTCCTTCGATCTTGTCCAGGATTTCGCGAATATAACTTTCGAACCTGTCGCCGTTGTAGGTGAGCAGCTTCACCGGCTCGATTCCGCCGATGAGCGCTACGCGGCCGCCCAACAACCGCTGCGCGTCCCAGATCTCGATATTCCCGGTGGGCGGCGGACTGACCGACTCCACCGCATCGATCTGCTCGCGCGCGATGGCCGGCAGCAAATCGCGGACGTGCCCGCAGGCGTGATGGACGAGCATCTTGCCGGCCTGATGGACGATGCCTCCCCAGGCATCGATATCCGGGACCACGTATTTTTCGAACAGCGCCGGGGAGAGGTTGGTGGTGGATGAATCCTCCCAGGTGATGAAGGCCTCGGCTCGGGACTGCACGGAGATTTCCACCGCGCTCTTCGCCTTTCGCCCCATTGCCGCCAGCGTCGCCTCCACTGTCTGCGGGAAATCATACAGGTCGTAGATGAGCTTCTCCGTACCGACGAAATGCTCGATCAGGGACTGAAAAGGGGTTTTCAGGAATGGCGAGATCAACGGCACGACCAGCCCGTCATCCCCGACCTCGCGGATCTGTTCGTGCAGGACCTCGTAGCAGGGCCCGATCCACATATGCTCGACCAGCCACTGCAGAGTCTTATAATCCTCCTCGCAGCGGATGGGGTGCCCCGTGACGAACCAGGTATCGCCGATCTTGGAATAGGTCAGGGTGACAGCCACCCGGCCCACAGGGGTGTCATACTCGATGAACTTCTGTTTCCCGTCGGTCTTCCGGGTGATCGTGCAGCCGGGCAGGTTGTCGACCAGGTTGTAGCTGGCGCCAAGCGGAACCTCCGCCAGGCCCAGGAGGTCGGAGCAGGTGTAGGCGCTGGTCGGCCCGCGCATCAGGGCGTCCGCCCCGATCTCCCGGTAATAGGCGGCCTGACCCCGCTCCCGCCGCTGTTCCGGCTGGAAATCCCACCAGTAGGCGAAGAACGGGCTCCAGGGAATCCGGTCCACCTCTTGCCTGCGAAGGGCTGCCAGAAGCCGTTCCCGAGAACTCATCTGCGCAGCGGTTTTTCCCACTGAAACTGGCATGGTATCATCTCCTCCAGCGACCCGCTGGCTAGAACTTCCGGGACTTGGCGATCTCCTTCTTCAATAAGCCTGCCGCCTCCACCACGTCCTTGTTCCGCGATACCTCGGCGGTGCCCACCCGCCACCAGGATTCGTAGCCCCCGGTCATGGACTTGGGCGTGACCTTCACGTCGATCACCGTGGAGCGGCTTTCCTTGAGCGCCTTCTTCACCGCGCGGCGGAACTCCTCCAGGGTGCGCGCTTTCAAGCCCCGCGCCCCATAGCTCGCCGCGTTCCCGGCGAAATCCAGGGCCAGAGTCTCGCCGGTGAGCCGTCCGGTCTTCGGGCTGCGGGAGCGCCGCTGGCTGCCGAACGCCGAGATGCCCTGGCTCACCTGGAGGTTGTCGATGCACTGGAAGCCGTTGTTGTCGAAGACCACGACGTTGATCTTGAGGCCCTCCTGCAGGCTGGTGAGCAGCTCGCTGTGCAGCATCACGTAGCTGCCGTCGCCCACCAGGGCGAACACCTCCCGCTCGGGCTCGGCCAGCTTGGCGCCCAGGGCGCCGGCGATCTCGTAGCCCATGCAGGAGAAGCCGTACTCCATGTGGTAGCCGCCCGGGAGGCGCGGGCGCCAGACGCGCTGCAGGTCCCCGGGCAGGCTGCCGGAGGCCCCGACCACCACGGCGTTCCTGGGCAGGAGGCGCGTGTTGAGCTCCCCCAGGCAGCGGGTCTGGGACAAGCCGGCGGGGTCCTCGGCCGCGTACAGGCGGTCTACCTCCGCGGTCCACTGCTCCCGGGCCCTGGTGATTTCGCTCCCGTAGCCGGAACGGTAGCCGGCAAGCTGCCGGGTCAGGGCGGCCAGAGCTGCCTTCACATCCGCCACCACGGGCAGGGCGTTCATCTTGTGGGCGTCGAAGGGGGCCACGTTCACCCCCAGCACTTTCAAAGCCGGGTTCTGGAATAGCCACTTGGAGGCGGTAGTGAAGTCCCCGAGGCGGGTCCCCAGCGCGATGAGCAGGTCGGCCTGCCTGGCGATGCGGTTGGCCGCCAGCCCACCGGTCACCCCGATTCCGCCCAGGTTCCAGGGGTTGTCCCAGGGCAGCACCCCCTTGCCCGCCTGGGTCTCGGCGAAAGGCACGTGGAACTTCGCGCAGAAGGCCTTGAGCTCCCGGGCCGCCTCGGAGTAACGCACCCCGCCGCCGCAGACGACCAGGGG
>CAZMWZ010000116.1:0-1671 GCA_964570045.1 uncultured Spirochaetaceae bacterium
GGATGGGCATCCACGAGGTCATCTCTACGATCATGTTCAACAACATCGCCGCCGCCCTAGTCAACTTCCTGGTCAATGGACCTCTGTCCGGTCGCGGGGAGAAGAGCCTGGAGCCCCAAACCCACAAGATTCAGGCCACGGCGCTGTTCGGCAAGCTCAACAGCTGGTTCAACGCCATCGGGCTGGACGTGCCCGGACACGTCTACCTGGATTACAGCCTGATCGTGGGGATCCTTATGGGCTTCCTGGTCTGGTTCCTGCTGTACCGGATGCGCCAGGGCTTCGAGATCCGCGCCGTAGGCACCTCGCTGGAGGTGTCGCACTACGCCGGCATCCGGGTCAAGCGGGTGCAGCTGACCGCCTTCCTGGCCAGCGGCGCCCTGGCCGGCCTCGTCGGGCTGCAGGAGATCTTCGCCATCCGGGGGGTGTACACCTTCGAGATCGCCGCCGGGCTGGGCTTCGACGGCATCGCCATCGCCCTGATCGGGGGCAATTCGCCGCTCGGGGTGATCTTCTCGTCGGTCCTGTTCGCCTTCCTCAAGCAGGCCGGCTACGGCCTGCAGCTGTACACGGCGGTGCCCAATGCCATCATCTACGTGATCAGCGGGCTGATGATCCTGTTCATCGTCGTGATCAACGAGGTGACCACCCGCTACATCCGGGCCCTGAGACGGAAGGAGGCTGCCTGAAATGTTCCTCGCGACCTTGTCGGATTTCGCGTTCCGGGGACTGGAGATGTCCGCGCCGATCGCCTTTTGCGCGCTGGGCGCCGTGTTCTGCGAGAAAAGCGGGGTGGTGAACATCGCCCTGGAGGGCTTCCTGAGCGTGACGGCCTTCACCGTGGTGTGGGGCTCCATCGCCTATCACTCCGTATGGATGGGCCTGGTCTTCGCCGTGCTCTCGGGCGTGTTGATGAGCCTGCTCCACGCCGTGGCCACCGTCACCTTTCGCGTGAATCAGATCGTCTCGGGGGTAGCCCTCAACACCCTGGCCGTGGGGGTGGGGCGCTTCCTGTCCCAGAAGACCTTCGCGCAGGAAACCCAGTCGGCCGCCAACTCCTACCTGTTCCCCACGGTGCTGCACATCAACTCCTTCGCCTTCGCCTTGATACCCATTGTGGCGATCTGCTGGTTCGTGCTCTACAAGACCGTGTTCGGCCTGCGGCTGCGTACGGTGGGGGAGAACCCGGAGGCGGCCGACACCCTCGGGATCAACGTGCACTCCCTGCGCTACGTCGGAGTGATCATGTCCGGGGTGATGTGCGGCCTGGCCGCGATGGTACTCTACCCTTCCAAATGGGTGAACGGCATGACTGGCGGGCGCGGCTACATCGCGCTGGCGGCGCTCATTTTCGGGCGCTGGCACCCGGTGTACGCGGTCCTGGCGGCGCTGCTTTTCGGTTACGCCGACACCTTCCGGATCATGTTCGAGTCCCGTATCCCGATCCCCAGCCAGTTCGTGCAGATGCTGCCCTATGTCCTGGCCATCGTGGTGCTGGTGGCGGTGAGGGGCAAGTCGCGGGCCCCGGCCGCGGACGGCATCCCCTACGAGCCCGGAGAATGACCGGGGAAGGATCTTGACCGTTGCCCGGATCGTGGTGGGGGCACTGGGCGCGGCGTCGCTCCTGTCCTGCGCCGGCCTTCCGCGGCCGACCGCAGGGCTCCCGTCGCA
>CAZMWZ010000116.1:1771-3395 GCA_964570045.1 uncultured Spirochaetaceae bacterium
GCCCGCCGCTACTTCTCCTCGCAGAGCTTGCGCAGCTCCTGGCGCACCTGCTCGAGGACCTCGGTGTAGCGCTCCTCCAACACAGCCAGGTTGTCGCGCAGCAGCTTCTGGAACTGCGGGTCCATGGCCGGGTCGATGCGGACCCGCTGCCCCATCTGCCGGCTCATCTCCTCTTCCTTCTGGCGCAGAATAGGGGCGTACTTCTTTTGCACGGCCTCCAGCAGGCGCCGGCGCTCGCCGAGGTAGTCCTCGAGGAACTGCTCCATTTGGGCCGAGAGGCGCGCGAGTTTCTTGGGATCGGAGGCCAGGGCCTGGAACCCCTTGCCGGCTTTCTTGACGCCCAGCAGTGCCGTCTCGTCGAAGGGCAGGCGCAGGTTGGCGGATAGGGCCTGGAACACCCCCTCCCGCACCCAGGCGGCCTCCCTGCCCTGGTACTTGGCGATCGACGACTTCAGCTCTACGCCGTCCTCGGCCAGGAAGCGGGAAACCGCCTTCTTTCCCTCGGTGACGAAGCGGCTGGCCTCCAGGGCCTCCTTGTCCGCTTCCACGCCTTGGGTGCGCTCCAACGCGATTTCTAAGGCCGACTTGATGACTCCCATGTTTGTTCCTTGTTCGAATCGTTAATCGATAAAATACTCACGACAGCCGGCCGGAGCAAGCGCAGGGAGTACCGGGCTAAGCCCCGGCCTTCAGAGCCCCAACAGCTCCCGGTCGGTCACCAGGCCGTCGAGGCGCTGGTCCAGCGACCCGGCGGGCACCTCCTCCACCACCTGCTCCGCCAGGGCCAGGCCCACGGCCAGGCACGGCCGGGGCCCGCAGCGGGCGCGGGCCAGGAAGCGGTCGTAGTAGCCCTTGCCCCGGCCGATGCGGCGCAGGCCGCGGTCGAAGGCCAGGCCGGGAACGAGCACGAGCAGCGGCCCCTCGGCCAGCCCCTGCGGGTCGACCGGCACCCACTGGGGGTCCGGTTCCAGAATCCCGAACTGGTTGGGAATGAGCTCGCGGGTGCGGCCCTGGTAGCGGTAGAAGGCGATCTGCTCGCCTTCCATCCTCGGGATGGCCACCTGCCTGCCTTCCCGGTAGGCGCGGGCCACGATAGGGGCGGTGTCCACCTCGACGGACATGGCGATGTACACGAAAACCCAGCGGGCTTCGCCCCACCAGGGGGTGGCGAACAGGCGCTCGTGCACGAGCCGGCTGCGGGCCGAGACCGCGGACTCCTCCAGGCCGTCCAGGAGGCAGCGGATTTGCTTGCGCAGCTGCGTCTTGCGCGCGACCAGGTCCTGCATTCGTGTTATCGGATGGATTCGGGCTGGGCGGACTCGAACCGCCGACCCCAAGACCCCCAGTCTTGTACGCTAACCATCTGCGCTACAGCCCGTCGGCGAACCAGAGCGAGTTTACCACGCGCTTTTTCCCCGTGTCAATGGAACTGGGGGAACTCGTACTCGATACGGCCGTTGTCGCGCAGGTGCATCACGGCGTAGCCCTTGCGGGCCATCTGTTCCAGCAGCCCCTGCGCCTCCTCGATGGACAGCTCGGTCTTGAGCGCCACCATGGCCGGGGTGACGATCCCCTTGGCCTCCCGGGCGGTGATCAGGATCTGCTTCTCGGCCTCCGCCGTGGT
>CAZMWZ010000116.1:3495-6929 GCA_964570045.1 uncultured Spirochaetaceae bacterium
CACCAGCGGGAACACGAGCCACCACTGCCTGGTCAGGTACCAGGCCAGGCCGAAGGCTAGGGTGAACACGGCCCCGGTGGTGAGCGAGCCCTCCGCTGACCGCCGCCTCCCGTTCAGGCTTTCCCCATCAGGTTCTTGATCACGAACAGCTCCAGGTCCTCGTAGTTACGGGCGGCCCGCAGCTCCGCCAGACGCTTGCGGTCGATCTTCTTCACCACCTCCAGCAGCATCAGGAAGATTTCCCGGCTGTGCGACAGGTGGTGGGTGGCCACCTCATCCCCTTGAGTGCGCAGGGCTTTCACGTCCAGGCCTACGAACTCGCCTTTCGCGCCGTAGTTGTTGTCGTGGAGCACCATCACCTGGTCGAAGGCCCTCTTGAGATTCATGGCCCCGAAGATCCGGTCCTCGTCAAACTTCAGCCCGTTCTGATCGTTGAGGTGCACGCTCCAGAGGCGCTGGTGATACAGGGCGAAGGCCATTTCGCTGGCCGGGTCCAGGCCGGCCAGCAGGGCGTGCGCGGTCTCGATCAGCACCCCGACCCGGGAGGGGTCCGAGGCCAGGTAGCAGATCGACAGGAAGTGCCCCGTGGTGGGCAGGTAGGCGTGGTCCATCGGCTCGTTGGGCTTCATCTCCCCGAGGATGCGGATGCCCTGGTCGTAGCTCAACATGGCGTCGACGGCGGCCACGAAGCGCTCGGCGGCCAGGCGGTGGTCCTTGGACTCGTTGACGTAGAAGCCCTCCCGGGCCGGCCAGAGCACGATGTTGGGCGTGCCCAGCACCTTGGCGATGTCGATGGCCTTCTTCGAGCGCTCCAGGGCGTACTCCCGGGCCTTCGGGTCGTTGGCCGTGTAGCCCCCGTCCACGGTCAGGGGATGCTCCCACAGCCGCGGAGCCACGAACTCCGCCGTGAGGCCCTCCCCGTCCAGCGCTTTTTTCGTTTCCTGGGCCTCCCGAATCATCTGGGCGTGCGGCACGTCCACGCTGGCCACCGCGTCGTCGTCGTGGAACTGCACTCCGTCGAAGCCCATCGTCTTGTACAGCCTGAGCTTTTGGGCGAACTCCACCTTGCGGCGCACGGGCGGCCCGAACACGTCGGCGCCGTCGTGGATGTTCCAGGGACCGAACGAGAAGCGGAACTGAGCAGCCATCGAATGCCTCCTGTGGCGCGTTGTTGTCGTTGCTGCAAACGTATTGCGGCAACGCCCTGTTTGTCAATCTTGGCGGTCGTGGTATCCTGCCCTGGCGATGCGCGAAGCGGAGCTGTTGCGGCGGGTCATCGGCACCCTGGAGCGGGCCGGCGTGCCCTACATGCTCACCGGGTCCTTCGCCTCCAGCCTGCAGGGCTACCCCCGGTCCACCGGCAACGTCGACCTGGTGGCCGGTCTGGACGCCGGGGCGGTGCGGGAGCTGAAGCTCGCCTTCCCCGGACCTGAGTTCGAGCTGGACGAGGAAGCCGCCCTCCGGGCCGTCGCCGGCCTGGAGGCCTTCCAGCTCACCGGCCCGGGCGGCGCCCGGGTGGTGTTCTGGCCGGCGAGCGACTCGGCCTTCGACCGGGCCAGGTTCGCCAGGAGCTACGCCGAGGAGTTCCAGGGCCAGAGGTTGACGGTGTCCTCGCCGGAGGACACCATCCTGGTCAAGCTGTACTGGGGCGGGCGTTCCGGGGAGACGGAGAAGCAGGCCCAGGACGCGCTGGGGGTCTACGAGCTGCAATACAGCAGGCTCGATTTAGCCTACCTCCGGCGCTGGGCCGCGGCTCTCGGGGTCCAAAGACAGCTGGCGGCGCTGGAGAAGGAAGCCCAGAGGCTGGGCTGAAAGGTTGGCTGAGGCATGGGAAAACAGAAGGGAAAAAAACCCGCCGGGAAGGCGTCCAAGGGCCGCGACCGCAGGTCCGAGAAGCGCGCGATGCTGGAAGAGGAGCTCGCGGCGGCCATCGGCCAGATCGACGAAGCGGGCCTGTCCTTCCTGCTGAACCAGGCGCACGTGCTGATCCACAACGCCCAGGTCCAGCGCATCAACCGCGAGTTGAGCGAGCTGGACCGCAAGAACCAGTCCGCCCGCAAGGCGCTGGGAGCCGCGGCGCCGGTGGGCATCGAGGAGTCCGAGGACCGCAAGGCCTTCTTCCTGTCCCTGGGCGGCACGCGCAAGGTGCTGGCCATCGACGAGGTGAAGCGCCTCGTGCGCATCTGCTACGCGGCGGAAAGCAAGAGCGCGGCCCTGCGCCAGCTATACACGGTACTTTCCCGGGAACGGGGCGACATCCTGGCGGACGCCAAGATCGGGGGTCCCTCAAGCCCCCTGATCGCAGGGCTGTTCCACGCCCTGCGCGAAAAGTACCGCCTGGAGGACCGCTAAAGCGGGGCGCAGCCCGGTACTCCGGCGCCCGCGATTGCGGCCGCGCGGCGATAGATCTGGACCTTTGCGGCCCGGCTGAAGCGCGGCCCGTAGGCGGCCAGCAGGAAGACGGGGATCTGCATGCCGGCCTGGGGCAGCCCGCTCACGAACAACGACGGTAGGTGCCAGATGCCCCATACCGCGCCCAGGAGCAGGCTGGCGGCGAAGGGATTGAAGCGGTCGAGGATGCGCGGCAGGGCTTTCAACCTGCCAGAGCAGCGCGGATGACAAGGCACCACGGAAGACCGAAGTAATGACCGTCTGAATCGTGAAAACCCAAGGCCTGACCTATCAAAATGAAAACTTCAGCCAGTATGCATGTTGCTTGAGCCACTCCCTGCGCTCCTGGTAGTCAAAAAAGATAAGCGATACCTGCCGCCCAAATTCCTTCGAGTGGTTCTTTGCTAATAGATGGCACCTTTCATGGACAACGACGTAGTCCAACACCGAAAGGGGCGCCATCACTATTCGCCAATTGAATCGAATTGCACCCGTTGTGGAACAGCTTCCCGCAAGCCGTCCTTGATCTTCCGTCGCATTTCCTTCTGCACGTCCTCTTTCTCGATCCAATCCACGACAATCGATTCCTGAATGGAACGGACGACCCCCTTCGCGCGGTCACTTCCCTTGACGTTCAGATTTTCTTCGAACTTTGGGAGTTGATGTCAATGGGAGCGAGGATCTGTTCTATGTAGAGGTTTCGCGCCCCTTCCCTTACAGCTCCCATAAATTTGAAGTCATCGAGATACTTGTCAACAGAGGGATCCGGCATGAGGATGTCAAGACTCCGAGAGAATTGGAGGAAGAGCGCATCAAACTCCATGCGAAGCTCATTCGCCCTGAGCGCTTCCATGCACTGCTGGATGATGTCTTGTGACGGAAACAAGCTCGTTTCTCATGTCATCCACACGAAAAAATCCCTCGAGGTCCTGCGGATTGAAGATCGCGAGGGCTTCGGCGAGTTCCCGACGATCTGCAGGCGCGCCAGCCGGCTCTCGTGCTTGCCGGGCAGCGTCGCGCCATCGGCGAGCGATTGTTTCATG
>CAZMWZ010000116.1:7029-9394 GCA_964570045.1 uncultured Spirochaetaceae bacterium
ATGGCGTTCTCTGCCCTTTTATCCTTAGCGACGGGCGCCTATATCCTGATCGACAGAGATCCCTGAGAGCTGGAGCTGTTCAATTGCCGGCCCTTCTGAGAGGGTATCCTCGTTGAGGATCGCCGATGACCTTATGCTCCCTATACTTTCACTCTAACCTTACCGGTGAGGAGGACTCGCCTCAAGGCATTTTTCAATTCTCCTAGTTTAGCCTGGTACTTCAAGGCTTGTTCACGATCTTCGTCGATGGAAGAAAGGATAAGAGCGATTTGCCTCTGCTCAGTCAGAGGGGGCAGAGGGATGGTCAAAGTCCCTACTTGTGTCAGGCTAAGATTTGCTTGTGCCAATTGAGAAGAAAGAAAAGCAACTTGCTTTCCAACGGCCTTTCCTTGTAGAGCATAAAACAGATACTTCTGATCGACATTGCGTTCACTAATCCGGACTAATGCGAGTGCTTGATTGATATTCGCTGGAAGAATAGCATCTGTCACCATAGAAACGCGCCCGCTGGCCCCTGCAATGGAAATAAGAATATCCCCGGATTTTAGTCTTGATCTTCCCAAGGAATCGTGCGTTTGCATCGATATGTGCTTAGCATTTTGCAGATTGAATGAGCCATTATCGCTAATGTTTTCAATTCTCAGAAACGGTACACCATCCTTTGAGTAGGGGTATCCGTAAGTTGTTGGTGTCGTTCCTTTAGTAATTCGAGTTGCTAGCGATGATAGATCCTTGTGCTCCCATGCGGCCGGCATCTTCCCGATCCTCGTTGTCTTAAACTTTGCGTGACCGATCCCCTGCGCCAGTAATCTCCTCATTATTCCTTTCTTCAATAGCTTCATTTTCTCAATTATTTCTGAAAGCTTCCGGAAAGCGTCATCCACAATCGAAACGATCTCCCCAATCTTTCGCTGCTCAGCAATCGGAGGGAAAGGCACCTTTAAATGTGAAAGTTTATTGGCATTCAATCCACCCTGAGCGCTACCGACCGTTAATTGCTGAATCTGCTTCCAATACGAATATGAATTAAAATACATGTAGAGAAAAAGAGGCTCTATCTTCGTTCCTGTAACTTTTATAAGATATGAGGAAAAAATAGCATCAGGGCATTTTTGCAACAGGAAGCTTTGCCCGGTTGAGGCTCCAGTCCGTGCAAATACAATATCACCATCTCTCAACCTATATCTTTCTCGAATATCAGCTGGGCAATCACAGAAAGGAACGCTATTCCAATTTACATTTCCACTTTGAATATCTGGGATTCTTAAGAGTTTCGGACCAAGAGGTTTTGTAACTGAGCGTGAAGTATATCCGTACTCGGGTTTTTCACAGACTTCGATAAGTTCAGCCACTTCCCAGTCCGCCGGCAGCTCACCGATCTCCGTCTTCTTGAATCCTTTCCCGACCCGCAGACTGCTAACCTGCTTCATTGCCCGCTCCCACTATGCTCATGATAAACCTTTGAAACTCCTCCTCGAATTGATCCGGGGGGACATCCGGCCCTGGTGGAGGAGAAGCCGCCAGGCCACTGCGGGCAATCTCCATGCTAATGGCTTCTATCGATTCCCTCAGAATCGAGCTTCGCATGTACACCGAAGCGGAGGCCTCGCTGGTATTTACAACATTCCAGGCGCTCGCGAGTCCCGAATAAAGGTCGATCCAATTGACCCACACCGGCCCGTCCGCTTCACGAGAGCCCTTACCCCTAATGAATTCCCACCAGCGGTCCTGCGAGAGCCAGTATTCAGTTTTTCTTTTCCCCTTCACCCTAGTGAGAATGGACCCTGACTGAGAAAGCTCGATAAGGGAATCCTGAACGCCGCGGATGGAGATCCCGAGGTTTTGCGCAATCTCTGCAGGGTGCCCGGCTTCATGCGTGAGTAGGTAGAGGATGCACTCGGAGCGTGAGCCGACGCCGAAAAGGGCTCTTAAGAAAAACCGTATCGTGCTCGCAGGGTTCACCGGTACTGGACGCGCCGATCCCCTTGAGACGAAAGGCGATCGAAGAAATCCACGCATCTGAAATTCTTCCGCCGTTGCTTTGGGTGAGGGATAAGGCTTCCCTTCTTTCGTGATAAAAAGGGCTTCTTCCGAAATGGCTCCGGCGGGCTTAGTCGTATGAGCGAGTCTCAGCCATTTTCTCTGGTCGCCCTTGGCCGTGCGGGAAAGCAATTCCGCTACGGCGCCCAGGAGCCTCGAGCACGGTTCCGGTCGTCTCCTCGCGATACCCCTCAACCGCTGTAAATCAATCCACCGGCCATTCAGCACGAGCCATTCGAGTATCTCGTCGAACAGCCTCGGTTCGAATCTGGCGAATGAAAGGGAGTGTACAAGGAGAGCTTCCGGATCGATGGCCCAGGGATCG
>CAZMWZ010000117.1:0-9363 GCA_964570045.1 uncultured Spirochaetaceae bacterium
GACGTCCCCGACGAGGTTCGGCAGAGCAGCCTGAGAGCCATCAATGACGGGCTTGAGGAGTGGGGCGAACTGCCCTTGAGCGAGCGATAGGTATGGAGACATCATCGGTACCCAAGTACCAGCTGGTTGTCGATCACATCAAGAACAAGATCCGCACCGGCATGTATCGCATCGGCGAGATCCTGCCCGGGGAGAGAGTGCTCGCGGCCGGGCTTTCCGTCAGCCGACCTTCCGTGAAGCGGGCCATCAAGGCCCTGGAAAAAGACGGCATCATCGAGTGCAACCCGTCGATCGGCTCGATCGTGCGCCGGCCGGTCACCGAAAAGCTGCTCGTCGGCTACCTGGTTCCGGACCTGCAGGACCCGTTCCACCTCGAGCTCATCCGCGAGCTGGACTCCCTGCTGCACAAGCACCATGGCGCCCTGCTGATCCGCCAGGGGACGGATGACAGCAGGCTGGAGAACATGGGGCTGACGCACATGGTGAAGCATCACAAGCTGTACTCCGCGACTCATCCCGACACTCTGCCCACCATCTACACCGGGGACGTTCCCGGTAAGGCGAACATGATCGTTTCGGACGTGCCCGCGGGAATGGGGCAGATCTACCGCCACCTGATACAGCTCGGGCACAGGCGCATCGCCTATGCGAGCCCCTTCGGCAGCGGGGAAGACCTGCAGCACAGCCACCTGCAGCGCCTGCTCGCCGCCGACCGTCTGCCGACGCCGGCGGAATGGCATTTTCAGGTGGACCCGATAGACCGCGACGGCTGCGAAAGAGTGCTGAAGGCGGTCCGGGAAGCGGCGAACAGGCCGACGGCGCTGGTCTGCTACAACGACTGGCTGGCCATCGCGTTCGTGAAGGCGGCTCGCGAGATGGGGCTGGAGATCCCGAGCGACCTGTCCATCACCGGCTACGACGACCTGTACGTGAGCAGCCTGCTGCAGGTTCCCCTGACCACCGTGCGTTTTTCCAGAAGAGAATCGGCCAAGAAGATCATTGAGATACTGCTCAAGGGCCAGACGACGGAGTGCGAGACAGCGGTGGTCGAAACCCGCCTGATCGTCCGCCAATCCACGCAAGCGGCGGCTGAATAGTTCTACCGGAGGTAACCATGGGAGCGAAAGACAAAGTACGGGTGGGGCTGGTGGGTGTGGGCTGGATCGGGTCGCACCACGGGGAAAACATCTTGAAGAACCCCCACGCCGAGTTAATCGGGGTGTGCGACCCCGACCAGGACAAGGCCAAGGCCTTCATCGAGCGCGCGGGGGCTCACGCCCGGCCGTTTGCCAGGCTGGAGGACATGCTCCAGCAGCCGGACATCGCCGCCGTGGTGATCGCCTCGCCTAATGCGGCCCACGCGGGGCAGGCCATCGCCGCCGCGGAGGCCGGCAAGGACATCTACCTCGAGAAGCCGATGGGCATCACCCTGGAGAGCTGCCGCCAGGCGGCCCGGGCGGTGGAGAAGGCGCGGGTCAAGTGCCGCCTGGGCTACCACCGGCGCTTCAACCCGCTGGTGACGCACGCCAGGCAGCTCATTGCGGATGGGAAGATGGGTGAGCTGGTGCTGGCCGAGTCGGACTACTTCCACTACGTCCCCGGGAACCTGAGCATCTGGGAGTGGCTGGGCAAGACCGACATCGCCGGCTCGTTGATCCACGCGGGCACGGGGCACAACGTCGACCTGCTGCGCTTCTTCTGCGGCGAGGTCGCCGAGGTGTCCTGCTTCAAGGACATCCGCATGCCCCGCACGACGCAGATCCAAACCGAGGACATCGCCATCCTGAACCTGCGCTTCGAAAACGGCGTGCTGGGCCGCGCCGGGCTCTTCCTGGGCCCGATCCTGCCGTTCACCTTCACGCTGCGCCTCTACGGCACCCGGGGCAGCCTGGACAACAACCGGCTCTGGCTGGACACCACACCTGAGTTCGCGGAAACCGGCCATGAGGAGGACTATATCCGGCTGCCAAAATCGTGGGTCCCGGACAACGTGCAGGGCGGGATCTCGGAGACCTGGAAGGCATCGATCGACGCATTTATCGAGGACGTCCGCCTTGATCGCAAGCCGGACAACGACGCGGTGAGCGGCTTCAACACGGCGGCGGTCTGTTTCGCGGCTCTGCAATCCGCGGCGGACGCTAAGAGCGTGCGGCCTGAGCGACTGTAGAGGAGGCTGAAACGATGGCGGAAAAACGTGAAAAGGCCGGGCAAAGGGCCCACCACCTGATCGACACGAAGTTCGGGGCGCGGGAGCTGCGTAAGCTCGGTGAACTCGAGCTGACCTACCTGGCCGAGGTGCTGCGCGGCGACAGCTTGAGCAACTACATCGGCGAAACGAGCATGACTCGCCGCTTCGAAGAGGCCTTCGCCAGGAAGATAGGGGCGAAAAAGGCCATGGCCAAGAACAGCGCCATGTCGGGGCTCGTCGAGGGGGTCAGCGTATCGGGAGCGGGTCCCGCGACCGAGGTGATCGTGGACCCGATCGTGCACTTCGGCGGTCTGGCGGCCATCTACTTCAACGCCGTGCCGCGCTTCGCCGATGTGCAGCGGGACACCTACAACCTGGACCCGGACTCCCTGCTGGCCAACATCACGCCGCTAACAAAGGCCGTGATCGTCACGCACATGTGGGGGCAGTGCGCCCAGATCGACACGATCGCCGAGATCTGCCGGGACAAGGGGCTGTTCCTGATCGAAGACTGCGCCCACGCGATGAACGCCACCTGGAAGGGAAAGCACGCGGGCACCTTCGGGGACCTGGGCGTGTTCAGCTTCCAGGAGTTCAAGCAGCTTTCCACCGGGGACGGCGGCATGAGCGTGACGAACAACGAAGAGCTGTTCGAGAAGATGCGCACGGCCTGGTGGTTCTCCGGGGAGTCGCCGCAGTTCGTCTACATCAACTACCGCATGAACGAGGTCACCGCCGCGGTCGGGCTGGCCCAACTGGAGAAGGTGGACGCCATCATCAACGGCACCTACAACAAGACCCTCGCCATCCTGGACGAGGCCATCAAGGGCTGCGAGTGGCTGAAAGCGCGCCACGTGCCGAAACAGGCCCGGATGAGCGGCTACTGGTGGTCCTGCACCTGGGCAGGGGACAAGCACGGGCTGTCCTACGAGAAGTTCAAGCAGGTGGAGCAGGAGCTGGACATCGGCCTGCGCTTCGGCTTCAACTTCTTTCCGGCTTACGAGTTCCCCTTCTTCCGGGAATCGACGGCCTACCGCACACACCCAGACTGCCCGGTGCGCTGCCCCCTCTACACGGCCAAGAGCAACTACCGCTACACTTGGGGCCTCACGCCAGTGACCGAGGACCTGATGCAGCGCTTGATCACGGTGAACCTGATCTTCCTGTCGATTCCGGCCGCCACCCACATGGCAGAGCTGATCCGGGAGGCGATCCGGATGATGGAGAAGTAGGCGATGCTCCCAGCCGAGGAGAAGATTGCGCCGGATCTGCTGCTGCGTTCGGTGCGCGACGAGAACGATGTCCGCAGGTTCGGCGCAGTGCTGACGAAGCACCTGAACATCGTGGAAGGGATGACGGCCAACAGCCTGCTGCGCTTCCATCCGGAGCGGAAGCTGGACGAGTTCCAGATCGTCGAAAACACGACCACGGGCGAGGTCGTGTCCACCAGCTGCTACTTCCCCTGGCACCTGAGGTTCGCGGGCGTCCAGCTCAACGCCGTCCAGCTGGAGATGATCTTCACCCACCCGCTGTACCGGAAGAAGGGGCTCGTGCGCAAGCAGATCGAGAGGCTGCACCGGATGGTCGACGCCCGGGGCTACGACCTGGTCCTGCTGTGGGGAATACCATACTACTACCGGCAGTTCGGCTACTCTTATTGCGTGGAAGGGCTGGCCACCCAGTCCCTGCCGGTCTGGCGCGTGCCGGACGCACCGCCCGGCAAGTCGGTCCCCATCGGGCTGCGGCTGGCAGGTCTTGCGGACATCCCGCTGCTGGCCAGGCTGTACCCGCGCGCCGTGGCCGGCCTGGACCTCTACCTGGACAGGAGCGAGGCCCACTGGCGCTACTTGCTGGACTCCGTCAAGTTCCCAGTTTTTGTCGCCGAGCAAGCCGGGTGCGCGGTGGGCTACGTGATCCAGGTGCGGAACAAGCGGACGGTTCATATCTTCGAAAGCAGCCTCCCGGACCAGGAGACGGGGCTGGCGCTGCTGCAGCTGCTAAAAAGGGATTGCGACGAGATCCTCATCAACTGGCCGGCCGGCGGCACGCTGGCCGGACTCGCCCGCAGCCTGGGCAGCATCCTCACCCGGAGCACCCAGTGGGAGTTCCGCATCCCCTCCCTCAGCGGCTTTTTAATGAAGATCGCCCCCGTGCTGGAAAAGCGCCTGGCAGGCTCCGCGCACCGCAATATCACGACCGACTTCGTGCTGAACCAGTTCACCGAGGCCTGCCTGCTCCGCATCGTGGAGGGCAGGATCGCCGAAGTGAAGCCTCTCGGGTTCGTCGACACCTCCATGGGTGCGGAGGGCGGGACGCTCAACATCCCTCCGGATGCCTGGATCCGGCTGCTGTTCGGGGACCGTGACGTCGAGCAGTTGTACGAATCCTGGCCCGACATCGTGGTGAAGCCGCAGGACAAGGGTCTGGTGAACACCCTCTTCCCCAGGATGGAGGCGTACCTGTACACGCCGTACCACTATTACGGGCCGGAGATTTACACGCTGGAAGAGAAGTTTCTGAGTTTCTACCTGTAATGACGCCGACGGCCGTTGAGGTACTGAGCCCCGAGGAAATTCTCGCCCTCGACCGGACTAGCAAAGAGATCCTGCAGGATACAGGAATCGGCCTGCGCAGCCAGGAGTTGCTGTACCTGTTGGAGGGCAAGGGCCTCGAGGTGGACCATGAGGGGGAGCGGGTAAGGTTCTCCCCTGAGCAGGTACAGCGGGGGATCGCGCTGACACCGCCGAGCGTCGAGATCTTCGACCGGGACAAATTCAAGCGCTTTACCCTAGGTCGGGGCTGCCCGCCGCGCTTCGCGGCCGGCTTCAACGCGACCTTCACGCTGGAGACAACCTCAGGAGCGCGGAGGCCGGCGACCAAGGCGGATGTAGCCAGGTACGCGAGGGTGGCGCAGCACCTGGAAGAGCTCGACCTGGTAGGCCCGTCGGCGGTGCCCCACGATGTAACCGCTCCCGCAGCCCTCCTGCATGCCGTGGAGGCGGTGCTCGACAATACCACCAAGCCGATCCTGTTCGCCCCCGAGAACGACGAGGAAACCGCGGCGCTGATCGAGATCCTGAAGGTGGTTGCGGGAGAGGCGAACATCGGAGCCGCACCCCAGGGCATCTGCCAGTTTTCCCCATCCAGCCCCTTGTTCTGGAACGAGGGAACCCTGAAAGGCTTCCTGCGCATGGTGGGGGAGGGATTCCCCTGCACGATACTTCCCGGGCCCCTGGCCGGGGCTACTTCCCCCTATACGTTGGCGGCAAACCTGGTCCAGAAAAACTGCGAGGTACTGGCGGCGGTGGTCATGGCCCAGTTCGTACGACCCGGGGCGCCGCTGCTCTGCTATAACGCCGGGGGCCAGTTCGACATGCGTGCCCAGACCGCGGTGTTCGGAAGCCCCGAAGTGGCGTTGATTCTGATGGCCGGCACGCAGCTCGCCCGATTCTACGGCCTACCGACCCACGGCTGCTTCCCCTCATCGGACAGCCACTGCCTGGACGAGCAGATCGGCATCGAAAACACCATGCAGCTTCTCCTCTGCCTGCTCAGCGGCGCGGACCTAATGGTGAACGCGGGCATGTTCGCCGGCGGCGAGACTGCCAGCCTGGAGCAGCTGGTCATCGACAATGACCTTTGTGGGCTGGTCCGGCGCATCGCCCGGGGGATGAAAGTCGACGAGCAGCACCTATGCCGCGAGGCATTTGGCAGGGTCGGGCCCCGAGGGAATTACCTGGAAGACCCGACCACACTCGCGCACTTGCGTAACGGGGAGTGGTCGGAAGCGAAGGTCTTGTGCAGGCAGCGGCATGAGCAGTGGCGGGGGGATGGGGCGCCGGATATCGTGGAACGAGCACGTCGGGTCGCCGAAGAGCTTGGTCGAAGGGAACAGGCGCCCCTGAAAAACGAGCAGAAGCGGCGGATAGGCTCCATCATCACCGATTACGAAAGGTCGTGTGTTTCCGGCTGAAGCATGCTGCGCCGTGCCCGCCGTCAGCCAGGCGTGCGCCAGAGCCCCTCGCGCAGGCACCAGCCGTGCTGCCGGTATAGCTTGGGATTCTCCAGGCGGTGCCGGACCTCCCGCAGGATATGCTCCGCGGACTCCTCCAGGGTCCGCCGCCCCAGCTCGGCGCTGGCCTCTTGCGGCGGCAGTTTGCCCTCCACGCCCGTGACCGGCTGTCCTATGGGCGGCAGGCGTCCCAGGTCTACGGCCTCGGGGTGCAGGGCCAGCAGGTGCGAAGTCTCCCAGCCCCCCGCGTGGTCGCCAGCGTAGGGGTAGCGGTCCTCCAGGAACAGGTAGTCCAGGCAGGCCCAAGCGAGCATGCCGTGGTACTTGCTGTAGCGGCGCTTGTTGAACAGCAGCACCGCCGCCCGGGCGTGGTCGATGAGCGGGTAGTGGCCGGCCACCAGCACCCCCAGCTGGAAGCCCAGGCTCTCCGCCTCGGCCAGGATGTGCACGAGCAGGCGCTGGTAGTTGAGGACCTGCTCGGTGGCCGAGAAGGGCTGCCGGTCCGGCAGGAAGTTTTCCGGCGGCAGGCCCATGGCCCGGGCCACCTCCTCGTGCTCGGCGCCGGTGACGTCCACCAGGGACTCGCTGCGGCTTTCCCCGTAGTACAGAGGCGGCAGGACCAGCCCCCCGCCCCGGCGGGCGCAGAGCACGGCCAGCCCTTCGGCCTGCAGGGTATCCGCGCCTACGGGGTTGTGGGGGCCGTGCCACTCCAGGGTGCCGATGGGCACGTAGGCCACGGGGCAGGCCTCGCGACGGGCGACGATCTGGTCGGGCCGGCACAGCCAATAGCGCACTTCCGCTTCCATGGGCCCGATCATGCGCCGCCTGTCCCCGCGGGGTCAAGCGCTGAGCGCTGCCCGGACACACCCCGTCGCCGCCGCGCTTGCGCTTATTTCATTATCATTTATGATAAGAGATTGTGATAGTAGAGACCTCAGGAATATCCCAGGCGCTCAAGCGGCGCCGGCAAGAGCTCGGACTTTCGCTGGCGCGGCTGGCCGGACGGGTACGGACCTCCGCCGCGACGATCTCCAGGTACGAGAACGGCTGGCACCGCTTCGAGGTGTACACGCTGCAGAAGCTGGCCTCTGCTCTGGGCTGCCGGCTGGTGATCGGCTTGGAACCCCTCGGCCCGGAACGCGCCAAGCCGGGCAGGGAAGTCGTTGTGCGGAGGATACGCCGCCTTTTCTGGGACAAGCCCCTGCAGGTAGCCGATCTCAGGGAACATCCGCAGTGGGTCGTACGCCGGGTACTGGAGCTCGGCAGCCTGGCTGACGTCCAAGCCCTGGTTGGGCTGCTTGGCAAGGGCGCGTTCCTCCAGCAGGTGGCCTGTCTCCGCTTTTCCTCGGATAAAACTACTCGTTTCTGGGCGGCCATGCTCGCCCAGGAGGGGGTGAAATGCAGAAAAAAGTCCTCCCTAAGGGCAGCCAGGATTTCCTGGCTGGGATAGCCGCGCACCTCCCTCGGACCCTGCGCGGGTGGACCCTGGCCGGCGGCACGGGTCTGGCCATGCATCTCGGCCATCGGGTCTCGGAGGGCTTCGCTTTTTTCAAGACCACTGCGGCTGATCTGAGCAGGCTTCTGGAAACGCTCCAAGCGCTGGGTCCCTCCGAGGTCCTGCTGGAGGATGACCGTACCCTGACCCTTCTATTGAAAGGGCTCAAGTTCTCCTTTTTCCTGATCCGCGATCCCTTCGTGTTCCCCACCGCCTCGTACAGTTTTTTCGAAGTGGCCGATGTCCGCGATATCGCATTGATGAAGCTGGTGGCCATCGCCAACCGCGGCAGCCGCAAGGACTTCGTCGATCTGTATTGCATCCTGCGCAGGGGTCAGGGCCTGCAGGAGCTTTTCTCCTGGCTGCCCGGGAAGTACGGCAAGGGAAGGGTGAACGAATACCAGCTCCTGAAGAGCCTGTGTTTTTTTGAAGACGCGGAGCAGGAACCTCAGCCGGTCATGCGGGAGCCGTTCAGCTGGCAGGAGTGCAAGGCCTTTTTTTTGCGGGAAGCGCGTGCCATAATCCTTCCGCCATGAGATCACGCGCAGCATTGACAGCGGCACTGCGCTCCGACAGGGGGCGGGCCGAGCTGGAACGCCTGTACGGCTCCAGCCCCAGCGCCGTGGAGGGCGGCCGGGGCCGCTTCGAGGCGCTTCTCCTGCGCCACGCGGCGGCCTTTCCCGCCGACCGCGAGGCGGCCCTGTTCAGCGTCCCGGGGCGCACCGAGGTCGGGGGTAATCACACGGACCACAACTCCGGCAGGGTGCTGGCCGCCGCCGTGGACCTGGACGTCGCGGCGGTGGCGGCCCGGGCAGCCGACCGTATCGCGGTGATCGAGTCGGAGGGCTACGAACGTCAGCTAATCGACCTGGACCGCCCGGAGGTGCAGGAGGAGGAGCGCTTCCAGCCGGCCGCCCTGACCCGCGGCGTCTGCTCGCGCCTGCGGGGACTGGGCTATGAGGCCGGCGGCTTTCACGCCTGCCTTTCCAGCAGGGTGCTGAAGGGCTCCGGCTTGAGCTCCTCGGCCGCTTACGAGGTCACCGTGGCCGCGATTATCAACCACCTGTTCAACGGCGGTCGCATCCCCGCCACAGAGCTGGCCAAGGCCTGCCGTTATGCCGAGAACTTCTACTACGGCAAGCCCTGCGGCCTGATGGACCAGACCGCCTGCGCGGTCGGGGGTTTCGTGGCCATCGACTTCGCCGATATCTCCAGCCCCGTGGTGGAGAAGGTAAACCTGGATTTCGAGGCCACCGGCCTGGCGCTGGTGATCGTGGACACCGGTGGGCACCACGCGGACCTGACCGGGGACTACGCGGCCATCGAGGGCGAAATGAAGGAAACGGCCCGCGCGCTAGGGGCCGAGACGCTCCGCGGCGCGTCGCGGGACCTCCTGCTGCAGGAGGCCGCCTCCCTGCGCCGCGGCGTGGGCGACCGCGCCATCCTGCGGGCCCTGCATTTCTACGATGAGGACCGGCGCGCCGGGGAGCAGGCGGCGGCCCTGCGCCGCGGCGACATCCGGGAGTTCCTGCGCCTGGTGGCGGAGTCGGGGCGCAGCTCGTGGATGCTGCTGCAGAACTGCTACCCCCCGAACGCCGTGCGGGAGCAGGGCATCCCCCTCGCGCTGGCCGTGAGCCAGAGCATCCTGGCCGGCGCGGGGGCCTGGCG